>CAZKPP010000046.1:0-17511 GCA_964554665.1 uncultured Bacteroides sp.
CGACTTCCATGTAGCCGGCTTCGTTGAAGAAGTTGCGCATGGAGTTGAACACCTTGGTGCGCTTGACGAAAATATCTTTAACGCCTTCGTTGACGATGAGGTCGACGTAGCGGCGGCGATAGCGCAGCTCGGGGTCGTCGAACGAGTCGTAGACAACGCCATCCTTAACCTTTACGATGGGGAGCGGGCGCAGCGATTTGGCCAGCACTATGAGTTCTTTGGCATGGACGGTGATTTCTCCGGTTTTGGTGCGGAAAACGAAGCCCTTGACGCCGATGAAGTCGCCGATGTCGAGCAGCTTCTTGAACACGGTGTTGTAGAGTTCCTTATCCTCGCCGGGGCAGATGTCGTCGCGGCTGATGTAGATTTGAATGCGGCCGCGGTCGTCTTTGAGCTCAACAAAGGCGGCTTTGCCCATGATGCGGCGGCTCATGATGCGTCCGGCAACGGCAACCTCGCGGGGCGGGTCTTGTTCGTCGGAAAAGTTTGTGCGGATTTCGTCGGAATAGCCCGTAACGGGGAATTCGGCTGCGGGATATGGTTCGATGCCGAGCGAGCGCATTTGCTCAAGCGAGTTTCGGCGGATTTGTTCTTGTTCGGAAAGTTGTGCCATATAATTTTAGAGTTCAGATGGTGCTTGACTTCAGGGCGAGGCCCACTTTTTCGTGGAGGCCGAAGAGCAGGTTCATGTTGTGAACGGCCTGGCCGGCGGCGCCCTTGATAATATTGTCGATAACTGCGGTTATGAGCAGACGGTTGCCGATTTTTTCGAGATGAATCAGGCATTTGTTGGTGTTGACAACGTCTTTGAGGTCGGGCCGGCGGTCAACAACGAATGTAAACGAATGGTCGGCGTAGTAGTCCTCATAGAGGTTGCGGAGCTGGTCGAGCGACACGGGCATATCCATATATGCCGTAATCAGCATGCCGCGCGCAAAGGAGCCGCGCATGGGAATGAAGAGCAGCTCGGAGTTGAACGAGCTCTGGAGGGTCTGCAGGGTCTGACGGATTTCGGGCAGGTGGTCGTGGTGTAGCGGCTGGTAGATGGAAACGTTGTCGCGATGCCACGCGAGCTGGTCGGGGCTCGACTTTTCAACTGCCGAGCCGGAGAAACCGGTAATGGCGGTTACGTGAATCGGCGAGTTGAGCAGCAGGTTCTTGGCCAGCGGCAGCAGGGCCAGCTCGATGGCCGTGGCAAACGCGCCGGGGTTGGCCACGCGGGTTACGCCATGGACCAGACGGCGGCGGTTGAGCTCGGGCAAGCCGTAAACGAAGTCGCTTTCGGGCGACTCTATGCGGAAGTCGCGCGCGAGGTCGATAACCTTGATGCCTTCGGGGAGCTGACGGTTTGCAAAGAGTTGCGAGGTGTGGCCGTGTGGATAGCAGCAGAACACAACGTCGAGGTCGTCGAAGTCAACGTCGGCCGTGAACCGCAGATAGGTTTCGCCCTCCATACCCTGATGCACTTCGGTGAGCAGGCGCCCGTCGTAGAGCTTGCTCTGCACGCGACTGAGCTCCACGTCGGGGTGGTTGATCAGGAGGCGAATCAGCTCGCCGGCGGCAAAACCTTCGCCGCCCAAAATGCCGGCGCGAATCATTGCGGTTTAATATTTTCGATAGCTGCCAGCACGCGGCGTTCAACTTCGGGGAAGCCGAGCAGCTCGGTGATTTCAAACATGTGGGGGCCCTTGCATTCGCCAACAACCGCCAGGCGCAGGGCGTTCATGACGTTGCCCATGTGCCAGCCGCGCTCCTTGATGTTGTCGAGCACCGGACGCTCGGCATCGGCGGGGCTCAGCGAGGGGAGGGCGCGCATCCAGTCGAGCATTTCGCGCAGCTGGTCGGGGGTTTCGGCGGTCCAGCGTTTCTTAACGCTCTTTTCTTCATATTCGGTGGGGGCCACGAAGAAGAATGCGGCGTTGGCCCAGAGGTCGCGCACAAAGTTTATGCGGCCCTTGACCAAGCCGACGACGCGACGGATATATTCGTCGCCGAACTTGTCGGGGTCGACGCCATGTTCCTTGAGTATCGGCTTGAACAGCTCGGCGAGTTCTTCGTCGGGGAGCATCTGCAGATACTGGTGGTTGAACCAGGTGCCTTTTTCGTAGGCGAACTTAGCGCCTGAGCGCGAGCAATGTTCCAGCGAAAAGCGGTTGATGAGCTCCTGCATCGACATGATTTCGGTGTCGTCGCCGGGATTCCAGCCCAAGAGGGCCAGGAAGTTCACCACGGCCTGGGGCAGGTAGCCGTCCTCGCGGTAGCCGCGCGAAATATTGCCGGTTTCGGGGTCTGTCCAGAGCAGGGGGAACACCGGGAAGCCGAGGCGGTCGCCGTCGCGCTTCGAGAGTTTGCCTTTGCCGTCGGGCTTAAGCAGCAGCGGCAGGTGGACGAACTGAGGCATGGTGTCGGTCCAGCCGAAAGCCTCGTAAAGGAGCACGTGGAGGGGAGCCGACGGCAGCCATTCTTCGCCGCGGATAACGTGTGACACCTTCATCAGGTGGTCGTCGACAATGTTTGCCAAGTGATATGTCGGCAGGTCGTCGGCGCTTTTATAGAGAACTTTATCGTCGAGGATGTCGCTCTTGATGGTCACCTTGCCGCGAATCAGGTCGTTGACCTCAACGGCGCGTCCGCCGTCGATTTTGAAGCGCACAACGTAGGGGGTGCCTTCGTCGATGAGTTTCTGCACTTCGGCGGGGTCCATGGTCAGCGAGTTGCGCATTTGGCCGCGGGTGTGGCTGTCGTACTGGAAATTGGGAGTGGCCTGACGGGCGGCATCGAGTTCCTCGGGGGTATCGAAAGCAATGTAGGCTTTGCCGTTGTCGAGAAGCATCTTTACGTACTCGCGGTAAATGTCGCGGCGCTCGCTCTGCTTATAGGGGCCGTAGGGGCCGCCGTGGCCAACGCCTTCGTCGATTTCAATGCCGAGCCATTTCAGGGCTTCGATGATGTAGGCCTCCGCACCGGGTACGAAACGGTGTGAATCGGTGTCTTCGATGCGCAGAATCATAGTGCCGCCATGCTGACGGGCAAAAAGATAATTATATAGGGCGGTGCGAACGCCGCCGATGTGGAGCGGCCCCGTTGGAGAGGGGGCAAAACGTACTCTGACTTCTCTTTCCATACAATTTTTGGTCAATAGTATATACGGATGCAAAATTACAAAATTTTTCGCAACTACACAAATCCGCCCGGAGCAGTTGGAAATTCCGGGAATTTTCGTAAATTTGCGGTCTTATGGAATATAATGTCGACAACAACGGGTTTTACGGGCCATACGGAGGCGCCTACATTCCCGAAATACTTTATAAAACGGTTGAAGACCTGCGCAAGGCCTATCTGCCCATAATCGAAAGCGAGGAATTCCGCAAGGAGTACCGCAGCCTGCTGCGCGACTACGTAGGACGTCCGTCGCCTCTTTATCACGCCCGCCGCCTGAGCGAACGCTACGGCTGCAAGATTTATCTGAAGCGCGAAGACCTGAACCACACCGGGGCCCACAAAATCAACAACGCCATCGGTCAGGTTCTGCTGGCCAAAAAGCTCGGCAAGACAAACATCATCGCCGAAACCGGAGCGGGGCAGCACGGCGTGGCCACCGCAACCGTTTGCGCCCTGATGAATATGCCATGCACGGTTTATATGGGCGCCACCGACGTTGAGCGCCAGCGCGTTAACGTTCAGCGCATGAAAATGCTCGGCGCCGAAGTCCACGCGGTGCGTTCGGGCAACATGACCCTCAAAGATGCCACCAACGAGGCGATACGCCACTGGTGTTGCCACCCGGCCGACACCTTCTACGTTATCGGCTCTACTGTGGGCCCTCACCCCTACCCCGACATGGTTGCGCGGCTTCAGAGCGTAATTTCCGAAGAAATCAAGCAGCAGCTCATGGAAAAGGAGGGGCGCGACTGGCCCGACTGGCTCATGGCCTGCGTAGGCGGCGGCTCAAACGCTGCCGGCACTATTTATCATTATCTCGACGACCCGCGGGTAAAAATCGCCCTTGCCGAAGCGGGAGGTCTCGGCATCGACAGCGGCCAAACCGCCGCTTCGCTCCAGATCGGCACCGACGGCATTCTCCACGGTTCGCGCATCAAGCTGATGCAAACCGACGACGGACAGATTATCGAGCCCTACTCTATCAGCGCCGGCCTCGACTATCCGGGCACCGGACCGCTGCACTGCAACCTCTACGCTACCGGACGCGCTCAGGTCATGGCCGTTAACGACGACGAAGTGCTCAAGGCCGCCTTCGAACTGACGCGCCTCGAAGGGATTATCCCCGCCCTTGAAAGCAGCCATGCGCTCGGAATGCTGCCGAAAATGAAGTTCCGCCCCGACGACGTGGTTGTATTGACCGTTAGCGGTCGCGGCGACAAAGACATAGAAACCTATCTCGCTAACTTCCAGTGAAAAAATTCATATACCACACGGCGTCGAAAAAAATTCTCGGCGACCTCGTAACCCCCGTAAGCACCTATCTGAAGGTGCGCGACGCCTACCCGCAGTCGGCCCTGATGGAAAGCTCCGACTACCATGGAGGCGAAAACTCGCGCAGCTACATAGCCGTTCATCCCATAGGCTCGGTGAGCGTTGCCCACGGCGTTGCCTCCCTGAAGTTTCCCGACGGCTCGGCCATCGACCGCCCGATCGACGAGAGTTATAGCGTAGACATGGCCATCAACGAGTTCCTGCACAGCTTTGAAATCTCCGGCCCCGACTCCGACGTTGTCGGTCTCTACGGCTACATGACCTTCAACGCCGTGCGCTACTTCGAGCCAATCGAGGTTAAAGACGAAACCCTTGAGCGCAACGATGCGCCCGACCTGCTCTATATCCTCTATAAGGACATTATTGTTTTCGACCACTTCCGCAACGAAGTTACGCTGGTGGAAATTCTGGCCGAGGGCGAGAAAGATGACCTCGACGTTTTGGAGCGCGACATTCAGTGGCGCACCTTCCACAGCTACTCGTTCCATCCCGTAGGCCCTGTTGAGTCAACCCTTACCGACGACGGCCACCGCGAGAACATACGCCGCTGCATAGCCCACTGCCTGCGCGGCGACGTGTTCCAGATAGTTCCGTCGCGCCGCTTTGTTCAGCGCTACGAAGGCGATGACTTTAAGCTCTACCGGGTTTTGAGGTCGATAAATCCGTCGCCCTACCTGTTTTATTTCGACTTCGGAGGCTTCCGCATCTTCGGCAGCTCGCCCGAAACCCACTGCCGCATAGTCGGCCGCAAAGCCTACATCGACCCCATTGCCGGCACCACCAAACGCACCGGCAACCCCGACGAAGACCGAGCCGCAGCCGAATATCTGCGCAACGACCCCAAGGAGAATGCCGAACACGTTATGCTCGTTGACCTTGCGCGCAACGACCTTAGCCGTAACTGCAGCGGGGTTCACGTTGAGTTCTATAAGGACATGCAGTATTACTCTCACGTGATTCACCTTGTTTCGCGAGTGAGCGGCACCCTGAATCCCGACGCGGACCCCGTACGCGCATTTATCGACACCTTCCCGGCCGGCACCCTTTCCGGCGCGCCGAAGGTCAAGGCCATGGAGCTGATTTCGCGCTACGAGCCCCACAACCGCGGAGCCTATGGCGGCTGCATCGGTTTTATCGGCTTCAACGGCGATTTGAATCAGGCAATAACTATTCGCACTTTCGTGTCGCGCAACGGCGAGCTCTGGTTTCAGGCCGGAGGCGGCGTAGTTGCCAAAAGCGATGTAGAATATGAACTCCAGGAGGTAAACAACAAGCTCGGCGCACTGCGCAAAGCCATAGAAACCGCCGGCGAAATCTAAATCCGCGTTATGAAAACAGTTATTATCGACAATTACGATTCGTTTACCTATAATCTCGTTCACCTGGTGCGCGAGCTCGGCGCGGAGGTTACCGCCCTGCGCAACGACCGCTTCCAACTCGACCAACTCGAACAGTTCGACAAGATTATCCTGTCGCCGGGCCCCGGCATTCCGTCGGAGGCGGGATTGCTTCTCGACGTTATCCGCACCTACGCCGGACGCAAGCCTATTCTCGGTGTGTGTCTGGGCCACCAGGCAATCGGCGAGAGCTTCGGCGGCCGGCTGGTGAACCTCAGCGAGGTGCACCATGGCGTCGCCACACCCATCCGCCGAATTGCCGACGACTATATTTTCGAGGGTCTGCCCGATGAGTTTGAAGTTGGCCGCTACCACTCGTGGGTAGTGAGTCCCGACGGATTTCCCGACTGTCTGGAAGTCACCGCCGTCAGCAACGAAGGCGAAATCATGGCCCTGCGCCATAAAGAGCTGGACATCCGCGGCGTGCAGTTCCACCCCGAAAGCGTTCTTACCCCGCAGGGTGCTAAAATCATTGAAAACTGGCTGAAAAGATGAAAACCATACTGAAAGAATTTGCCCGGACCAAGGAGCTTTCGCGCCCGGCGGCCCGCGAGCTGATGCTCGGAATTACCGAAAACCGCTTTGAGCCGATTCAGGTCGGCGCGCTGCTCTATGCAATGGAGGTTTGCGGCATTACGGCCGACGAAGTGCTCGGCTTCCGCGACGCCCTGCTCGAAACCGGCGCACACGTTGATTTCAGCGACATCGAAACGGTAGACATTGTAGGCACCGGAGGCGACGGCAAGAATACGTTCAACATTTCAACCTGCGCATCGTTTGTGGTTGCCGGAGCGGGCCATAAGGTTTGCAAGCACGGCAACTACAGCGCCACATCGGTCAGCGGCGCCGGCAACGTTCTGGAAGCCCACGGCGTAAAATTCACCGCCGACCCCGACCGCCTGCGCCGTTCGCTCGAAGAAGCCGGCTTCGTTTACCTCCACGCGCCGCTTTTTGCCTATGGCATGAAAAACGTTGCCCCGATTCGCAAAACCCTTCAGGTGCCTACGGTTTTCAACATTCTCGGGCCGCTCATCAACCCCGCGCAACCGAAATTCAACCTCCACGGCGTTGCAACAGCCAATCAGCTCAGACTCTACACGGCAATTCACCAGCAGATCGGCGACCGCTACGGCATTGTGAACTCCTACGACGGCTACGACGAGGTTTCGCTGACCGGAGCTTTCCGCTTTGTCAGCAACAGCCGCGAGGGCGTTTTCAACCCGGCAGATTTAGGTATGCCACAGGTTAAGGCGTCAGAAATTTTCGGCGGCGACTCAATAGCCGATGCGGTTAAGATTTTCGACTCGGTTCTGCGCGGAGAATCTTCGCAGGCCCAGGCCGACGTTGTTATTGCCAACGCCGCCATGGCCCTGTTCGTTATCAACCCCGAAAAAAGCATTGCCGACTGCGTGGCCGAAGCCCGGGAATCGCTCCGCTCCGGAGCGGCCCTGAAAGTGCTCAACCGCTACATTGAACTGAACCGATGAAAGACGTTCTGGAAGAAATCATAGCGTCGAAGCGGCCCGAAGTAGCCAAGCTGCGCACCCGCGCCCGCGAGATTTATTCCGCGGCCGAACGCGCCGTCGACTCGCGCAATACGCTCGACATGGCCGCGGCTCTGCGAGGTTCCGACTCCGGCATAATCGCCGAGTTCAAGCGCAAATCGCCCTCAAAAGGGTGGATTAACCAACAGGCCGACCCGCGCCTGGTGGCGCCGGCCTACGCCAACGCCGGAGCCGCAGCGCTGTCGATTCTCACCGACGGCCCCTACTTCGGCGGCTCGCTGGAGTTTCTGAAAGAGGTAAGGCCGCTGGTCAACATTCCGCTGCTGCGCAAGGAGTTCATTATCGACGAGCTGCAGCTTTTCGAGGCCCGCGCCACCGGTGCCGACGCCGTATTGCTGATTGCCGCGGCGCTGACCCCGGCCCAGGCTCAAGAACTGGCGCGCCAGGCCCGCCAATTAGGCCTGCAGGTTCTGCTCGAAGTTCATTCCGAGCCGGAGCTCGACCACGTTTGCGACCACGTAGACATGGTTGGCGTTAACAATCGCAACCTCGGCACATTCCACACCGACGTTCAAAACTCTTTCCGCCTGGCCCAAAGCCTGCCGCCGGAATTTACCCTCGTGAGCGAAAGCGGACTCGCGCGGCCCGAAACCGTGGCCGAGCTGCGTCGCGCCGGATTCCGCGGATTTCTCATTGGCGAAACCTTTATGAAAACGGCCGACCCGGCCCAAACGCTCAAGGAGTTCATTTCGGGGATATGATAGTTAAAGTTTGCGGAATGAGAGAGGCGGATAATATCCGCCGGGTCGAAGCCTTGGGCATTGACTGGATGGGGTTTATATTCTATCCTCGGTCGAAGCGCCATGTTGCCGCTCTGCCGCCGTATCTTCCGCAAAACGCACGTCGCGTCGGGGTGTTTGTCAACGCACCGCTGGCCGAGATTTCACCAAAAATCAAGGATTTCGGTCTCGACTGCGTGCAACTCCATGGCTCTGAAACTCCCGACTTCTGCGCCGAAGTCAAGAAATCGGGCGTTAAGGTGATTAAGGCCGTTCACGTCAGCAGCGACGCCGACCTCTCGACCCTCGACTATCCGGTTGACTATCTGCTGTTTGAAACGCCCACCGAGGCCTTCGGCGGCTCCGGACAGCATTTTGACTGGTCGCTGCTCAACAGCTATAGCGGGCCGGTGCCCTTTCTGCTTTCGGGCGGAATCGGGCCCGACGATTTCGAGGCCATCAACGCCATGGACCATCCGCTCTTTGCGGGCATAGACCTTAACAGCCGCTTTGAGTCGGAGCCCGGCGTCAAGCAGCCCGAATTGCTCGCAACCTTTCTTGCAAAACTCAAAAAGCCCATACAACATGAATCGAATCAATAAACTTTTCAGCGAAAAAAAATCAGGATTGCTGAGCATATATTTCTGCGCCGGCGACCCCGAACTCAACTCTACGATGCCGACGCTCCGGGCACTGCAGGCCGGCGGCATTGACATGGTTGAAATCGGCATACCCTTTTCCGACCCCATGGCCGACGGTCCGGTTATTCAGGATGCCGCAACCCGCGCCCTGCGCAACGGCATGAGCCTGCGCACGCTGTTTGAGCAGCTGGCCGACGTGCGCTCCGAAATCACCATTCCGCTGATTCTGATGGGCTATCTGAATCCGATTATGCACTTCGGTTTCGAGCAGTTCTGCCGCGAATGTGTGCGCTGCGGAATCGACGGCGTAATCATTCCCGACCTTCCCTTTAAAGATTATCTCGAAGAATATAAACCGATAGCCGACCGCCATGGCCTGCGCATTATAATGCTGATTACCCCCGAAACGTCCGACGAGCGCATCCGCTTTATTGACCAACACACCGACGGGTTCATCTACATGGTTTCGTCGGCTGCAACAACCGGCGCCCAAAAGGAGTTCGACGCCGCCAAGCAGGCCTATTTCGCCCGCATCAACGCCATGGGCCTTCGCAATCCGCGTATGATTGGCTTCGGCATCTCTAACCGCCAGACCCTCGAAGCGGCGCAGGCCTCGGCAGCAGGCGCCATTATCGGCAGCAAGTTCGTTAGCCTGCTCGCCTCCGAGCCTTCGCCCGAAGCAGCCGTAGCTGCCCTGAAATCCGCCCTGTCTCGCTGACCGTATGAAGGCCGCTGAGCGACTGGCGTTTGTTCGCGAAGTCGAGCTCGTTGTCAACTCCATTCCCGCGGGCAAGGTGCTGACCTACGGCGACGTTGCCGCCCTGGCGGGCGAGCCGACCCAAGCCCGGCTCGTGGGTAAAATTCTCGGAGCATTTGGCTTTGAGTCCCCTACTCCATGCCATCGGGTTGTTAATTTTCAGGGACGAACCGCCCCTCACTGGCCCGACCAAATTCCGCTATTGAAAGCCGAAGGCGTAACCTTCACCGCCGCAGGATTAGTGGATATGCGGCGCCACCATTGGCTAATTGATTTTTAGACGTAGTCGAGGATTTCGCCCTGAAAATCTTTGGGGCGAATCACGGCCGGATTGCCCGTGACTACCGAGTTGTCGGGCACATTTTTCGTCACTACGGCGCCGGCACCCACAATGACGTTATTTCCTATAGTAATACCTCCCAAAACCACGCAATTGCACCCGAAAACGCAGTTATTGCCAATCACGGGCGTATGGCCGCGGGAATAACCTATCGTCACGTTCTGAAAAAACGTGCAGTTCTCGCCAACCGACTCGCAGTTGATAATGGTTGAGTAGCCATGAATCAGCAAAAGTCCTTGGCCCGCACGGCGACAGCTTATATAGCACGACCGCTGGCCCTTTAAAAACAGTTGAGGCAAAATGCGGAAGCGGTTGCGCACGCGGTAATAAACCACGGAGCGAAACTCCTCAGACTCTGCAAAAAGCTTTATGAAAAACCGCGTTGAGCACCGCTGCTCCTTAAACTCGGCCCAGCGCCGGGTGTCGCCATAAATCAGCCGGCGTTCTTCGCCGCTGAGAAACGGAAAGGTAGCGAGCGCGCAGATTGCAGTCCACGCGGTCGAAAATATTTTCATAGCAACTACTAAATCAAATAATAAGGCCGAGAAAGCGGTTACCCGATTTCTCGGCCTTAATGTCAATTAAGGTTCAAAAGAATTAATCTTCGATTGCAGCCTGCGCCGCAGCTACGCGGGCGATGGGCACGCGGAAGGGCGAGCAGCTTACGTAGTTCATGCCGAGTTTGGCGCAGAACTTAACCGAGCTGGGTTCGCCGCCATGTTCGCCGCAGATACCTACCTTGAGGTCTTCGCGGGTGGCACGGCCTTTCTTAACGCCCATTTCTACGAGCTGGCCAACGCCTTCCTGGTCGAGAACTTCGAAGGGGTCAACCTTGATGATGCCATGTTCCTTGTAGAACTTGAGGAACTTGGGAGCGTCGTCGCGGCTGAAGCCGAAGGTCATCTGGGTGAGGTCGTTGGTGCCGAACGAGAAGAATTCGGCAACGCTGGCGATTTCGTTGGCGGTCAGAGCGGCGCGGGGAACTTCAATCATGGTACCAACCAGGAAGGGAATCGAAGCACCCTTTTCGGCGAACACCTTAGCGGCGGTTTCGCGGATAACGGCGTTCTGGTTCTGGAGTTCCTTGAGCGAGCCTACCAGCGGAATCATGATTTCGGGCTTAACGTCGATGCCGCGGGCCTTGCAAGCGAGGGCAGCTTCGATGATAGCGCGGGTCTGCATTTCGGTGATTTCGGGATAGGTGATGCCCAGACGGCAGCCGCGGTGGCCGAGCATGGGGTTGAACTCTTCGAGGGAGTCAACTTTAGCCTTAACCTCTTCGAGGGTGAGGCCCATCTTTTCGGCGAGTTCTTTCTGGGTTGCGGTCTGATGAGGCACGAATTCGTGCAACGGCGGGTCGAGCAGACGGATGGTCACGCCGTAGCCGTCCATGGCTTCGAAGATGCCTTCAAAGTCGCCGCGCTGCATGGGCAGGAGCTTGGCAAGAGCGGCTTTGCGGCCTTCAACGTCGCCGGCGAGAATCATTTCGCGAACGGCGTCGATGCGGTGGCCTTCGAAGAACATGTGTTCGGTGCGGCAGAGGCCGATACCCTGAGCGCCGAAGTGGCGGGCCTGCTTGGCGTCGCGGGGCGAGTCGGCGTTGGTGCGAACCAGGGTCTTGGTGTATTTGGCGGCGAGGTTCATGATTGCGCCGAAGTCGCCGTCGAGTTCAGGTTCGGTGGTGGGCACCTGGCCGTCGTAAACGTCGCCGGTAGAACCATTGAGCGAAATCCAGTCGCCTTCTTTGTAGGTTTTGCCGCCCATGGTAACGGTTTTGGCTTCGTAGTCAACAACGATTTCGCCGGCACCGGATACGCAGCATTTACCCATGCCGCGGGCAACTACGGCAGCGTGCGAAGTCATGCCGCCGCGCATGGTCAGGATGCCCTGGGCAACAGCCATGCCGCGAAGGTCTTCGGGCGAGGTTTCGATGCGAACCAGAACAACTTTCTTTTTCTTTTCGGCCCATGCTTCAGCGTCGTCGGCAAAGAATACTACCTGGCCGGTAGCGGCGCCGGGCGATGCGGGCAGACCCTTGGCAACAACCTTGGCGTGTTTGAGCGACGATTTGTCGAACACGGGGTGGAGCAGCTCGTCGAGCTTCTGGGGTTCCATGCGGAGCAGGGCGGTTTTTTCGTCGATTTCGCCGGCACGCAGAAGGTCCATGGCAATCTTCACCATAGCGGCACCGGTGCGCTTACCGTTACGGGTCTGCAGCATCCAGAGTTTGCCGTCCTGAATGGTGAATTCCATGTCCTGCATGTCTTTATAGTGGTCTTCGAGCTTGTGGGCGATGCTGATGAGTTCGGCAGCGCAGTCGGGCATCGATTCTTCGAGCGAGGGATATTTTTCGGCACGAACTTCTTCGCTGATACCCTGAAGGGCGGCCCAGCGGCGCGAGCCTTCAACGGTGATTTGCTGCGGAGTGCGGATGCCGGCAACCACGTCTTCGCCCTGGGCGTTGATGAGGTATTCGCCGTTGAAAATGTTTTCGCCGGTGGCAGCGTCGCGGCTGAAAGCAACGCCGGTTGCGGAGTTATCGCCCATGTTGCCGTAAACCATGGCCTGTACGTTAACTGCAGTGCCCCATTCTTCGGGAATCTGGTTCATGCGGCGATACAGAATTGCGCGCTCGTTCATCCAGCTGTCGAACACGGCGCAGATGCCGCCCCAGAGCTGTTCCCAGGCTGAGTCGGGGAAGTCCTTGCCGGTGTGTTCCTTAACGGCAGCCTTAAATTCCTTAACAAGGGTTTTCAGGTCGTCGACGCTCAGCTCGGTGTCGAGTTTAACGCCTTTGGCTTCCTTAACCTTGTCCATGATAGCCTCGAAGGGATCGATGTCGGTTTTGGATTTGGGCTTCATGCCGAGCACTACGTCGCCATACATCTGAACGAAGCGGCGATACGAGTCCCAGGCAAAGCGGGGGTTACCGCTCTTTTCGGCCAGCGAAGCAACGGTGGCGTCGTTCATGCCGAGGTTGAGCACGGTGTCCATCATGCCGGGCATCGAAGCGCGGGCACCGGAGCGTACCGACACGAGCAGGGGGTTTGCGGGGTCGTTGAATTTGCGGCCGGTGAGCTCTTCAACGTGAGCAATAGCCTTTTCAACATCTTTTTGAATGCGTTTAACAACTTCGTCGCGGCCATACTGAGTGTATTCGGTGCAGACTTCGGTTGTGATTGTGAAGCCGGGGGGCACGGGCATGCCCAGGAGGTTCATTTCGGCGAGGTTAGCGCCTTTGCCGCCCAGGAGGTTACGGTCGTTAGCGTTACCTTCGGCTTTGCCGTTGCCGAATGTATAGACTCTCTTCATAGGTCTTGAATGGTTATAGTTTTGGTTAATGAAGTTAGAATTATTCTGCAAATATACGCACTTTTTTTCTAAACCCAAAAGTTACAACCGATTTTTTCAACACTTTTCCCCCGCGGCGAAAAAAAAGATGGCGACTTTTCCGCAGTCGCCAACTTGGATAATATAATGTGTGCCTTTCGTTAGATTGCGCGTGCAGGGGCATCGCCCGCGTGGCCGAGGGCAATGCTGAATGGGTGGAAAAAGTCGGTGTGGAGGGCCAGGCTCAATTGCCAGAGGGTTTGGGTGTCGACCACCGAGCGCCCGAAAATGTCGTAGAGGCGCTGGCGCGAGCAATGGAGCTGATTGCTCAGCTCAACTATGGATATTCCCTGACGGTGAATTTCGTTGCGGATTATTTGGCCGATATGCAGGTCGGGTTGTAACATGTTGCTGACAGTAATACTTCGTAAACTCCGCCCGCGGGGTCGCACCCTTCGGTCGAAGCAGTTAAACAATGTATCAGCCAGCAGGGACCAATCGCGATGTCTCCCTTTCGCAAGGGTTTAGGATTTCACCTCAAAGTAAAATCCAGGGAGAACCGCTGCTCTCATCACTTACCGCCGAAGCCGTATTGCCAAAGGTGATGTATTCTCCCGTACGCTCCGCCTCGCGGCGCGCATTTGCACTGCAAAGTTACGCATAATCTCCCAATTTACCCCCCCCAATCGTTAAAATATGTTAACGCCTTCAAAATAAGACAGTCGGCTTGTATATATAATATATATTTTGTATCTTTGCATCATAAAATATATAAACTATGGCAACAGCAATAAATATTAAACGTAAAAATATCGACCTGCCGGTCGATACCCTCCAGAAACTCTCGCTTATGGCAGTAGCCCAGGGCAAGAGCCTCAAAAATTTCATTGAAACCATTCTGATTTCTAAGGCTAACGCTATTTCCGTTGAAGTTACCGAAAACCCCTCCCCCTCCGGCGACCCATGGTTTAACGACCCCGAAAACGTTGCATCCGTCAAGCGTGGTTTAGACGACATCAAGGCCGGCCGAACCAAAGCCTACACCATGGATGAAATCAAACAGCTATTAGGAGTATGACCTACGAGCTTATATTTTCAGACGAAGCCACGAAACACTTGGCGGAGTGGCGAAAATCAGGTCAAAAGAAAGTATTAAAAAAGATTCTCAATCTTTTCGAGGAACTGAAAGAACATCCAAATACCGGAACAGGCCACGTTGAACAGCTCAAAGGCGACATGTCAGGACTCTGGAGCCGAGAAATAACAAAACGCGACCGCCTGATATACGGCATCGAAGAAGACAAAGTCTATGTAGCAGTGGTTTCGCTAAAAGGCCACTACAACGACAAATAACAAAAAAGCCGTCGCTGAGCGGCAAAAAGCAACGTTAGTTGAGCCAGAAAATAGCCAGGGGTGATGACCGCGTTAGCGGCCGTAACCCCTGGTCAGAATGCCATCCACAAAAGAGAGCTGCGGAGCTGCGACACTATTCTGTCGCACCTAACGGCGCTCCTACATGTGGGTGGACGCCCCAACCAGGGGCTGCGAAACGCTACGCGCTTCTTGCCGCCTGGCTATGTTCTTACAACCCGCTCCGCGGGCACGCCTTGCGGGGGCGACGGCGGCCCGCCGTCGCATAGCGTCGCGGTAGCGTGTCGGCGAGCCTTGCGGGGGCGACGGCGGCTCGCCGTCGCACAGCGTCGCGGAAGCGTGTCGGCGAGCCGCCCACACCCCCGGATTTTGCTCCTCCAATTCAAAATTAAAAAAATCCCGCCGGAGCGGGATTTTCAAGGGATGATATGTGTGTTTTTTTAGATCGCAACTTTTGTCGTCTGAGTCGCCGTCTTGACGATGTAAACGCCATGCGGCAGGCCGTCGGTGCTGTCGCCCACGCGCACGCCGCGCAGGTCGTAGACCTCGATTGCGCCGTCAACGCTCAGCTCATCGATGCTCACCGTGCCGTCGATGTTGAGCAGCACTTCGTTGTGGTTAGCCATGCTTGAGTCGAGATACGATTCGTTGCGACCGATGGCGCGACTGTTGGCGGCGAAGGCGGGGCGCTCGGGGTCGGGGAGCACGCAGAATGCGTGGGCGCTCTCGGGCGCGTCGGCTGCAAAGAGGTTGCCGCTCAGGTGGTTGTCGGCGGCCTGAACGCTCGGCTCGTCAACATTTTCCAAGAAGTTGAGGGTCACCTCCGGCGAAGCCGAGCGGATAATCACGGGCTTGCCGGCTTCCACGAAGTCATGGTCTATCTCGGTCATATCGAGAATGTTATCGTTGAGCAGACCGGTGTAGACCTCGGCATCGGTGCTGAAGGCGAAGGGCATGGTTATGTTGCCGTAGTAGCTACCATCGTTATACACGAGGTTATTGAGTGTCATCGAGGTGACCTCTTCAAGATACCACCACGAGTAGGGAGTGCCTGTTGCCCAAGTGCTAACATGTGCATTATTTATATGCGGAACGCTCAGCGCACGAGAGCCGGCTGCGAATGTACCGCCGTTGGGGCGTTCCTTATCGAAAGCCACCTCATCGCCGTTGCGAACCAAGTAAAAGAGGCCGGGCTCGGTGTCAGACGTTCCGTTTTGCACCTCAGGGGCATGGCTTGCCTCGGCAATAAATGTGCCCTGAGCCGCAAGGGTAACCTTTTCGCCTGCAGGCTCGATTTTGAACAGCTGCTGGGGGTTGCTTTCATCGAGGTCGGCCGCAATCAGCATCTTATCCTCATCCATGGTCAGATACTTACCCGCATGGTGCTTATTATGAATGCGATAAAGCGTCAGCGGCATTCCCGGCCCCACCGGTTCAGGCCGCATCTCAACAATATTCACAAAATTCCTCCATCTATCTGCAGAACGATAGGCTGCTTTGCTGCCTTTGGGTACATAAAGCACACACGACTGCTTATCAACGTTGCTAAATACATCATTGGAAGTATAGTTAGGATGCTCACAAACTGGAGGATTTACTGCATAAGAATATATCCGCTCAAGCCCGCTGCAACCAGCGAAAGCCCAATCGCCGATTTTGGTAACAGAATCGCCAATAGTAAGCGATGTTAGGCCGCGGCAGCCTTCGAAAGCATATCCGCCGATTGAGGTTACGGAGTTGGGGATGGTGACCGAAGTTAGGTTCCAGCAGTCGTAGAAAGCACGGTCACCGATTGTGGTCACAGAGTTGGGGATGGTCACCGAAGTCAAGCCCCTACAGCCTTCGAAAGCACAGCCACCAATTTCAGTTACGGAGTTGGGGATGGTCACCGAAGTCAGTCCGCTGCAGTAGCTGAAAGCGCCGTCTATTGAGGTTACGGAGTTGGGGATGGAGACCGAAGTCAGGCCGCTGCAGCCGGCGAAAGCAGAGCTTCCAATTGAAGTCACCGAATTTGGGATGGTAACCGAGGTCAAGCCGCTGCAGGCTCGGAAAGCACAGTAGCCAATAGAAGTTACGGAGTTGCCAATGATTACAGAAGTCAAGCCGCTGCAGCCATCGAATGCATAGACGCCAATTTCGGTTACGGAGTTGGGGATTACGAGCGAAGTCAAGCCCTTACAGCCTTTGAAAGCATCCATCGGGATACATTTTACATTCTCACCAATTGTAAGTGACGTAATGTTATATGGAAATGCTTTTGCGCCGCATGAGGTGCAATTTTCAGCATTAAATGTCACTTCCGTCATGCTGTTGCAGCTTTCGAAAGCGCAGTAGCCGATTTTGGTAACCGAATTGGGTATGGTGACCGAAGTCAAGCCGCTGCAGTAGGCGAAAGTATAGGCGCCGATTTTGGTAACCGAATTGGGTATTGTTATCGATGTCAGACCGCGGCAGCCGCGGAAAGCATCGTCGCCGATTTCGGTTACGGAGTAGGGAATTGTTATCGAAGTCAGCTCGCTGCAGCTATAGAAAGATAGAGAGGCGATAGTAGTCAGAGTATATTCTTCGCTGCCATCGTAAACAGTTGATGGGAGAATCAAACTTCCCGAAACTCTATTTACGAGGTTAACAAAACTATTACCATAAACTTGTCCAGCTTTGGTTTGTACTGTTTTGGCAGTTTCGTCTATTACAGTATATGTAATGGTATGGCCTTGGTAGGTGTAGGTGAAATCGCGGGCAAAGGCCGGGAGGGCGCATAGCGTACCGAGGGCTAAAAGTAAGAGTTTTTTCATATTTTGGATTGGTTTATTTTTAGGGATATACCTGGGGGGGTAAAATTTGCATGGCAGATTGCTGGGTTCCGGGATGCAAATTTACGAAGTTGGGGCGGAGAG
>CAZKPP010000047.1:0-17488 GCA_964554665.1 uncultured Bacteroides sp.
GAAAATGTTTCAAAGAAATACAAAAGCTATATGATAAGTTAAAAGGAAAATCCGATGATGCTTTTACCGTTTATCGAGTCATGGATGATTTCCAAATTCGGGATATTGCAACTGTTAGTAAAGAAAAACTTCTGCGGTCATATCCTGTATTAAAGCCTATATACGAAAAACATTTTAGGCCGACTCCTATACAACGTTATGTAGATTTTAATCAAGGTGTTGATGCTAGATTGTTTAATGAAGTCAATGTTAAATTGTTGGCTTCTATCGCTATTAGACCTTTACGAATCGCCTTTGATGATTTAAAATCAAGACCTTCTTATGAAAAAGCAGTAAGGCTTTCGGTGAAAGCCGGAATAAAGGATTTCTCTAACTATCTACTTTATAACTACAAAGATACACCGGAAGAACTATATATACGTTTGCGCATTAACGTTGACTTGTGCGATGAATTAGATGTAAGTATCTATTCCTTTCCAATGAAGTATCATCCCATACATAGCGAAATAACAGATGGGATTGATTACTCCCACAATCGAGATTTCATAGGAGAACATTGGAATCGAAAATATATAAGGGCAATCCAAGCTATCCTGAATAGTACAAAAGGTAAAGTTGGGAAGGGCACATCATTCTTTGAAGAAGCTTTTGGGAAAGATTTAGATGAGTTTCAGGAATTACTTGAAATGCCTGAAACCTTTATCTTATACCGTTTCTTTTTCAAGTGGTTAGATGATGTCAATTCCTTTGGTCCCGAACACTGGCGAAAGTGTTGGCGAAAGTGTATGGATACACTTGATGAAGATACAAAGCAAGAAGTCTTAAATATTATCCATTCTAACAATTTCGATGATAAAAGAATAGCGAGATTTGATAATCCGTTAGTTCAAGAACTATTCAAGTATTATTCAAGTCATCGGAATGATATTGTAGACCCCAAAAGTGAATTATACAAACTTAAACAGCAGTATGACGCACACCCAACTATCGCATTGAAAAGGAAAAGAAGATAATGATTTCAGCAGAAACAACCATCGAAGAATTATATAGACTCGGTCTTATATCTGCCAGGGCGATGAATACATGCCGTATAGCAGGGATCGTAGATTTTGCTCAACTCTTAAAAACCGATAAACTTCATTTACAGCTAATCAGGAATTGCGGACGAAAAACGCTTGTAGAATTAGATGAGTTTAAAGAGCGGTACAATCATTATTTGCAGGAAGATGCTACCCTAAATGTAGAACATGATCAAGTAATAATTGATGAAACAGAGTTAATCAGCGCTAAAAAGAAAATTGAACTGTTGCCCCCCAGTTCAGTTGTGCGGCTAAAGGGTTGGATTATGTGGAAATTTAGTGAACTTAATGTGCGAGCAAAGAAGGCCTTTCCGCAATTATACCAACTATCAGTTGTAATAGATGCAATATATTCTACCCAAAAGTTCAATGCCATAGATGCTAAAAATATTGGCAAAAAGACATCTGGTGAGATTCAATTCTTTCTAAGCAAAGTTAAAGCGCATTTTGAAGAGATTACGAAGGGGATTGATCCTAATGTTGATATTCCTGTAAACAATGAATTTGAACGGCTGGTTGCTCAATTAGGAGAACACTATCCTTTCCTGCTAACAAAAGAGTGTGAAAAGGTGGCAATGCGCATGTCCACGCATGGCATTATTCCGGTCCTTTTCATTGCGAAACAATATATTTTCAGAAGCGAAGATACGAGAATGAATGTCTATAGAGAATACTATGGCTTCAATTCTGAAGGAAGACGTTATAACTTATCTGAAGTTGGAGAAAGGAATAATCTAAGCAGAGAACGTATTCGTCAACTTGTAAGCAAAAAAATAAACTTGCCCGAAAATCTTGAAGACGAAATTTACCGCTATCTTACTCCCATGTTGGAAAGTATTATTCCTTTTGATTCCTTATTCTGGAGTAAAGTTCAAAGAGATAATATGCTAGAAGAGTCGTATTACCAGACCGCTCTTCTTGTATGTTCTCTAACTGATACGCATACTATCATACAAATTGAAGATAATGATAAAGAATATCTAGTCAACAAAAACTTAATTGAAAATGTCAAAATAAGGAATGTCCTTAACAGTATTATTCGAGTCATTGCATTACGCCGTACTACTGTTGAACGACTTGATATTCTTGACTATATAAAAGAAGAAGAAAAACGCGTATATCATAAGGATGTAGGTCTACTATGTTGTATTTATGCAAATTATCTCAGGAAGAACTATCCGGTAGATGTCGAGGATAATCGATATGTAATGATGCTTCCTAATGCAATGGATGTATCGATATTTTAGAGCAAGCCGGCGAACCTATGTCTTTGGAAAGGATCAAACAGGTATTTAATACCCTTTATCCATCTAATCCAATAGATGATACTTCAAAGCTCAAACCATATATATTTAGAAATCCAAACATCAAGCCGAAAGGCAAAACAGGTGTATACATATTAAAATCTTGGGCAAATCATTTTACAGGAACTTTAACAAGTTATCTGGAGCATATATTACATACGTTTAATGAGCCAATACCGTTAGATGATTTGGTGGATTTCGCTTTAGAAGAATTCCCGAGATCTAATAAAAAGAGTATATACTCGTTGATTGTTGGAGATAAAGACAAACGGTTTATTATCTATGAAGATGATTACATTGGATTAGCAGTCAATTCTATTTCCGAAATAGAATATAAGGAACGAAGAATTAACAAAAGGCATAATTTTGAGACTCGTTTTGAAGAACTAAAGCAATTTGTATCAACACTAAAGAGATTGCCTATTCAAACTGGATCAGAAGAAGAAAAGCCTCTTGCTCGATGGATAAGCAATGTACTGAAATCAAAAATTGAATCCACTGAAGAACAAATGTTATCTTTGAAGAACTATCTTTCTGAGCATAAACGACTGCCACAAAACGGCACTGAATACAACTTCAAACAAATGTGTGATGAAATAAAAGTTCTAGTAGCAAAGACTTTCGCACTGCCCACTGCCTCCGTTAACATTCGAGAGTATAGTTGGCTACGAAAGAATCTCGATAAATACACTACTTATGAGGATAACCGAAAGTCTTATTTTGAAGACCTCCTAACATATCTCAAAGACTTCGGTTTCTACCTTTAAGACAACATAAATGGAGCACGATAAATAATTAACGGGGGCTGCGCTTTTGGCACAGCCCCCGTTGGGGATTTATAAGGACTTGAGGAAAATTACTTTTCGTTGAGGATACAGATGGCAACGCGGTTCCAGCTTTCTTCTTTGAACATTTCGCCGATGCCCTGGCCTTTGGCTTTGATGCGGTCGGCCTTGATGCCGTATTTGTTGACGAGCATGTTCTTAACTGATTCGGCGCGGCTCTGAGCCAGACGTTCGTTGAATTCGAGGTTGCCGTCTTTCGATGCGTAGCCGTTGATTTCTACGGTCGAGGTGGGGTTGTGTTTCATGTAGTTGGCAATCATTTCAACATTGGGGAGCTGGTCTGCGCCAATCTTTGAGGAACCAATCTTGTAGAAGACGTAGCGTACGCTTTCGAGGGTGTTGGTGGTTTCTTTTACAACGGTTGCGGGACGGTTCTGGCACTGTTCGAGGGCACGGGTCAGCTGAGCGTTGGCAGCGGCGAGGCCTGCGTTGGTGGCGGTGAGGTCGGCAATACCGGCTTCTTGTGCAACAACCATTGCGCGGAGTTCGTTGATCTGATCATTGTAGGGGGTGTAGTCGCAGGGAGCGGCGTAGGCGAAGCTGTGGGTGCCGTTGGAGTTAGCGAAGTGGTAGGTAACGCCGGCCATGAGGGCGAGGGTAGCTACGCGGCCCGAGAAGGGATCATAGTCTTTGGTGGTGGTGTTCCAGAGAATCGACGGGCTTACGTTGATGGTCCATGCTTTGGCTTCGCCGAGGTTGATGTTGAAGTTAAGGCCGGTGCGAACGCCAAGGTCATTGCTCTCATCTGCGAATTTGGTGTGAGGTGCGAAACCGTGGATCCAGCCGAGGCCGCCAACGAGTTCTACTTCAAAGGGGCGGGGATGTCCGGCATAACCGGCAATCCAGTTATTAACGTTGATAGCACCGAAAGTGCCGATATACATGCGGTCTACGATATTTTTGGGGCCGGGGTCGACGCCGTTCCAGGTTGTGGTGTTGAAACCGGCTACGCCTTCAACGCCGAGGCCGAAAGTAGGCGAAAGCTGTTTGCGCACTTCAACGCCTGCGGCGCCACGGATGTTGTCTTTGAAGGAAGTGCCGTTCATGGCATTCAGGGGGTTAACGATGCCGCCCTTAAGAGAAATCGACCACTGGTCGCCGGCTTTGGTAGGAGCCAGAGCGCGGGTGTTTTCGGCGGTTTGAGCATTGGCGGCACCGGCAATAGCAGCGGTGGCAATAAGTGTGAGAGCAAATCGTTTCATACTTAGTAGAAATTTGGTTAAGTTGAATTTGTTAAAGAATTAAATTGATACCATTAAGACAATTTAATCCTTAAAAATGTTCACTCACACCTTAAAATTTTTTAAAATTTCGTCGGCAATGCGGCGGTCGGGGCATAGGCGGGGCACCTTGCGCTGCCCTCCCAGCTTGCCTGTCGAGGCCAGCCAGCGGTCAAAGGTTCCGGCCGGAAGGGGTATGACTTCCACGCAGTCGAGAAATATCGAGCCGGAGCGTTTGGCGGCGTAGTCGCTGTTTTGCTCACAGAGGTTGCGGTCGAGGGTTTCGGCAAAGGCTGTTATCGACTCCGGAGCCCGGTCGAATTCTACGAGCCACTGATGGCGGCCGTGGCTGGTGCCGGTGGTGTAGACCGGCGCCGCCGTGTAGTCCTTAACCCGGCAGTTCAGCCGACGGCACGTTTCGGCCAAAGCGGCGTCGGAGTTATGAACCATCAGCTCCTCGCCAAACGCATTTATATATAGCTTGGTGCGTCCGGCAATAGAGATTCGCAGCGGCGAGGTGGTTTCGATGCGCACCGTGTCGCCTATGGGGTAGCGCCACAATCCGTTGGGCGCAGTTATTATAAGGCCATAAACGCGCCCTTGCTCAACCTGCCAGGCCTTGACGGGCTCACCGCCGTCGAGCGGGTCAAACTCATAGTAAACGCCGGCGTCGGGAATCAGCAGCATCGCCCCGGGGGTCAAACGGTCCTGAACCGCAAAGAATCCCTCCGAAGCATTGTAGGTTTCCAGGTAATGCATCCGCGCCGGGTCGGTGATTGCATCATATTGCTGGCGATAGGGCTCGAAGGCGATGCCACCATGAAAAAACACTTCGAGGTTGGGCCAGATGTCGTGGACGGTCTCAGCGCCGGTGGCCTTCAATATTTCGCGCAAAACGGTGAGGAACCACGACGGCACACCCGAAATCGTCCTTATGTCGGCACGGCGCGAGGCCTCGACCAGCGCGGGAATCTTTTGGTGCCAGTCTTCCATCAGCGCCACGTTTTTATCGGCCGGAACGCGCAGAAGCGACGAACCGCCCGGCATCTTATCTATAAGGTGCGCCGAAAGGTCGCCCACCTTCACTCCCGGGCCGAGGCCGGTAAGGCGTGTGGCAAACGACCCGCCGAGAATAAACGACCGTCCGCCCAGCAGGCGGCTATGGGGATGCAGATGCAGAAACTCCGCCACGCAGCATCGCGTGCCCTCGAAATGGTTGCGACTCAGCGAGGCGTCGGTAACCGGAATGAACTTCGAGCGGCCGTCGGAGGTGCCCGACGACTGCGCGAACCGCCGGCAATGGCCGGGCCACAACACGTTGGGCTCGCCGCCGACCATCCGCATGATGTCGGGGCGGATGTCCTCGTAGGGGCGCACCGGAACCCGCAGCGCAAAATGCTCGGCATCGGCTATGGAGGCAAAACCATAGCTGCGCCCAACCTCGGTTGACCGGGCATCGTGGAGCAGCTCGCGAAGCACGCGTCGCTGGGTTGTTTCGAGCTCGTCGGCGTTGTGGGCCAGGCGTTTTGATCGCGCTTCGAAAAACGGCCGGCATAATGGAGTTAAGTTCAACATTATGGCAAAGTTACGCAGAATCTGCGTAACTACCAAATTCCGCTGCCGAAACCCGCTTCCCGGGGCCGGCGTGGGGCCGTTTAACGGCTAATACGCGCAACTACTTGCCAATTAGCAATATTTTTTGTAACTTTGGAGGCAAATAATTCCAATCAATTCCAATCATTTATGAACTACAGACTTTTCTGCGTCGCCCTGACTTTAGGCGCGGCGATGGCCGCGGTTGCCGACGACGTTGTGCGTCAGATTTCAATGCAAACCGGCACCCTCGACTACACAACGGGCTGGGCCCAGGTATGGACCAGCACCGAAGCTGCGCCCGGCCTGACCATGACTGCGTCGCGCCGCGACATGCAGGCTGCCCCCGACGGCATCAACCTCGACATGCGCGAAGGCTCCAGCAAATCCTCAACCTACGTGTTCTCTCCCGAGGCCGGATGGCGCGTTAAGGAAATAACCCTCAGCTTTGTGGGCAACTCCGCCAATGACCCCGTAACCGTATCCTCGCTGGGCAAAACATTGGTTTCCACCTCCGAGGTGCAGACCCTCAACGTCAAACCCGCCGAGTTCGACATTCCCGCGATAACCCTTACCGGCAACAACCAGGGCATAACCACAACCAACTTCCAGGTTGTCCTGACCCCCGTTGTGCCCGAAGCCTACACGGAATATGACGTAGACCTGACAACCGGCAAGCTCACTTCTTCGAAAGGCACTTTCTACTGCATGTGGGAGTCGCCCGAGGTGATTTTGGCCGCCACAACCACCAACAACATGAGCGTAGCCAACATGGCTGCCGGCTCCGACGGTAAGCATCTCGACCTGCGCGAGGGCACCGCTCAAGAGTCGAACTACTACATTTCAACCCTTGGCAGCCGCCGCGTTGTAGGGTTTGAAATCACCTTCGTGGCCAACGACCCGTCGAAGCCCGTAACCGTGGTTTCCGGCTCGCAGCAGGTCACCGCTTCGGCCACCGAACAGACCCTCACCGTTGCCGGCCTCGGCTACGGCCAGTTGGCATCCTTCACCCTTAAGGGCCCCAACGGCGGCATCCTCGCCAAAGACTTCAAGGTACGCCTGGCTGAAACCTCGCCCACCGGCCGCGGCGTCAGCGTGTTCACCTACACCGGCCATGCACCCTACTCAACCGTATATCGCATTCCGGTAATTGCCTACATTCCCGCAGGCAGCAAGGCCGGCCGAATGGTAGCCGTCAACGACTTCCGCCCCTGCGGCGCCGACATAGGCTTCGGCGAGGTTGACCTCCACGTTGCCTACTCCGACGATGGCGGCCTGAACTGGACCGCACCTTTCGACCCGGTTGACGCTAACGGCAATCACGTTGCCGACGGCGACGGTCAGGGTACCCCCGCAACCAGCAACGAAAACCGCGACTGCGGCTTCGGCGACCCCGTGTTGATGGCCGACCGCGAAACCGGCGAGCTGCTCATGCTCGGCACCTGCGGCCGTGTGCCCATCGGCCAGGCCACCCGCGCCATTCCTCAGGGCATTGCCATCTGGCGCAGCACCGACGGCGGCGAAACCTGGACGCAGTGGAAGGACATTACCGAAAGCATTCTTACTCAACTCGACAATAACTGCGACTACGGCAAGGTCGACGGCTTCTTCTTTACCGCCGGACGCATGGTGCAGAGTAAATATGTTAAGGTGGGCTCACACTATCGCGTCTATGCCATTGCCGGCGGCGCATCGCGCACCGTCAACGACACTCAGTGCTGGGTATTCTACACCGACGACCTCGGCGAAACATGGCATATTCTCGGCGACCCGATGAATCCCGCACAGCGCACCGGCGGCATGGAACCCAAGTGCGAAGAACTGCCCGACGGCTCCGTAATGCTCAGCGGACGTGCCGGCGGTGGCACCCGCGCCTTCAATGTTTTCTCCTACACCGACATCAACTCCGGCGAAGGCTACTGGGATGACCAGGTATTCGGCCGCATGGTAACCGGCGGCGCCAGCTGCAACGGCGACCCGCTGATCGTGCCCGTTAAAAACGTAAACACCGGCGTCGGCGCATACCTGCTGCTGCAATCCACTCCTTGCAATCCCGGCTCGCGCGTCAACGTAGGCGTTAACTATAAGCTGCTCGCCCAGGGCTTCGACGACTTCGGCAACGCCGAAAACCTCGCCTCCGGCTGGGACGGCTACCTGCAGGTAACCGCACTTCCCTCGGCCTATTCGTCGCTGGCAGTTATGGCCGACGGCACCATCGGCCTGATTTTCGAGGAACGCACCTATGGCTGCGACTACAGCGAAATCTATCGCAACCTGACTGTTGAAGACATCACCGGCGGCGACTACACCTTTGCCCCCGACACTGACCTGTCAACAGCCCTGGCTCTGACCCGCCAGATGGTCGACGGTCGCCTGCAGGCCGCCCGCTCCGCATATCCCGACCGCACCAAGCTGCTCCAGGCCCTTTCGGCTGCTGCCGACGAGTTCAACGCCGAGCCCTCGACCGAGGCCTATGTGCGTTTCAATCGCGCTTACTACGGTGTGCTGAACAATCAGACCATGGACTCCATCAACCGGGTTAACGCCGGCGCCGACGAAACTCCGGTGCGCTACTTCGACCTTCAGGGCCGCCCCGTGGCTGCCCCCGCCAAGGGCCTGTTCCTGCGCTCGGCCGGTAACAAAACCACCAAGGTTATCCTTTAATAATTATAATGAAAGGAAAAGAGATTATACTTCACCGCGCGGTTCAGGAACTTTCTCGCGGGGTGGGTTCGAGCCGGCGACGTCCGTCGCCGGCCCGTCTCTCCGAGGGAATGGCCCTGATAAAGGCATTGATTTTCCCGGAGTTTTTCGACGATTCGGTTTCTGACGATTCCATGCGCCCGTTTTCAATCGGTGTGAACGTCGATAAACTCTATGCGCTGCTCGTCGAGCAGATTTCGCGGGTGTCTGACGCCGAAAGAGCGTCGGCCAAGGCTCTGGAATTCATCGAAATCCTGCCCGAGCTTCGCCGCGTGCTGCTCACCGACGTCGACGCCATCTATGCCCACGACCCTGCGGTTGACAACTGCGGTGAGGTAATCTTTTCCTATCCGGTGGTCCACGCCATGGTCCACTACCGCGCGGCGCACGCCCTGCTCGAAATGGGCGTGCCCGTTATTCCGCGCATAATAACCGAGCTGGCCCATAGCGCAACCGGCATCGACATTCACCCCGGGGCAACTATCGGCGAATATTTCGCCATTGACCACGGCACCGGCGTTGTTATCGGCCAGACATGTATTATTGGCAACCACGTAACGCTCTATCAGGGCGTTACCCTCGGCTCCAAAAACTTTGAGTTCGACGATAGCGGCCATCCGCTGGCCCTGCCGCGACATCCCATAATCGAAGATGGCGTTACAATCTACTCCAACGCCTCGGTGCTCGGCCGCATAACGATTGGCCGCGACGCGGTTATCGGCGGCAACGTGTGGGTAACCACCAACGTTCCGGCCGGAGCCAAGATTGTTCAGCGCCGCGATTAGCGCCTCTTTTTCTCTATCGGATTTGAGCCCTCAAAACCCGCCGCAGCTTCTCCGAGGCCGCAGTGGAGCCTTTGAGTATGGCAAGAACCGCCGCCAGGTAGCCGCGCTTGTCGCCGGTGCCGGTCAGCGGCCCGACATTGCTCTGGCCAACCATCGACTTCTGGTTATAAACCCGCAGAATCGAGCCATAGTCGCCCCGCTTAACGTAGCTGCGGAATTCCTGACAGAGTTGCTCGTAAATCGCCCGCGGATTGATTTCCTCAACCAGGTCGGCCATATGCTCTTCGAGCTTCGAAATCGACGAGAAGCGCCCGTCGATGCGGTGCTCCATAACGTGTTTAACCTGATGGCGCGTATGCTGCAGGGCTTGCTGGCGCAACTCGGCCGAAAACATGGCAATAACAGCATCCTTAACCTTATTGAACGCGCGCTCGGGGTCGCGGCGGTGAACCTCAGCCACAATGCGGATAACGCCCTCGACCATCAGCAGATTTTCGATTTCGGCAACCTCGGGCACCATAATTTTTTTGCGCCTCAAGTAGGCGATTTCCTGCTCCGAGCGGCGGTCGCGGTCAACGATGCCCAGCGAGTCCAAATGATGAAACGCCTCCAGCGAGTTGAAAACGCGCGTCGACTCTATAACCCGGTCGCACGAGCCAAGAGCCTTGACCGTATGCTGCGGAAAAATCAGCGGATATAGTTTAAAGTCTATCGAGTGCGTATTGTCGCCCTCAATAAACAACACCGGACGGCGGGCGCCCAAAATGGCCAGATACATATCCTCGCGCAGCGGCGAATCCGGGGGCAGCAGCGTGTAGTCAAACTCACGGGCCTCGCCATCGCAGCCGCGCACCCAAATCGTGGTGGCCGCCGAGCGGGTCGCCGCAAAATCGAGGTCGTGGGTCGTATAGACAAACGTGCAATCGGGGCGCAGCGACTCAACCTTGTCCCAAACGCGGCGCAAGGTCGACGGATGAAGAAACAGCTCCGGGCTCTCTATTGGAATCAACGCCCCCTGCGGCGCAAACATAACCGCACCGAAATAATATAGAACCAGGCGCTCGCCGGGCGACAGCTTCAGCTGGCTGCGGCCATCGCCGGCGGCATTCATGAAAAGCAGCGACCCATTGGCGCGCAAAACTTCATTGTCGGGAAAAATCTCGCGCCAGAGCTCAAGCACGCGGTCAATCTTCGTGACAGGCAAATCGCCCGACCGGCCTTCGAGCTTAAAAGCCAACAGCGCAGCCATCTCCTCGGCCAGCATCAGCGCCATCAAACGCTCCCCTTCGGTAGGTGGCACAGTCGTTGTCGCCAGCGGCAGTTGCGCCACGGCGCGCGCATAAAGCCCGTCGATCGACTCAGCCGGCGCGTCGGACACATACGCGCCATAGAGCGCACGCAGCGGCGACAGACTAAACACCGGGGCCGGCGACTGCTCGGCCATGCGGCGCGTAAACCGCGACTTTCCGGCGCCATTGGCACCGATGACTAAAACCTGATGCGACGTTGCCGGCAACTCCTCCCGGCCGCCGCCTATCTTATGGGGCAAAACTATTTTCATGGCAATGCAAAATTACCTAAAATTAGCCAATAAACAAATTTTTTAGAAATTTTTCACCAAAAAACTTGCACCATCAAAAAAAACTCCCTAACTTTGCACCGCTATTCGCCACAGGCGCATGCATCTGACTCCGTAGCTCAGTTGGTAGAGCAACTGACTCTTAATCAGTGGGTCGAGGGTTCGAGCCCCTCCGGGGTCACAAGAGGTGCTGAAAATCATCCGATTTTCAGCACCTCTTCCTTTTCACGCCCCGAAGTTCTGTTGCACCCCGCCGACTCCACGAAAAGCCCCAATCATTCAACATTCAAAATTCAACATTCAAAATTTTTTAGTGGGTTGCGCATTTGGGAATTTATTCGTAAATTTGGCGCGCAAGATAAGCCTAAAGTAAACAAAATAAATCAAATATCACTATCCGATGAAAAAATTTCTTTTAGCGGCCTTAGCCATTTTCGGCCTCGCCGCGCCTATAGGAGCGACGCTTCCCCAAAGCGGCCACGCCTATAAAATCAAACATCAGGCCTCCAATCTCTGGCTGAACACAGAAATTGATGGCCGAGGAGACGCTACCGGCCGCCATTGCGCCAGCCTTGAAACAGAAGAAAATGCTTCTATCCTTTTCTTTATTCAAAATCCCGAAAATGAAGCTCAGTGGGAAATCCGCACCGCTTTTTCTGAAGGCCCGATTTTGGCATCAAGCACAGGCTGGGTTTCAATCATCGATAATGCTAAACCGTTCTATTGGGGCCTTACCGAACAAGCAGACGGCAGCTTCGTGATTACCCGTAATGCCGAGGCCGACAGTTCAAAGAACGTCTTTGCCCCGGATAACAATACGGCGACATCGCCTCTTTGGACTGATAAATGGAAATCAGATAAATCAAATTGGATAATCGGCGAAGAAGTGCCGACCGTTGAGGTTACCTACAAATACCCGGCCTATAAAACTCACCCTCAAATCATCAAGAATGTGATAGCCGGCGTAGGTGCCAATACAACTAATTTTCTGCCTGTACGCCCCGACTTCTTTACCACATCAGGAGTTTCTGAAGAGAATAAAATCATCTCTGAAACCAACAAGGAATTCAACGTAGCCGGCACATGGTCTTATCCAATTGAAGCGAACCATGTTTACCGCATGAAGCTGAAACCATCCGAAACTGCTTCCAAATTCATGCACTTCGACGGCAATGAAGCGAACCTTACCTACACCGACATTGAGCAAGATGCCTTCTCAACCGACTTCTTCTGGTATTTCACTGCCGGCACAATGACAGAAAATGGTCAGATTCCCGTAACACTCCATGGCATGAGTATGACGGCCAACCAGGGCCTTGAATTCGGAACAGGAGACGAATCCAATGGTCACCAGTCCACAACTCCCACCGTTTGGTATATCCGCCCCACAACGCTTGCAGCCGAAGGCTACAGAGACTTTATGCTTCAGCATACTGAAAAAAACGCCGAAAACGGTATGGATGTTTTCATCAACTATCGTGGTGGCAAGGTTTCAACCTGGTCAACAATCACCTCGAGGGTGGCGCTAAAGATGACGCAGGTTGCGTGTTCCGCGCCTACGACCTGCTCGAATCCGACTGGGACGAAATGGCAACCGGCGATGCAACCGCACAAGAAATCGCCGATGCCAAAGCCGACCCGACAGTTACTAACGTTCAGGCCATCATCAACAAAATGTCCGTTCCGGCCACAGACGTAACAAATGCCATCAATGCCGGCGACTACATTGCCAACACCCTCGGCCTCGGCAGCGAAGCCGACATTCAGGAATGGAACGACTTTAAGGAAACCATTCCCAACGTCAACAAAGTCAGCCCCTCAAAATATGCGCTCCTGACCAGCGCTGTAAACAGCCTGGTTTATAACGCCTCCATCCATATTCCCGCCGATGGCAAACCGATGATGTTCCGCCACGTCAGCACTTCCACTGACGAATCCGCAAACTACCTCGGCCTCTATAACGGCATGCTACGAAACAACGGCCAGACCGGCAAACGCATCTTCACCCTCAAAGCGGTTGCCGAAGATTCCGAGGTTCACGGCTTCTATCTCTACAATGAATATGCCGATAAATACGTCGACTTCCCCTCGACCCTTTCTGACACCCCCTCGACGGTATATATCTTCGATATGTACTCCGACTATGCCAACCCCACCTTCGGCATCCGCAAAGCCGATGGCACCGGTAATATCTTCCTCAACAACAACGGCGATAATCACAACATTACCGGCAACATCAAAAACGCCGGTTCGGAATGGAAACTCGAAACCGCTACCGCAACCGCAGCCACGAACGAATTCGTTGCCGGCAGACTTGAGGCCACCACAAAGGTTGTCAACAACGGCAATGCGCTGAGCGCACTGGGCGTGTGCTCCGACGAAGCAGTCGCAGCGTGGAACGCCGCCTCTCAGGCCCTATCAAATGCCACTCTGACTTCGTCGTCAACAAGCAGCGAAATGGCCGCCTACATCGCTTTGTTTTCAGCAGCCAACGCCGCCTACGCCGACCTGCAGAAAAAAGTTAAGAAAGTGTCGATTAACGCCAAACACAAAGTCTGCAATCGCGACTACATCGGCGCCAATGCCGCAGGAACTGAAATTTTGGTCGCCCACGAAAACAACGCCACAAACAGCGGCACCCGAGCCCTCACTCTCGAAATGAGCGCAGATGGCAGCGGCTTCAACATTTTCAACGAATATACCGCCAAGTATATCGTCCACCCCACCAAAAACAACAATAACGTCACTCTAACCGCAACCAAAGCCGACGCTACCATCTATAATTTCGATGTGAACTACGCGTCGGCTACCGACATCAGCTACGGTTTCCACGCAATTAGTGTCACAAGCGGACCCTACTATTTCAACACCAATGATAACCTCACGGTGCTTACCCGCTGGGATTTCATAGACGGCAACGGCACCATCATCGACGGTTCGTGCTGGTATATTACCCCCATTAGCGAAGATATTGCCGCCAACGAATACCTTGCAGGCTCAAAAGTCTTCTACACTCCTTCAATGGCCGGCAGCACCGCAATGGGCGAATATGGCCTCAACGGTCAGGACAAAATCGACATTGAAAACGCTTTGGCCATGACCGAATCTGCCTCGGCCGACGAAAAACGCGTGGCCGGCAACACCCTGCGCCACCCGCAGCTCAGCCTCAACATGCCTCAGCCGGGCCACATCTACATGTTCTCCGACAAAGACAAAGGCAAATATATGAGCAGCGAACTGACCGACGACAACTTCCCGAAAATGGTAGAGCCGACCACCGCAAACCTGCTCTCGCGCCTTTTCTACCTCGATGAAAACAGCCACCTCGTTGCCCTGCAAGACGGCAAGGTTCTTGGCGCATTCAAATCTACCGATAAAGGCCACGACGGTCACTCCTGGGCCACGGTTTTGCTCTCCAACACCGACAAGGTTGGCGTATTCAGCTTCAGCGAAGCCGCAACCCATGGCAAATACGTTGTAGCCGCTCAAGGTGAACGCAATCTCTTCAACAAAACCGCCGATCAAGTTGACTGCGGCGGAGGCCCCGGCCCCGAAGGCTACCACTGGACCATTGAAGATTACAACGAGTCATCTCTGTGGACTCCCCTGCCCGACACTAATAAGGACCACATCACCCTTCTGCTCCCCTTTGCAATGCATCGCCGCAACGGCATGACCCTCTACACCGCTCAGGAAGCCGACGGCAAGATAACTCTCAAAGAATTTACCGACGACGTTATCCCCGCCAACACTCCCTTTGTGGTTGACTTCAACGGCGTTCAGCGCGACGCGGATAACCACTTCGTATACCTCGAAAAGGCCGCAACCGAAGGCACCGTTCCCGCCAACAATGCTCTGCAAGGTTCAATCTATGCAATGACCAACCCCGGCTATGCCGTCCGCGAGGGCAACCACTTTGAACGGCCTGCACAGGCAAACCAGGTAATCAACGGCTTCACAGCCTATCTCCCCGAACCCCGCCCCGTTTCGGACCCCGCCATCGAAAGCGCCATCGACGGCCTGGTCGGCAAAGTGTTTGCAATCAAAAATGCCGACACCGGCAATAACCGTGGCTACCTCATCAGCCAAGACGGAAATGAAAGCATCTGGACTACAAATAAACTCCAACTGACCAACGCTGCTGCCGATGCCGAATACGCAACTAATCCGAACTATCGCTGGACCTTGGTTAAGGACGCTAACGGCTTGCGCTACCTCTATAACCTCGCCGCCGGCAAGTTCGCTTCGGCCTATATGCCTAACGAAAAAGCCGTGGCCGAGTTCTACTGGCACTTCTCCGACCGGCCCACCGCAATTGACTTCTGCTTCCTTGACTACGACCCGACAACCAACCTCGAAGATGCCACCTTCAATATTATCGGCGGCGAAACTAACCATGCAACCCGCCCCGGCGGCATGATGATTGTTAACGGTCACCCGAACCCCGTACCCTCTACTGCAGGCGATTACACCAACGACGGCTGCGGCTTCCAGATCAAGCTGATTGAGGATGCAACTTTGGGCGACGTTGCTTCGCCCGACGCTGCGCTGGCCGAAATGGCCGCCGAACATGCCGAGGCCAAGGACTACATCGATAGCCACAACGAAGACATGTGTCTGCTCCCCGGCCACTATAACGCCACCGCCTACACAGCCTTTGCCAATGCGCTTAAAGTTGATGCCGCCGACACCCAGGGCAAATACTATCAGCTCGTGCGTGCCCGCAACGCCGCCGGCGCCAACGCCATCAACCAGTTTGAGGACGGTGCCCTCTACGTGTTCCCCAACATCTATGCCAACGTCTACCTCCTTGCCAACAAAAAGTTCTACACCGCCGTTGAAGACCACGCCCTGGACCTCGTAGATGAAAACGGCAACAAACATGAAGGCACTTCCAACACCTGGCAGTGTGTTAAAGACGCCGACGGCAATGTGAACTTCACCCACCCCTTCTCGGGCTTCACCGGCTACACCATGGTTGACAAACCCGCTGCCGTTCGCGCCCGCTTTGCCGCAACCCAAGGCGACTCCGGCATCGTCAACGTAAACATGTTTGACAACCACGTAACCCCCACCTACAAAAATGCCTATGGCGCCATTGAGGGCGGCAATCAGAACCTGAGCGTTGCATCGCTCGGCAACGACGAAGACATGAACACCACCGGCATCGCCGAAGTCATCGCCGCCGACCGCAACGCCGATGCCACCGTCTACGACCTGCAGGGTCGCCGCGTAGCCAAAGCCACCCGCGGCCTCTACATCGTCAACGGCCATAAAACCCTCCTGAAATAATCCCCCTGAAAAAAACCGAGAGGCTGCCTAACAATCAGTGTTAGGCAGCCTCTTTTCTCTTATCTCCGGTTTATAGCAGTGGATTGTGCATTTGCGGCAAGTTGGTTTAGCATTTGTTTCCTTCCTTATGGCGACAATATATCCTCACCATTTTAGCAACCATGCGTTTCTCTCTTTCAATCATAGATAGCGAAATTTTTTTGGGGGGGAGTGAACTTTTTGGGGGTGGGGGGTGTTATAATGATGTAAAGCGACTGAAAGAGAGCTTTACTTCATGTGTGAATGATTGTGATAATGATTGGTTTATTATTCGACGAGGAGTGACTGCGACAGCCATTCCTCGCCTGCATTTTATAGCTTGACTTTGCGGGTTGTGCCGCTTTGGCGGATGATGTATATGCCCCGGGGGAGCACGGTGAGTTCTTTGCCGGCGCGGATGCCGCCGAGGGTGTAAATGTCGGTGCCGGTGAGTTGGGTTGAAGTTTCCGTTAGGCCCGCAAGTAGGTTTGAATATTCGATGTCGCTGAGCCACTGCTCTATCAGCGAATGACTGTTGGATGTCTGTGATGAACGAATCCACAGATTCGGCTCAAGGAATTTTCCTTCGGGGATCAGCCTTTTGGCATCGGCAACAACGCCGCTGATTCCGCTGCTGGCACTGGAAACTATCAGTCCGATATTTTTGCCGGTCATCTTTGCTCCGTTGTGGAAGAGATACGTCTGCAACGGAGCGGCCATCTGACTCCACCATAGTGGCGCTCCGATAATTACGGTATCGTAGTCATCAAGATTCACCTCCACCGGGTCAATGGCGGGATAAGAGGATGAATCATAAGGATTATTGCGTATGGCAGCAATCTGCGCGCTGCCTATGGCATAGTTGTTGGCAGCATAGTCAAGTCCCTTTTCTGCGGGCTGAATTTCCACGACATCGCAGTCAATCTGCGTCTTCAGTTCATTAACTATGCGCTCAACATTGTTTGTGTAACTGTAGTATACAACCAAGGTCTTTGCATTTATAGTCGCTGACATGGCAATCAATGTCATTATTGCTAATATATATTTCTTCATCTGGTCTGTTTATTTTA
>CAZKPP010000048.1:0-17400 GCA_964554665.1 uncultured Bacteroides sp.
GTTGAGCCCTCGCGCGAAACCATCGACGGCCTCAACACCCGCATGCGCGAATTCCTGATTTCCGCTCCCACCGCCGCCACTTTCAACAACGAAAACGCCGCCCTGCAGGGCCTGATGGTTCAGGAAACCCTCGTTGACCCCTCCACCTTCAGCCTCGACGGCATGGAAGACTCGCGCAACATGGTTGCATGGGCCGTTAACGACGCCAAGAAGGGCGAAGTTAGCCGCCTCTACACCGACAGCAAGAATACCCGCCTGGCTGCAGTTGCCGTTGTTGACGAATACAAGGACTACATCCCCTACACCTACCCCGGCCTGAACGCCTCGATTACCCAGGGCGCTCAAACCGAAAAGAACGCCAACATCGTTATCAACGAAGTTAAGGGCAAAGGCAACAGCCTGGCCGACTACCAGAAGCTGCTCGACGCACAGCGCGTCGACACCCTCCGCGGCGTAAACCTTGCCAACAACTACTATGCGCAGCTTGGTGGCATCAAGGGCAGCAAGCCCGGCGAAGTTGTAGGCCCCGTTCGTTGGAACTCTTCGGTAATCGTTTACCAGATTCTCGACGAAAACGAAGGCTCGATGCCGTTCGACGAAAAATCGTCGGCCATGCAGTTCCAGCGTCAGGCCCAGAGCCTCGTGCTCGGCCAGAACCCCGACGCCCTGCTGCTCGGCGACGGCAAAATCAAATACAACTTCCTGCGCTTCACCCGTCAGTAAGAACTAACTCCACTAAACAAACTATATTTCCCCAAAACATCCCAACCGGGGGCGCGTCGACGCGATGTCGCTGCGCCCCTTTCTTTCCCTCTTAAACCATTCACCTGCCATGATAACTCTTATAATCGGCTATTTGGCCTCGATATGCATGGTTTGCGGCTATCTGCCGCAAGCAATCCGCACCATACGCACACGCGACACCTCAGGCATTGCCCTGCCGACCTTCCTGGCCCTCGGCGCCGGCTCGGTGCTGTTTGTGGCCCAGGGCATATTGCTCGACAACATGCCGCTGGTCATCACCAACGTAATAACCACCGTCTGCTCCGCAATAATCTTCGTTATTAAGATACGCAACGACCGGCGGAGCCGCTGACCGGCCCATAAGCGCGGGCTGACATTTTGTCAGTTGCAAACTTTTTTGGCACGATGTTTGTTAGTTCATTGCATAAACAACGAAAATAATCAATTAAACTAACTTAAACATAACCGAAATTATGGGAAAAATTATTGGTATCGACCTTGGCACGACCAACTCGTGCGTGGCCGTTCTCGAAGGTAAAGACCCCGTTGTTATTCCTAACAGCGAAGGTCGCAACACAACCCCCTCTGTAGTGGCATTCACCGACGGCGGCGAACGCAAAGTCGGCGAACCCGCCAAACGTCAGGCTATCACCAACCCTAAGCGCACAATCTACTCGATCAAGCGTTTCATGGGCGAAACCTGCAAAGATGTTGAAAACGAAGTAAAACGCGTACCTTACAAAGTTGTATGCGGCTCTAACAACACCCCCCGCGTCGACATCGACGGCAAAGAATATTCTCCTCAGGAAATCTCGGCCATGATTCTTCAGAAAATGAAGAAAACCGCCGAAGACTACCTCGGCCAGCCCGTAAGCGAAGCCGTAATCACCGTGCCCGCCTACTTCAACGACGCCCAGCGTCAGGCAACCAAGGAAGCCGGCGAAATCGCAGGCCTGAAAGTTGCCCGTATCGTTAACGAACCTACCGCAGCCGCTCTTGCCTACGGCCTCGACAAAGATGGCAAAGACCAGAAGGTTGCCGTATTCGACCTCGGTGGCGGCACATTCGATATTTCTATCCTCGAACTTGGCGACGGCGTATTTGAAGTTAAATCGACCAACGGCGACACCCACCTTGGCGGCGACGACTTCGACCAGGTAATCATTGACTGGCTCGCCGACGAATTCCAGAAAGAAGAAGGCGTTGACCTGCGCATGGACCCCATGGCCCTGCAGCGTCTGAAAGAAGCCGCCGAAAAGGCCAAAATCGAACTGTCGAGCTCAACCTCGACCGAAATCAACCTCCCCTACATCATGCCGGTCAACGGCCTGCCCAAACACCTGGTAAAAACCCTTACCCGTGCTAAATTCGAGCAGCTCGCCGACCTGCTGATTCAGGCAACCGTTGAACCCTGCCGCAAGGCCATGGAAGACGCCGGCCTCACCCCCGCCGACATCCACGAAGTAATCCTCGTTGGCGGTTCAACCCGTATCCCCGCCATCCAGCACAAAGTAAAAGAAATCTTCGGCAAAGAACCCTCAAAGGGCGTTAACCCCGACGAAGTGGTAGCCGTTGGTGCCGCAATTCAGGGCGGCGTACTCTCCGGCGACGTTAAAGACGTGCTTCTGCTCGACGTAGTGCCCCTGAGCGTAGGTATCGAAACCCTCGGTGGCGTTATGACCAAGCTTATCGAAGCCAACACCACCATTCCTACCCGTAAGAGCGAAACCTTCTCTACCGCAGCCGACAACCAGCCCTCTGTAGAAATCGTAGTGCTCCAGGGCGAACGCCCCATGGCCAAAGACGACAAGATTCTGGGCAAATTCCACCTCGACGGCATTGCTCCCGCACCCCGCGGCATACCTCAGATCGAAGTTACCTTCGAGGTCGATGCAAACGGCATTCTCAACGTATCGGCCAAGGATAAAGCCACCGGCAAGGAACAGTCGATCCGCATCGAAGCATCTTCGGGCCTGACCGACGCCGAAATCAAGCGCATGAAAGAAGAAGCCGAAGCCAACGCTGCTGCCGACGCCAAAGAAAAAGAACGTGTCGACACCATCAACAAGGCCGACTCCATTATCTTCCAGACCGAAAAACAGCTTGCCGAACTCGGCGACAAGATTCCTGCCGACAAAAAAGCCGCCATTGAAGCCGCAGTGGCCAAACTTAAAGACGCCCACAAGGCTCAAGACATAGCCGGCATCGAAGCTGCCATCAAAGAAATCGAAACGACCTTCGGTGCAGCCCAGCAGGACATTCTCAACGCCCAGGCTCAGGCCCAGCAGGCCGCAGGCCAGCAGGCAGGTCCTACCCCCGGCAACGGCGGCGACGACCACGTAACCGACGTAGACTTCGAAGAAGTGAAATAACCCCTCAATTTAGCAATAACTAAAAGCGGAGTGCAGCCCCCCGGCTCACTCCGCTTCGTTTATTCACGGAGGGGTTTGGGGATTTCGCAGAATTTGTGTAAATTTGCGCGTATGATTATCGGCAATTTTGGAATTAAAGACGCTTTAGACGTTCTGCTGGTGGCCGCCCTGCTCTTTTGGCTCTATAAGCTGATGAAGCAGTCGGGTACCCGCAATCTTTTCATCGGCGTTCTGGCGTTTATCGGCGTTTGGCTCCTTACGTCGGAAATTCTTGGCATGCGCCTTACCGGCACCATTCTCGATAAGTTTATGAGCATCGGCCTGCTGGTGCTGGTAATCCTTTTTCAGGAGCAGATTCGCCGCTTTCTCGAAGAAATCGGCTCAAACCAGCGCTGGCGAGGGCTGCGACGCTTTTTCCAGCGCAAACTCGACGGCAAGACCGCCGAAACCGACGAAATGGAGAAGGCCCACCGCTGGGTGATACCCATAGTTTATGCCTGCATGAACATGGCGCGCTCGCGCACCGGGGCGCTGATAGTTATTCAGCAGAATATCAGCCTGACGCAATATGAAAAGACCGGCGACATTATTGATGCACGCCTAAATGCGCGCTTGCTGGAAAATATATTTTTCAAGAATTCGCCGCTCCACGACGGCGCCACGATTATTGCCAACGGCCGCATAGCCGCCGCGGGTTGCATCCTGCCCGTGAGCCACGACATTTCGATTCCGCGTTCACTCGGCCTGCGCCACCGCTCGGCTCTCGGCATCGCCCAGGCCACCGACGCCGTGGCGGTTGTTGTCAGCGAAGAAACGGGCGGCATCAGCATTGCCCACCAGGGACGGCTGTCGACCCACGTCAGCACCGCCGAACTCGAACGCCGGCTCACCCACCTCATAAAGGAATAATCGCCGATGAACGAATATCTCAACGACCTGAACGACGCGCAAAGGGCGGCGGTTGAATACTGCGCAGGCCCGGAACTGGTTATTGCCGGTGCCGGCTCGGGGAAAACGCGTGTGCTCACCTATAAAATCCTCCACCTGCTCATCGACCGCAAAATGGAGCCCTGGCGCATTATGGCTCTGACCTTCACCAATAAGGCCGCCAACGAAATGCGCGCGCGAATCGAAAAAATGGTGGGGCCGAAAACCGCTTCGCGCCTGTGGATGGGCACCTTCCACTCCATTTTCCGACGCATACTCAACTCCCATGCCGACCGCCTCGGCTTCAAGCCCGGCTTCAGCATCTACGACACCCAAGACTCCAAAGCCCTGGTCAAAACCATACTCAAAGACATGGACCTCGACGACAAGATTTACAAGCCGTCGACCGTCCTGTCGGTCATTTCGTCGGCCAAAAACTCGCTGATTTCGCCGGCACAGTATAAGCAGAGCCGCGAAATTATCGATGCCGACAAGCGCGCCCGCCGCCCCATGCTCTATGCCGTTTACGAAGCATATTGCCGGCGCTGTTTCGTTGCCAACGCCATGGACTTCGACGATCTGCTCTATTTCACCAACGTGCTCTTCCGCGATAATCCCGATATTCTCCACCACTACCAGGAATATTTTCAATATGTTTTGGTCGATGAGTATCAGGACACCAACTTTGCGCAGCACCTTATAGTTCAGATGCTTACCCGCCAGACGGGCAACCTCTGCGTGGTTGGCGACGACGCCCAGAGCATCTATTCATTCCGCGGCGCCAACATCGACAACATTCTCAATCTCAAGCGCCACTACCCCACCCTGCGCATCTTTAAGCTTGAGCAAAACTACCGGTCGACGCAAACCATAACCAACGCCGCGAACTCGCTAATAGCCAAAAACAAGGAGCAGATAAAGAAAAACGTTTTTTCGCGCAATGCCATCGGTGCGCCCATAGAGCTGGTTAAGGCCTACAGCGACTTTGAGGAAGGCTATCTGGTTGCCAACCGCATAGCCACGCGCCGCGCCGAAGCCCACGACTCGTTCGAGGACTACGCGATTCTCTATCGCACCAACGCCCAGAGCCGCGTGCTCGAAGAATCGCTGCGCAAACGCAATATCCCCTACCGCATCTATGGCGGGCTGTCGTTCTATCAGCGCCAGGAGGTTAAAGACGCCCTGGCCTACTTCAGGCTGAGCCTGAACGTTGACGACGACGAGGCCCTGCGCCGCGCAATCAACACCCCCTCGCGCGGCATAGGCCAGACCACCATGCAGCGCCTGAGCCGCGCCGCACTCGAAGCCGGAGTGAGCCTCTGGACCGTAATTGCCGACCCCGACGCCTATCCCGCCGGCCTCGGCTCCGCAGCCCTGAAAAAGCTCGACGCCTTCAGGGCGCTGATCGAGGAATTCGTCAGCATGAACCTGCGCGGGCTGTCGGCCTTTGAGGTTGCCGAAAAAATCATTGCCCGCAGCGGCCTCATGGCGCAATATCTAACCGACCATGCGCCCGAAACCATTGCCCGCCGCGAAAACCTTGAGGAACTCGTCAGCGCCGTGCGCGAGTTCGTTGAAGAGCGGCTCGAAGAGGGGTCGACCGACATTTCGCTGAGCGACTTTATGGGCATGGCATCGCTGGCCACCGACCAAGACCGCAAGGACGACGACATGCAGGCTACCGAGCGCGTAACGCTCATGACCGCCCATGCAGCCAAGGGCCTGGAGTTCAACAACGTATTCGTTGTTGGCGTTGAAGAGGAACTTTTTCCGTCGGCAATGGCCATGGGCTCGGCTCGCGAGGTTGAAGAAGAGCGGCGACTGCTCTACGTTGCCATTACGCGCGCCAAGCAGTTCTGCATGCTCTCATACGCCAACTCGCGGTTCCGCAACGGCCAGACGGTTATGCCGTTGCCTTCGCGCTTCTTAAAAGATATTTCCAACGACTACCTGCGCCGTTCGTCGGGCGCCTCGGTTGAGGAAGTCCCGGTCAGACCGCAGATGCGCCCCATGGACTCCTTCCGCCCCTACTCTGCCGCCCCGCCACGCCCCGCCGCGCCGCGCGGTCCCGAGCCGGAAGTGAGCGTAGGCATGACCATTGAACACCTGAAATTCGGCCGCGGCGTAATCACGGCCGTAGACCGCTCGATGGAAGACACCCGCATAGTCGTTAACTTTGAACGCGAGGGCTCGAAAACCTTGCTGCTGAAATATGCCCGCTTCACCGTAGTTTAACCGCCATGAAGAGCTTCAAAACCCGCAAACGCTACCGCATGGTGTTTATCAACGATAACACCCTCAACACGGTTTGGACGCTGCGCCTGACCCGCGCGCGGGTATGGGCCCTGGGCGCCCTCTGCGTGGCGGCGATTGCCGCTCTGGTGGTGTGCGTGGTGGTGTGGTCGCCGGTTTCATATTTGCTGCCGGGCTACATGCGCCCCGAGCAGCGGCGCACAACAGTTGACAACACCTTGCGGGTAGACTCTCTGCTCGCAGCCGCGGAAACGCAAAATGCCTATATGGCCAACATAATCAACATCATAGCGGGCCCCGACTCAGCTGCCGCTTTGACCCCCGAGGCGCCAGCCGAAATCGCCGACACGCTGATGACCGCAACCGCCAACGAGCGCGCCTTTGTTGAAAGCTGGCTCCAGCGCGAGCGCGGCAACCTGTCGGTGCTGTCGCCCATAGTGGCCGAAGGGATGCTGTTTCGCTCTCCGTCGCTTAGCGCAACGTTGGTCGAGGGCTCCGACAACGAGCTCGCCGTAGGTCGCGCCGAGCCCATAGTGGCGATTGCCGACGGCATCGTGGTCGACATACGCCCCGACAGCCGGGGCAGCCTCGTGGCCACCGTTCAGCACCCCAACGACTTTCTGTCGATAATCTCCGGCTTGAGCGACGTCACCGTCGCCCCGGGGCGGCGTGTAGTGGCCGGCCAGGTCATAGGCCGGGCCTCCGGCGGCCGAATCGCGCTCACCGTCTGGCACCAAGGGTCGCAGCAACCCCTCATTCCCCTGCTTAAACTACAACAGCCGGCCCAACAGCGATGAATAACGTTGACATAGAAAAACTGCTTGGAGCAAAAGGCGTCAAACCAACCGCCAACCGCATACTCGTTGCCAAAGAACTGCTCAAGGCCTCGCACCCCGTGAGCATGGCCGAGCTGGAGGAATCGCTCGGCTACTCGATGGACAAAGCGAGCATTTTCCGAGTGCTTGAGCTCTTTGCCGAAAAAGATGTTGTGCACGCCCTGGAAGATGGCAGCCGCTCGCTGAAATATGAACTGTGTCGCAGCAACGACCGCCACTCGATTGCCGACCAACACGTGCATTTCCACTGCGAGCAATGCAAAGAAACCTACTGCCTCGAAAGCGTCAGCATTCCCGCAATCACCGTTCCCGACGGCTTCATTCCCCGCTCGGTAAACTACATGATCAAGGGCCTATGCCCCAAATGCGCCAAACAGCGCCCCGAAAACCCGACTCGTTGAAAATATGAAAAAACTCCTTGGCCTCCTTTTGGCAGTCATGGCCACCGTATGCGTTCAAACCCGGGCCGAAAGCTATAAGTGGCTGACTTTCACGCTGACCGACAATTCGCAACTGGCCGTAGCCGCCGAAAATCTCGAAATAACCTACAAAGACGGAGCTCTTGTTTTGACATCCGACAAGGTTGACCGCACGCTCCCCGCGGCAACCGTGAAATCCCTGCAGTTCACCGACCCGAAATCTGCAGCCGATGAAATCGAGGCCCCGACCGATGCCACCGCCGAGCTCTATACCCTCGCCGGCGTTAAGGTGGGCACATACAAGAGCCGCGACGATGCCCGCGCAGCCCTCCCCTCGGGCATCTACATCATGAAACAGAATTCCCAAACCACCAAACTGATTTTTTAACGGCGATGAAACAGCTACTGACTTTTGCATCCGTCTTGCTACTCAGTTTCACCGCCTATGCGGAGCAGACGCTTTCGCTCTCCAACGGCCTGCTGACCTATTATTATCCCGCCACCACCGGCTCGCAGCCGATACTGACCGTTTCCGCCCTCGTAAAAGGCCAGACCTACAACATCGTCAACGCCACCTCCACCGCCTCCGCCACCGCCTCCTAATCCCCCTCCCCCCAAAGATTAGTGCAAAGTTGTGTGGGGGAAATTGGGTTATGTGGGATTTTTTTCGTAAATTTGCGTGGAAAATTCTTGAAAGTTAGGAAAATGAACGTTTTTAAATCAATCGTTATCGCTTTATTTGTGGCTGTTTTTGCGTCGACCGCATCGGCCGCTCTGCCCTCTACGCAGCTTAAAACCATGAAGGGTAAGGTGGTTGACACGGCAACGCTCTCTAACGGCGGTAAGCCGATGATTATCAGCTTTTTTGCGGGCTGGTGCAAGCCTTGTTTGCGCGAGCTCAACGCCATTAACGAGTATTATGACGACTGGCGCGACGAAACCGGAGTGAAGCTGATTGCCATTTCAATCGACGAGGCGGACAAGACCACGAACGTGCGCAACATTGTCAACACCAACAACTGGGACTACGAAATTCTGCTCGACCCCAACGGCGATTTCAAGCGTGCCCTGGGAATTCAAAACATTCCTCACCTGCTGATTATCGACGGCAACGGCAAAATCGTTGAGAGCCGCAGCGGCTACACCGACGGCTCCGAGTCTCAGATTATCAAGAAACTTCGCGAAATAACGGCACCCAAGAAAGCCGCAACGAATAAGAAAAAGTGAAAAAGCTACTCGCACTGCTTTCGCTGGCGCTGCCGCTGAGCGCGCTTGCCCTGGACTTTGGCTCGCCGAAGAATCCGGACCGTCAGGTAACGGCCCACGGCTCGGTGCAGGTTGACGCGCTCTTTCCGGAGGCCGAAGGGTCGACGCGCTATAAGGAGAAACTTTTGGGCGACGTTTATGCCAACGTGGGCCTGTTCAGCAAATATATCGACGCGGGGCTGCGGGTAGAGTATCTTGAGCATCCGCTGCCTGCCTTCTACAGCTCGCCCGGATTCAAAGGCTGGGGCATAGGAAATTTTTATGCCACCGGCAAGTATAAGGGCTTTCAGCTGACTGCAGGCGACATTTACGAGCAGTTTGGCACCGGCATGATTCTGCGCACCTACGAAGACCGCGCCCTCGGCATCGACAACGCCATTCGCGGCGGCCGTCTGCGCATCGACGCCCTGCGCGGCTTCCACCTGACGGTGCTCGGCGGCGTGCAGCGCCGCTATTGGGACTGGACCACGAAGTCGCGCGTCTATGGCGCCGACCTCGAATGGGAGCTGCAGGAACATATCAAGCCGCTGGCCGCTCACGGCATCAGCTGGATGTTGGGTGCGTCGTGGGTGATGAAACATGAGCGCTACACCGCCCATGAGGACAGCATTATGGTGCCTATGCCCGAAGTCGTCGACGGCAAGCCGGTATTCAAGAACCTCAACCTGCCTCAGCGGGTCAATGCCTTCGACGTCCGCACCCACTTCTATAAGGGCAACGTTGATGTATTAGCCGAATTCGCACTCAAACACCCCGACCCGTCGGCCGACAATAACTACACCTTCAGCCGCGGCACCGCCCTGCTGCTTTCGGCAACCTACTCCAGGCGCGGGCTCTCGGCCCAGGTGCAGGCCAAGCGTTCGGAGGACATGAGCTACCGCTCGCGCCGGCAAATGACCGACATAACTTCTTTTATCAACTACCTGCCGCCGTTTGCCTATCAACACACCTACGCGCTGGCGTCGATGTATCCCTACGCAACGCAGTATGCTCCGGGCGAGTGGGCTTTTCAGGGCAATTTCGCGCTTAACGTCAAGCGCCGCACAAAGCTGACGCTGAACCTGAGCTATATCCGTGGCATCAAGCGCGAAGGCGACTGGCAGAAGGTTGACGACACGATGTATGGCAAAGACGCCGTCAAAACCTCGTTTTTCGGCACCGGGCCACTTTATTATCAAGACTTTAACCTGCAGTGGAACCAAAAGTTCTCGCGTCGGTTCTCGATGAACATGATGTATATGTTTGAGCGCTACAACAAAACCGCCATCGAGGGCGAAGGGGGCACCATCAACGCCCACATAGCCGTTGTTGAGGCCAAGGGCAAGTGCTCCGACGTGGTTACGCTGCGCGGCGAGGTGCAATTCCTGGCCACAAAGCAAGACAAAGGCAACTGGCTCTACGGTCTGGCCGAAGTGTCGATACTGCCTTATATGATGATTTCGGTTTCCGACCAGTGGAACATTCCCAACCGCGACCATTACTATATGTTCACCCTCACCGGCAACTACCGCAACAACCGCCTGATGCTCGGCTATGGCCGCACCCGCGAAGGCTTTAACTGCTCGGGAGGCGTTTGCCGCTTCATGCCCGCCACCCGCGGTTTCCAAATCGTTTATAACTATAACTTCTAAAACTCTCTCCCCTAAATGAATAAACTCAAACTTTTAGCCGCTTCGCTTGCCGCCCTGCTGATGGCAGGCTGCGAAGAATCGATACCCTCCGACCGCCGATATACCCAAACCGAAGTGCCCGACGCCAAACGGGCGGTTTTGGTTGAGGAATACACCGGCGTTAAATGCGTGAACTGCCCCCAGGGCCACAAAACCCTTGAAGAAATCGAGGGCGTTTTCAACACCGACCGCAACCTGGAGCTCGGAGTGGGGGTGATAGTTGTTGGCATCCACATTCCCAACTGGGGCCAGGACGCCGACAAGGGGGGCCTGATAGCCCCCGAAGCCTACGCTTTGACCCCCGAAAGCGTTTCGCCCCCGCAGGCAACGGTTAACCGCACTTCGGGCGTTATCAACCGCGACCGGTGGGCAAAACATATCATCGACGAAATCTATATCGAGCCCGAGGTTAAGTTCAGCCCCAGCATTCTGGCCGAGCTCAACGGCTCGTCAATCAAAATCAGCGGCCGCGTGGAGTCAACCGAAAACCTCCCCGGCGCCAAGCTCCACGTGTGGCTCGTTGAAGACAACATTGTCAAGACCCAAAACCTGAGCGACGGTAGCCGCGACAAGGAGTATGTGCACAAAAACGTGTTCCGCGCCTGCGTCAACGGCGTTAACGGCAAAGATTTTCCGCTGCAGCGCAACTCGGCCCGCGAGTTTTCATATACCTACGCCATTCACTCTGACTGGAAGGCTGAAAACCTGCGCGTAGTGGCCTTTATCGAAACCGCTACCGACGGCGTTATCAATGCAGCCCAAAACCATTTGATAATCAATAATTAAACAATCATAAGCGCTTATGAAACTATTTTTTACATCACTCGTGATGCTCTGCGGGGCCCTGATGGCCTCGGCCCAGAACTTCACGGTCAGCAGCGCGCAAGGCCCGGTTGCAAACGGCGCCACGCTCAGCTGCGGCTACTTTGAGGATGACGGGGAATACATCTGGGACCCCGAACTCAAGTTGCAGACCCTCAAGGAGGGCACTTACACGATAACCGCCTCGGCCAACGTGCCCAACCTGGTGCAGTTTTGCGCCATTAGCGGCGTTTGCGAGAAGCTGAAAGAAACGCCGATTTCACGCTCCGGCAACTTCTCGGCCGACCGCACCGTTTTACTTCAGCTCGACATTGACGAGTATGAAATGATTTCGCAACCGGTAACTATGGACGTAACCGTTACCGACGGCGAGGAAACCGTTTCGTTCACCGTGAACTTCCTCACCACCGAAACCGGCGGCATCAACTCCGTTAAGGTTGCCGGCGGCTCGCTGCGTTTTTCGGGCCGCAACCTCAGCTACGCCCTCGATTCAGCGGAATCTTTCACCTTATATAATATAAGCGGCCGCCAGGTTTATAACCGCGTGCTCACGGCCACCGGCAATATCCACCTCGGCAATGTTCCCGCCGGAGTGTATGTTTATCGCTGTGGCAACAAAACCGGCAAGGTAATACTTAAGTAACCTCCTCAATCAATCAATATCATGAAATTCAAACTTTTAGCCATTGCCGCAGTGCTGGCATTCTCGGCATCTGCCGCCTCAACCGTTAACCTAACCCCCCAACCCAAGGAAATAACCATGGCGTCGGGCGAACTCGCTCTGCCTGAAGCCATAACCGTTGGCGGCAACGGCCTGTCGGCCGACATGCAGGCCGAAATCACCAAATTCGCCAAAACCTTTTCGACCGCTACCGGCATTAAGGTGAGCGAAGGTGCCAACGGCCTGTTTAAGGTCAGCGCTAACAACTCGCTGGCCGACGAAGGTTATAACCTCACCATCACCACCGACGGCGTAAACATCGAGGCCAAAACTCCCGCAGGCCTCTACTACGCGTTTCAGACGGTAATGAAAATCATGCCCGCAAACGTAATCCTGGGCAAATATGCCCCGGGCCCCTACTCGCTGCCGGCATTGACCATCAACGACGAACCGCGCTACCCCTGGCGCGGCATGGAAATCGACGTTGCCCGCCACTTTTTCGACGTTGACGAAATCAAAAAGATGATCGACATCATGGCGGTTTACAAAATGAACCGCCTGCACTGGCACCTGACCGACGACCAGGGCTGGCGCATGGAAATGCCCAAATATCCGAAGCTCACTACCGAAGTGGCCGCAGCCCCCAACTCATATTGGTGGGACTTCGATAACCACGCCAAATACCTCACCAACGAGCTCTACGGCCCTTATTACTACACTGTTGAGCAGATGCGCGAGGTTGTTGCCTACGCCAAGGAGCGCCACATTGAAGTGTGCCCCGAAGTAGACATGCCCGGCCACATGCAGTGTGCCATCGCCGCCTATCCGGAGTTCTCCACCACCCCCGAAGGCGACCACCCCGTGCGCTACTGGCCCGGCGTTTCGACCGATGTGCTCGACATTTCCAATCCCGCGGTAATGCAGTTCCTCAAGGACGTTATCGACTATCTGGCCGACATTTTCCCCTACGAATATATCCACATCGGCGGCGACGAATGCCCCACTACCGCATGGGCCAACTCGGCATCTTGCCAGGCCTTCAAACAAGAATATGGCCTCAGCTCCGACCGCGCAATCCAGAACTGGATGGTTAAGGAGCTTGCCGAATACGCCAAGAAAGATAACCGCCGCCTGATTTGCTGGAACGAAATCATCACCACCGCAGGCGCCGACAAGCAGCTCGCCAAAGACGCCGACATTCTTATCTACGCATGGCTTTCGGCCGGCGCCGCCAACAACCCCTCGAAGCAGGCTGCCGACCTGGGTTTGCGCTCCGTATGGTGCTCGACCAGCCACTACTACATCGACTATCCGCAGTGGGGCGGCTCCGACGAGCCGATTTCCATGGGTTATCCCATTACTCTCGAAACGGTTTATAACGCCAAGCCCGACTACGACGAAGCTCACAAAGAACTCTACTACGGCGTTAACTGCAACCTTTGGACAGAATATGTTTGCGAACCCAAACACCTGGAATACAACGCTCTGCCCCGCATGATCGCCGTTGCCGAGACCGGCTGGACCCCCGCATCTAAAAAGGACTTCGCTGACTTTAAGAAGCGCTTCAATGCCGACACCGCGCTGCTCGACCTGGGCAACTACACCTACGGTCGCCACTACGTTGACGGCGATGCCGCGCAGTGGTTGCCCGAAGCCGGTAAATATTACCGTCTGATTACCCAGGCCGCCCACGACGCCAACCGCAAGGACCGCTGCATCGAGCTGGTTCACGACGGCTGCTCGCTCATCAACGAAAAGAAGGCAACAGCCGGCTATCTCTGGACTAACGTGCAGGCAGCCGCCGGCTCCGACCACTATGACTATCAGTACTGGACCTTTGAGGCCGACCCCGCCGGCAGCGGCAAATATGCTATGGTTAACCGCAAGGCTCCCGCCGGCTCGGTAAACCCCAATATGCAAAATTCGAGCGTCGATGCCCGCTGGACCTACGATAACTCCAAAAAGAACTATAACTTCATTCTCGGCGACCAGTTCAGCAAGGTTGAGCTTGGCGGCGTGCTTACCATCCGCTCCGAGCATGGCTCCGACTGGTATCTCAACTGCGCTCAAGCCGGCCAGAATCAAACAGTTAACAACTGGAGCAACCCGCTCGACGGCAACGGCGGCATGTGGCTGTTCCACCTCGAAGGCTATGTTCCCTCAAACGAGTCGGGCATTCCGTTTACGCCGCTGACTTCGGGCAACTATACCTTTAGCTGCACCGCCGACCGCGGCCCGCTGGCCGTTGTTAACGGCGAGCTCGAAACTGTGGCCGACGGCCTGTTTGGCGCTACCGGCTGGGAAGTAACCGCCGGCGAGTTCAACTCAACCACCAACACCCAGACCCTTACCCTGCGCAATATCGCTACCGGCCTCTATATCGCCGGCCTGTCGGCAGACGCCCGCGAAACCACCCAGGGCATCGGCTTTGAAAGCAACTTCGGCAAAAACGGCGGCTACGACGTTTTGTTTACCAACAACCGCGAGCAGGCTGCTGCAGTTTCGTTGCAGCGCGCAGCCGAAGGAGGCAATGTTTACTTCCTCAGCGTCAACGGCAAGCGCCTGTTTGCCCTCGGCCCCAACTCAATAATTGAAGCCAACGGCGTTAATGCCCTCGAAGGCTCGCCGCTGCAGCAGGGCGCCGGCTGGGCTATCGGCTATGTTGGCACCGCAATGAAGCTCACCGCCACCGACGGCACCGAGCAGCTCGGCAGCTACTACTTCTACTCGGCCGACGCCGATGCCGCAGTGCCCACCAAAGTGCCTTTCGAACACTTTGAATACGTAAGCCACTCGACCGGCGCGGTTGAAAACGGTCACCTCAACGTTGCAGTTACCGTTAAGCGCATAAGCCGCGACGCCTACATCCGCCTCGTCGACACCGAAGGCCGCACATGGGAAGTGGTTAAGACAAGCTGCGCCGCAGACCAGGTCTTCGCCCCCGCAGCGCCCGAGCGTCCTTATCTCACTTTTGTTGAAAACGGCCCCGTTAGCGGCGATACCGTAACCTTTGTTTACTCAACCGAGGCCCACGCCGGCATTGCCAAACTCGGCGAGCCGGTAACCACCGTCAAGGCCGGCGGCATCTATGCCATCGAAGACACCCACGTTGCGCGCCATGCGTTCCGCGGCGTTGTCGGTAACCTTGTGGGCGGCGTTCGCTCCGCCGAGCCCGCATCGGCCAACTTCGTGTGGACCCTTGAGGCCAACGGCTCGGACTTCAACGTCCTCAACCCGGCCACCGGCCTCTACGTTCAGCAGCTCGAACGCTCCATAGCCGCCAAAGCCGCTGCCACGCCCCATGCGTTCCGCTTTACCTACAACAACGAAGGTTACTGGACCATTTATGACCCGAGCGTAGACATGTGTTGGGACGGCGAAGACGGTCTCTACCTGGTTGGCTGGTATTCGCCCGGTCACCAGATCAAGATTTACGACATCGCCCAATTCACACCCTACTATAACATCACCATAATCGAGAGCCTCAACGGCACCGAGTTTGCCCGCAAAACTGTTTCCGTCAAGGGCGGCGCCAGCTACAAGTTTGCCGCCAACTCGCGTCCGGGCAAGTTCCTGACCAAGGTTACCGGCAACGACGACCTCGACCAAATCTACGGCCACAAGACCGTAACCGTTGAGTACTCCACCGAGTCGGCCCTCGACGAAATCGCCGCCACCCCCGAGCGCACGGTTCAGGGCATCTATGACCTCAACGGCCGCAAGCTCAACTACATCTCTCGCCCCGGCATCTACATTATCAACGGCGTTAAAACCCTCGTTAAATGAAAAAGCTGTTTGCAACACTATGCGTGGCCCTGACAGCCTGGGCCGGCATATCGGCCGCCGAGTTCATTAACCTGACTCCGGCGCCTAAGGAAATGACCGTTGGCGAGGGCCAATACACGCTCCCCGCCAAAATGACCGTGGCAGTCAAGAACCTGCCCGACTCCATGGCCGTTGAGGCCGTCCGCTTTGTCGAGGCCCTCAACGCCGCAACCGGTCTGAGCGCCCGCACCGTAAACAAGGCCAAGGCGAACCTGACCGTCACCGTCGACCCGGCGATTGCCCCCGAGGGCTATCGCCTCGACGTGACCAAAAAGGGCATCACCCTTGCCGCCTCCGAGCCCGCGGGCCTCTATTTCGGCTTCCAGACCATTAAGAAGCTGCTGCCGGCCAACGTTATGGCCGGAGTTAACCGCCCCGGCGCCTACGAGCTGCCGGTAGTTGCCATCAACGACGAGCCGCGCATGGAATATCGCGGCTTCATGCTCGACGTGTCGCGCCATTTCTTCAATGTTGACGAAATCAAGCGCCTGATCGACGTTATGAGCTACTACAAGATGAACAAGTTCCACTGGCATCTGACCGACGACCAGGGCTGGCGCATAGAAATGCCCAACTACCCGAAGCTGCAGACCGTTGGCGCCACCGCCGACAACGTGCGCATTGTTGACCGCCACACCAAAACCGAATACTGGCTCAACAAGCCCTACGGTCCCTTCTACTACACCCAGGACCAGCTGCGCGAAATTGTTGACTATGCCGCCAAACACCATATTGAGGTGATTCCCGAAGTCGACATGCCGGGCCACACCATGGCCGTTATGGCTGCATATCCGGAATTTTCGACCTATCCCGACGGCAAGCACAGCGTCGCCACCACCGGCGGCATCTATGCCGACGTGCTCAACGTTGCCAACCCCGGGGCAATGCAGTTTGTGCGCGACGTTTGCGACACGCTGATCGACATTTTCCCAGCCACCACAATCCACATTGGCGGCGACGAGTGTCCCGACAACAACTGGGTGCGCATCGACGAAGATGGCAACATCATAGGCGGTAACGACGAGTGCATAGCCCTCTACAAAGAGCAGAACATGACCCACCCGCGCCAGCTTCAGAGCCACTTCGTTAAGGAGGTTAGCGACTACGTTAAGTCTAAAGGCCGCCGCGTGGCATTCTGGAACGAGGCTATTTCGGCCAAAGGCACCGATGTTGACAAGGTGCGCTCAACCGACGCCCTAATCTACTGTTGGGTAGGCCCCGACGCCGCCGTTGACCAGGCCACGACCATGGGCCTGCCGGTGATCTATACCCCCATCAGCAAGCGCGGACCCAACAAAGGCTCATTCTACATCAACCGCTCGCAAGACCCCAACGACCCGCCGGCCAACGGCTATAAGTGCGACGACGTTAAAACCGTTTACGCCACCGTGCCCTTCACCGAAAAGGCTCTGGCCGAACATCCCGAGCTCTGCAAGGGCGTTCAGGGTACTTTCTGGACCGAGCGTGTTGCCGACCGCGAATATCTCGAATATCTTGCCCTGCCCCGCCTGCTGGCCATTGCCGAAATCGGCTGGACCCCCGAGGAAGGTAAAAACTGGGAATCGTTTCAGAAGCGCATGAGCGCCGACCGCGCCCTGCTCGACC
>CAZKPP010000049.1:0-17224 GCA_964554665.1 uncultured Bacteroides sp.
CCTTGCCACGCCGATGGTACTGCGAAAGCGGGAGAGTAGGTAACCGCCCCTTCCTTTAAAGCCGGACTGCCCAAGCAGCCCGGCTTTTTCTTTAGCGGGGCTATTGGACTTATTAGACTTATTGGTCTAATAATTTTTTTTGAAAAAACTAATAGAATTAGTTGCAGGTGAAGAATTTTTAGTTTATCTTTGCAGTTGTAAAACTAATGCTGTTAGTTATGAATAGACTTACTGAGAAAGAAGAGCAGATTATGCGTATGCTCTGGAGCCGCGGGCCGATGTTCGTCCGCGAGATGCTTGAGCTTTATCCCGACCCGAAGCCTCATTTCAACACGGTTTCAACTTTCGTGCGCCTGATGGAGCAGAAGGGTTTCGTCGGCCACGAGGCTTTTGGCAATTCACATCGCTATTTCCCCCTGATTAAGGAGGGTGAGTATTCGCGCTCGGCGCTGCGCAATGTTATTGCCCGCTATTTCAACAATTCGATGAAGAGAGTTGTTAGTGCGCTTGTTGACGACGATCAGCTAACCGCCGACCAGTTGCGCGACCTTATTAACCAAGTTGAGCGCGGAGAGGAGTAGTGGCTATGGTTTCGACTGTTCTGCTCATTTATTCGCTGATTTCGGGCGCTGTGCTCAGCCTGCTGTGGGCGGTGTTTAGGCTGGCGCGAATCAATCGGTTGACCTGCCACGGACTCAACCGCGGCTTGCTGCTCGGCATTTTGGTTGCGTCAATCGGGTTGCCATTCGCGGCTTTTTTTGAGCCGGAGCCCGTTGTTACCTACGCCCCGGTTGTTATTATGGCTCCTGAGGTCGCATATCTCGCTGATATTGCAGAGCCTACGCCGACATTTTGGGAGCGGGTCCTGGCCGTGTTGCCGACGATTTATGTTATCGGACTGGTGGTTTCCGCCGGGTGGCTGCTCGTTGCTCTCGGGGGCGTTGCCTTGGCAATTATCAAGGGCGAGAAGCGCAAGGTTGACCGCTCGACGACCATAGTTATTCATTCGCGCAACATTACTCCCTTCACCTGGGGCCGATGGATAATTATTTCGCGCAGCGACTTGGAGGGTAATCCCGAAATGCTCCTTGCCCACGAAAATGCTCATAAAGTCGCCGTGCATTGGCTCGACTTGTTAATCGGGCGCATAGTTGCGTGCGTCGACTGGTATTGGCCCACGGTGTGGCTGCTCATGCGCGATTTAAGTGCCGTTCACGAATATCAGGCTGACAGTTCGGTTGTTAGCGGCGGCAACGATGCCGTGGCCTATCAGATGCTTCTTCTGCGCAAGGGCTCGCCCGGCATGTTTTCAAATATTGCAAATCCTTTCAGTTATTATTCACTTAAAAACCGTATCACTATGATGCAGAAAAATCAATCTTCCGCCCGGTCGCGCATGCGTTGCCTGGTGATGCTGCCCGCAGCAGCTGTTGCAATCCTTTTCTCTACCGCGCCTGTTCTTGCCTCAACCGTTAAGTCATATTTGCCCTCTGCAGGTTATTCTATAGCCGACGAGAGCATGGAAATGTATAATGAATCAACCGATGCTCAGCCGACAGAATCTGATGCTGAAATTGCCGAAGTACTGAAGAATACGCCGAGTTTCCCGGGCGGCGATATGGCCATGTATGAATTCTTGGCTGCGAATATTCGTTATCCAAGTGAGGCCGCCGAAAGAAATATTCAGGGTCGTGTTATTGTTGAGTTCTTCGTTCAAAACGACGGCTCGATTACCAACGTGCAAGTTATGGAACAGGTTAATCCATTGCTTGATGCCGAAGCTATTCGCCTGGTGCAGTCAATGCCGAAATTCGTTCCGGCCTCCGAAAATGGTGAGATGGTTGGCGCATGGTTAGCCCTGCCAATCAACTTTAGCCTGAATGCCGATGATGCTCAAAATAAAAATGGAGAAAATGAGTCGAGCCGGGTTGTTCCCCAATTTCCCGGAGGCGAAATGGCTATGTATGAATTCTTGGCCAAGCATATCCGTTATCCGCGTGAAGCTGCCGAAAGAAATATCCAGGGTCGCGTAGATGTTCAGTTCTTTGTTCAAAAAGATGGCTCGATTACTAATGTGCAAGTAGTTAACAAAGTTAATCCGTTGCTCGATGCCGAGGCTGTTCGTGTCGTAGAGTCGATGCCGAAGTTCGTTCCGGCCTCTGAAAACGGCGAGGTTGTTGGCGTATGGCAGTCATTGCCAATCCTTTTCAAAACAAAGTAGCAAGGATGCCGAGAGTGCAGATGCTAAAAAGTGATAAGAGTAAATTATAGGTAAAATAACGGTTTAATTACCTTAGCCGGGCAAAACGAGGCCCGGCTTTTTTTCGCTCGGCGGGGGCGTAGGCGGCTCGCCTACGGGTGAGGGCAAGCTGCCCTCACTCCCGACTTTTATCGGGGGAGGTGAATTTTATGTTAAATAGTTGGTGGGAAATTGGTGGTGGGGGAGAAAATTCGTATATTTGCAGTCGAAAAACAATGCAAAACGGTTAATTGCTTGAGTTCGTAGTGTGCTAAATGCCTGTCAGCGGGTGTTTTGTGTGTTTGTATTCAGGCAAATCGCCAATTATAGAAACAATTATTCAATCTCAAATATTACACAATGAAAAAGTTTTTACTTTTGTTTTTTTCGTTGATAGCTTGCGTTGCGGCGAGCTATGCGGAAAAACTTGAATTTGCTTGGCCGTCTGGTAACACGTGGGGTACTGGTTATACAAACTCCGGAGATTGGGCGGATGCTAATGTTACGGTAAAGTTGGATCAATTTGCAAGACAAACCCAAACAATTACTAATCGACCTGTAACCAAGGGAGGCACGGCGACTCTGACGTTGAACGATTCTCAATCATCTTTGGAATCCGTTACCTTTAAGGGTATTCAATGGACCACAAAGACCAAAACCATGAAACTTTCGTATAGCACCGACGGCACGAATTTTAAAGAGTTTAGTCCTGCTATTTTTTCAACAACTTTCCAAGTTACTGCTACCGAAATTCCGGAAGGGACGACTCACGTTAGACTTTCTTTTTCCGAGGCGTCTAATCAGGTTGGTGTTGACTACGTAGAGTACACCCTTTCAGCCGGCGGGGGCTCGCAAAAAGAGGCAGTTTCGCTTTCCTTCCCTAAAGCTTCCTATTCAGTGAATATAGGGGAGGGCTTTCAGGCTCCGGTTTTGAGCTGCAATCCAGATGCGGTTGCGGGCGATGTAGAGTTTACTTCTTCAAATACTGCAGTTGCTACGGTTGATGCCTCGACCGGCGCTGTGGAGATAGTTGGAGTAGGTGAAACCAACATTACTGCCTCATACGCTGGTAACGATGAGTATAAGGAAGCAACTGCATCATATACTCTTTCAGTAATCGACCCCAATGCCATTGAAACGGTTCTTAATGTTAGCTTCTTCAAAGGTTCAGGTTCGTATAATGTGTATACGCAGGCAGATGCTGTTACTGGCATTGAGTACACTACTGTATTTTACACTGAAAGTAACAAGAATATGCAGTTTAATACCGGCAATACCAATGGTAAAGGAAGTGGTATTGCTGTGACTGCCATTAGTCCCGATTACATTATCAGTAAGATAGATATTAAGTTTTCAAATGCTAATGGAAAAGGATTAAACGTTTATAAGAAGGATGTAGCATTTGAGAAGCAGACGAAAACCAAAGCTATAGATTTGACCAATGTTACTCAAGTGGGAAATCTTGTAGGAGCAAATATGACAGTTTATATAGATGCGCCGGCCTTTGCGTTAGTTCCCTCCGGTACTACTTATGTAGAATCCGTGAAGGTATATTACGCACTGCCTGCTTCAAAGGTGGAGATTTCGAGCGTACTCAATGCAGACAACAAAGTTGAAGTTACTCTTTCGAGTGCTGCTTCGAATACTGCAATTTACTATGGTTTCTCGGAAAATGAAATTAACAACGAATATACCGGTCCGTTTATCGTAGAAGAAAATTGCACCGTATATGCTTGCACCAAGAATGGCGACAAATTCGGTCCTGTCTCGTCTGCCGAAATCAAAGTGCCTTATAAATCGTTTAAAACAGTTGTTGCCGAGGCTCAAAATGGCGAAACTTTAACTATTGTCGGCAACTTTGCGACGTTGGCACCTCAACAAGGCAACTACTTGATGCTGACCGATGGTACGGACAACATTTTGGTGTTTGGCCAAACGAGTAAGTTCGCTTCAGGAACTCCGATTTCGAAAATCGAGGCTACCGTTAACTACCGAACCGGTCTGTTCCGTCTATATGATGCAACGCTGACAGAAGGCGGCGAAGGCGCTACAATAACTTCGACCCCGATTAGCTCGCTTGACGAAATCAACTATACGGATAACCTGTTTGATTTGATTAAGATTGAGAATTGCGACATTTCGGGTAAGGTTGGCGATAACGCAACGATATCTTTCGGTGAAAGTTCGGTTGCGCTGTCTAATATTTTCAAGCTTGACTTTAACAACGGCGTTAAGTATGATATTACCGGTTTCGTTTGGAGATACAATGATGAACTTCAGGTCTGTCCTACTCTGATTGAAAACGGCGAATTTGCTGAAACAGTTAAAACCCCGGTTATTACACCCGACAAACGCGAGTTGCAGCTCCATGACGTAGTTACAATTACCTGCGCCACCGAAGGTGCTACAATATACTATACCGTTGACGGTTCGCAACCTGACAACAGCTCGACAAAGTATGAAGGCGCGTTTAGCGTTTATGGCGACGTAGTGGTTAAGGCTATTGCCTACTATGAAGCAGACGATAAAGTTATGCTTCCGTCTGAGATTGCCGAGAAAACCTACCATGCAGCCAATCCGTATTGCAATGTCATAACTACGGAAAACCATGAAGGTAAAGATTCATATACAAAACACACTTGTGTGGTTGACGGAGTAGATTATGCCATGTATGGTTTCCACAATGTATCGCAAGGTATTCAGATGAATAATGCCAGCAATCGTTTCTGCTACATTGTTCAAACCGGCGATAATGAGGGCCTTGCTCTCGATAATATTGAAGTTGAGTTCCACGCAGAGCCCGCTAAGGTGGATATGGCCCTTGAGATCCGTGGATCGAATACTCCCTTTGATGTATTTGCAGAAAATGACTATGATTATAATGCAGAGGGAAAATCAATCAAAGAAAATGGCGTAGTTATCGGACGCATTACATATAATGACAATAAACTCTATTTCCCGAAAGATTATAATTATTTCGCTTTATATCCCACTATAAATGGTGCCGTATATATGGATGCCATTACTATCAACTATCGCGATCCGCAGCCGATGGCTGATGCACCGGTTATTGACGATGACTTTGCCGAGAATTTCGACGGCGATGAATATTCGTTTATGTTCTGGGGAGTTCCCGGACATGAGGATTGGACAGCTTATTATACGCTCAACGATGGTGACGTGCGTAAGGCGGAGACCGGCGGTGACGGCGTTAATGTGCATGAAGAGTTAGAAGCCGCTACACTTCATACGATAAAGATTTGGTATGAGCACTATTATTACCCTGAAACGTCAACCGTTTACGAGTTCCACCATGTAACTCAACCCGAATTCATATTCGATGAAAATAAAGCTGAGAGTAAATCAGAAGTTTATTTCGGTAATATCGGCGACGGAGTAACAGTTTACTTTACACTGAATGGCACGGAGCCTGTTGTTCCTGATGCAACGCCTGCCCGAGTTATGCGTCGTACAGGCGTGAGCGAAGACGGAACCTATGTTATCGATAGTCACGATGATTATGATAAAACCCATGTAGTTCCCCAAAGTGGAATGGTTGATATCAAGCATGGTGTAATCTACGATGGTGGTAGCAAAGATGGAGTGCCCGATTTTTACCAGTTCCGTGCCATGGCTGTTCACGATAACGGCACCAAGAGTGCTATAGTAGAAAACGACAAGATTCCGACGTCGATTCGCGAGGTTGGCGCAGCAGAGGCCGGCAACGGTGCGGTTTATGACCTGATGGGCCGCAAGGTTGTGGCTCCGGTTCGCGGATTGTATATCCAGAACGGCGCCAAGCGTCTGGTTCGCTAATAGGCGTTACTAAATAGAATAATTAAAGCCGGGCCCGCTGCGGGCCCGGCTTTAATATTGCTTGGGGGGAGTTGATTACTTTTTGAAGTAGCGGTTATAGAGACCGGCGAATCCGCGGCCGTGGCGAGCTTCGTCTTTAGCCATTTCGTGAACGGTGTCGTGGATGGCGTCGAGGCCGGCTTTTTTTGCGTTGGCGGCAATGCGCATCTTGTCGGCGTTGGCACCGGCTTCGGCGTGCATGCGTTTTTCGAGGTTGGTTTTGGTGTCCCAAACAACGTCGCCGAGGAGTTCGGCAAATTTGGCAGCGTGTTCGGCTTCTTCAAAAGCGTAGCGCTTGAAGGCTTCGGCAACTTCGGTGTAGCCTTCGCGGTCGGCCTGGCGCGACATTGCCAGATACATGCCAACCTCGGTGCATTCGCCCAGGAAGTGGTTGTTGAGGTCTTTGATCATTTCTTCGTCGGCGCCATCTTTGGCAACGCCGATAACGTGTTCGGTTACGAAGTTGAGTTCGGCTTCGTCTTTAACTTCTTCGAACTTCGACTTGGGAGCGCCGCAGAGGGGGCACTTTTCGGGGGCTTCATCGCCTTCGTGGATGTAGCCGCACACGGTGCAGATAAATTTCTTTTTCATAATTCGGGGTATTTATTTTGGTTATTGTAATTAAGGGTGTCGGTTAAGTAATAACGCTCGGGGGCGATGATTAGTTCTTGGCGGCAATAACTTCCACTTCGAGCAGAACCTGCTTGGGCAGTTCCTTAACGGCTACGGCGGAGCGGGCGGGGTAGGGAGCGGAGAATGCTTCGGCGTAGACTTCGTTCATGGGCACGAAGAGGCTCATGTCGGCGAGGAACACGGTGGTTTTTACAACGTTGTCCATTGTGAGGCCGGCGGCGGCGAGAACGGCTTTGACGTTGGCCATGCTCTGGCGGGCCTGGGCGGTTATGCCTTCGGGGATTTCGCCGGTTTGGGGATTAACGGGAATCTGGCCGGAAACGAATACGAACTGGCCGGCATCGATAGCCTGGCTGTAGGGGCCGATAGCGCCGGGGGCGTTGGTGGTTGCGATTACTTGTTTCATTTTGGTTGAGTTTGAAGGTTTATTTTTTAGTTTTTGAGGATCCGAGCGAATCGAGGGGGAGGTTCAAAAGGGTTTCGCCGGCGGCAAGCAGCGAGGCATCGTCGGCTCGGTCGAGAATGTCGACAAGGGCGCGGAAGTCGGTGTTGAAAGCCGCAATGAAGCCCGACGAGCCGTGGTCGCGGAAAAGGTCTACGGCCTGGCCGACGGTCATTGCCGACAGGTCGCGGGCGGGCTGATAGCGCAGGGTTTCGCCGCGGTTTGAGGGGAGAATGCGGCAAACCAGGTTCATATCTTCCATTTCGGAGAGCAGAATGCCGAGCAGGCGGAGCGGAATGCCAAACGAGCGCTCGAGGTCTTGAATGGTCATCGGCTCCATGCCGCGGGCGTAGCGCTGAACCATTACGGCGAGCACTCCAACGCCGATTCGCCGGCGATAGTTGAAGGAGATGCCGTAAACATCGTCGTCGAGCGCATAGTCGGAAATGCTTTGGGCGGAATAGCAGAGCAGGGCGCCGGTGAGGGTGAAGAGCCACACCAGCTGGAGCCATACCAGCAGCAGCGGCAGAAACGAAAAGCCGCCGTAGATGGCGTTATATTTGCTAACGTAGAGCTGGCCGGTTACGAACAGCCACTGGAGCACCTGGTAGGCTATGCCGGCAAGGATGCCGGCAGGGAGAGCGTTTTTGAACTTAACCTTGGTGTTGGGAACGAGCATGTAAACCCCGGTGAAAAACATCCATATCAGCAGCACGGAGGTGATGTCGAGGGCTACAGAGAGCAGCGGGGTCATGAATGGGAGAAATTGCTCGAAGCTCGACGACATGAAAGCCGTGAGGCCGGAGCCGCACACCATGATTACGGGGAGAATGATGAATATGGCGGTGTAGTCGGTGATTTTGCGCCAGAGGGTGCGGCCATGTTTTATGCCCCAGATGGAGTTGAAGGCATCTTCAACCGACGACACCAGCGAAATCAAGGTCCAGAGCAACACGGCGATGCCTACGCCGACAAAGAGGCCTTCGGATGCCTGGGCAAGGTAGGAGTCGACGAAGCGCAGGGCCACTTCAAGGGCCTGGCGCTGCGAGGGGAAGTAGTTGAACAGCTGGGAGGTTAGAATGTTTTGGAAGCCAAAGCCGCGACCTATGGCAAAGAGCAGAGCCAGCGCCGGCACCAGGGCGAGCAGCAGGCGATAGGTGAGGGCACAGGCGGTTGACTGAATGTCGGACGAGAGGAATGACTTGATGGTCAGATTGATGGTTTTTACGATTCGGACCCACAGGGAGTTGCGCCGGTCGTGCCACACACCGGTGATGGCGTAGTTCCATAGGCTGAGCCCGCGTTTGCGCAGGGCGGCGATGCGGGCGGCGAATTTTCGGTTATGTCGGCGCTTATTGCTCATTGACCGCAAAGATACAAAATAATTAGTAATTACTAATTACCAATTATCAATTTTTTTGCTATACCTTGCGTAATTTTGAATGTTGAGGGTGGATATAAATTAGGCTGCGCTTGCTGGCGCAGCCTAAAAGTTGGTTATAGAATTTCCGGAGGGTTATTTGACGGCGGCGATGCCGGGGAGGACTTTGCCTTCGATGGCTTCGAGAAGGGCGCCACCACCGGTTGATACGTAGCTGACTTCGTCGGCCAGACCGAACTTGTTGACGCAGGCAACAGAGTCGCCGCCACCAACGAGCGAGAATGCGCCGTCTTTGGTGGCCTTAACTACGGCGTCGGCAATGGCACGCGAGCCGGCGGTGAAGTTTTCGAATTCAAACACACCTGCGGGGCCGTTCCAAAGAATGGTCTTGGCGGGGAGGATAGCGGCTTCGAAGGCCTTGCGGCTTTCGGGACCGGCATCCATGCCTTCCCAACCTTCGGGGATGTCCATTACGGAGCAGATCTGCTGGTGAGCGTCGTTAGAGAAAGCGTCGCCGGCTACGCAGTCGGTGCCGAGCACGAGGTTAACGCCTTTTTCTTTGGCTTTCTTCATGATGTCGAGAGCCAGGTCGAGTTTGTCGGTTTCGCAAATGGAGTTGCCAACGTTGCCGCCCATGGCTTTGGCGAAGGTGTAGGTCATGCCGCCGCAGAGAATCAGGTTGTCAACCTTGTCCATGAGGTTTTCGATGATGCCGATTTTGGTCGACACTTTGGAGCCGCCCATGATTGCGGTGAAGGGGCGCTTGATGTTGGAAAGGATATTGTCAACGGCCTGAACTTCTTTTTCCATGAGGTAGCCGAGCATTTTGTTGTCGGGTTCGAAGTAGTCGGCAATAACGGCGGTAGAGGCGTGTTTGCGGTGAGCGGTGCCGAAGGCGTCGTTAACGTAAACGTCGGCGTAGGAAGCGAGCTTTTTGGCGAATTCCTTCTGGGCAACTTTCATGTCCTTTTTGGCTTCGTCGTAGGCGGGGTCTTCTTTGTCGATGCCTACGGGCTTGCCTTCTTCTTCGGGGTAGAAGCGGAGGTTTTCGAGCAGCAGTGCCTGGCCGGGTTTGAGGGCGGCAGCCTTGTCGTCGGCCTTGGCGCAATCGTCGGCGAAGTCAACTTCGGTGCCGAGAGCTTTGGCAACTACGTCTTTGATCTGACCGAGCGAGAGTTTGGGGTTTACTTTGCCTTTGGGTTTGCCCATGTGGCTCATGATGATTACAGAGCCGCCGTCGGCGAGGATTTTTTTCAGGGTGGGGAGGGCGCCGCGAATACGGGTGTCGTCGGTAACGTTGCCGTTTTCGTCGAGGGGCACATTAAAGTCAACGCGGACAATCGCCTTTTTGCCGGCGAAATTGTAATTGTCGATTTTCATTTTGGTTAAGTGAAATTAAAGGTTGGTTTTATTAGATATGTGCAAAGTTAGTATTTTTTGGTGTATTCTCCAAATATTCGTAAATTTGCCGCGTATGAAAATTCTTTTATCATTAGCGCTGGCGGCGGCGAACATTGTTGTTCACCCTACGCCGCAGGTTATGGAGCAGACCGAGGGGGCGATTCCTCTTTGTTTTCCCTCGATGAATATTGCCGGAGGCGACAAGGGCGTGGAGCCCCGCTCCGGTGCCTATAATATTGTTATAGCGCCTGATACGGCCTATATCGACGCCTTCGATGAGCGCGGAGCGTTCTACGCCATGCAAACGTGGCTGCAGATTGTCGAACAGTCGTGTTGCGACTCGCTGCCGCTGCTGACTGTGCGCGACTGGCCGGAGCTGGAGCACCGCGGGGTGGTTGAAGGTTTCTACGGCACTCCTTGGAGCCACGAAGTGCGCAAGTCGCTGATAGACTTTATGGGGCGCCGCAAGCTCAACACCTATATCTATGGGCCGAAAGATGACCCTTATCATTCGTCGCCCGACTGGCGCAAGCCTTATCCGCAGGCGCAGGCCGCGCAGCTCAGGGAGCTGGTTGAGGCGTGTCGCCGCAATCATGTTGACTTCGTGTGGGCTATTCACCCGGGCAAGGATATTCGCTGGACCGAAGCCGACCGTGACAGCCTCGTTGCAAAGTTTCAGCACATGTATGACCTGGGCGTGCGTTCGTTTGCTATCCATTTCGACGACATCGAGGGCGAGGGAACGAATCCCTATCGCCAGTGCGAGCTGGTTAACTATCTGACCGAGAATTTTGTAAAGACCCACGACGGCGTTTCGCCCCTGGCCGTATGTCCCACTGACTATTCGCGGCTCTGGGCCAATCCGACTGAAAACGGCGCCAGCGCCATCTATGGGCGTACCCTCGACCCCGAGGTAATGGTAATGTACACCGGCGACGTTGTTTGCTCCGACCTCACGGCCGAAACTATGGAGTGGTTCAACGCACTGATTCGCCGGCCCGGTTTTTATTGGTGGAACTGGCCGGTGACCGACTATGCGCGCAACCATCTGCTCATGGGCCCGGCAATCGGCCTGGACAAGAGCCTGACGCGCGCCGAGGTTTCCGCCTTGGTCAGCAACCCGATGGAGCAGGGCGAGGCGTCGAAGCTCGGCCTCTACGGCGTTGCCGACTATGCGTGGAATCCGGCGGCCTACGATGCTGAACAGTCTTGGGAATATGGCCTGCGCGACATGATGCCCGAGGCGGCCGACGCGTTCCGCACCTTTGCGATGCATAATGCCGACAGCGAAACCGGCTATCGCAAACCGGAGTCGTGGACGGTAGAGATTTTCCGCGTAGGCGACGGCAAAGCTGCCGAGCGCTGGCAGCCGCTGATGGATGAGTTTCAGCGCATTGCGGCTGCTCCGGAGGCTATTCGCCGCGGCTGCACAAACGCGCAGCTGCTGGCCGAGCTTGAGCCCTGGTTGGTGGAGTTTGAAAAGTTAGGGCGGCGCGGCATAGTTGTTATGGAGTTGATTCGCGACTATAAAACTCTTGCTCCTGAGGAATTTAACCGCCGTTGGCAGCAGGCCTACATGACCGCCGAAGAGCGTAGGGCTTATCTGGCCCACAAGTCGGGGTCGCAGCGGCTGCAGCCATTCATTGACCGTGCGTTAGACGACCTTGCGGCGCAAACGTGCATCCTGGCGCCCACGGCGCAGTAGGCGCGCGTTCAGGCGGTTTTGACCGGAATGCCTGTCGCCTCGGCGATGCGGGCGGCTATGGCGGCGAGTTCGTCGGCTTCGACCTTGCGCAGAGTTTGGTCGGGCGTTTTGCGGTCGATGGAGTAGATCATTATTTCGCGCGGTCCGATTGCTTTGTAGGCTTCGATGAGGGCGTTGATTTCTTCGTCGGTGGTGTTGTCAATGCCGTCGCCGCGCAAAATCATGGTTTGGATTATGCCGGTTCCGCGAAACTGCTTGAGTTGCCCGATAACTGTTTCGACCGTGAAGTTTTTCGACGTCGGGCGGTCGATTTTGCGCATGGTGGCCTCAATTGCCGAGTCGAGCTTGAGTATATTGTTGTCGACCCGCTTAAGCGCGGCAACGACGTCGGGCGAGTCGAGACGCGTTGAGTTATTGAGCACCGAAATCTTCACCTCGGGGAAGAACTCATTGCGCAGGGTTATAACGTCGTCAACAATTCCGCCGAATTCGGGGTGGAGCGTAGGCTCGCCGTTGCCCGAAAAGGTTATAACGTTGAGCGGCTCGCCGTTGGCCCTCAGCTGCTCAAGGCGTTGGCGCAGAAGCTCGCGCACTTCGGCACGCGAGGGGAGGCCGGTGGTGCCGGTTCCCTGGGCGTTGAAGCCGGCCTCGCAATAGCGGCAGTCGAAACTGCAAACCTTGCCGTCGCGCGGCGAAAGGTTTACGCCGAGCGATGCCCCAAGCCGCCGCGAACGGATGGGCCCGAAAACGGTTTCGTGGAAAAGTACGGTTTGCATCGGCTTATTTCAATTGGGCCACGGCCGAAGCGATGCGGCTCATGGCTTCGCGGATGTTATCGTCGGAGGTGGCGTAGCTGAAGCGGATGTAGCCGGGAGCGCAGAAGGCGGCGCCGTCGACCGTTGCCACATGGGCCTGCTCCAGCAGGTAGAGGGCCAGGTCGCCCGAGGTTTCGATTACGCGGTCGCCGAACTTTTTGCCGAGCAGGGCGCTGACTTCGGGGAAGAGGTAGAATGCGCCGGAAGGCTTGTTGACCTTGAAGCCGGGAATCTGTGAGGCGAGTTCAACCACCAGGTCGCGGCGGCGCTCAAAGGCGCGGCGCATATCTTCAACACACTGCTGCGAGCCGGTGTAGGCGGCTTCGGCAGCTTTTTGGGCAATTGACGAGCAGCCGCTGGTGTATTGTCCCTGCAGCTTGTTTACGGCTTTTGCCAGCCAGAGGGGAGCGGCGCAGTAGCCCACGCGCCAGCCGGTCATGGCGTAGGCCTTGGATACGCCGTTGATAATCACTACGCGATCGGCGATTTCGGGGAAGGAGCCGAGCGAGCGAATGGGGGCGCCATAGTTGATGTGCTCGTAAATTTCGTCGGCCATAACTATGATTTGCGGATGCTTGGCAATAACGTCGACCAGGGCCTGCAGTTCCTCGGGCGAGTATACCGAGCCGGTGGGGTTCGACGGAGAGCAGAGCAAAACCATGCGCGTCTTGTCGGTAATTGCGCTGCTGAGCTGCTCGGGAGTAATCTTGAAGTCGGTTTCAATGCCGGCGGGGAGTTCCACTACGGTGCCTTCGGCGAGCTTGACCATTTCTACATAGCTCACCCAGGCCGGGGTGGGGATGATTACTTCGTCGCCGGGATTGATGGCGGCGAGGATAACGTTGCAGAGGGCCTGCTTGGCGCCGTTGCCAACAACAATCTGCTCGGGGGCGTAGGTGGCGTTGTTTTCCTTCAGGAGTTTTTCGGAAATGGCCTTTCGCAGCGATAGATAACCGGCAACGGGAGTGTAGAACGTAAAGTTATCGTCGATTGCGCGCTTTGCGGCCTCTTTAATATGGTCGGGGGTTGCGAAATCAGGTTCGCCAACGCTGAGGTTGATAACGTCAACGCCTTGAGCCTTTAGCTCGGCTGATTTTTGGCTCATGGCCAGGGTTGCGGAGGTTGCGAGTGACTTTACGCGGTCAGATATATGTTCCATTTTATGTGTCGGTTATGAATTAGTTTCTTGCGTTTTTGAATATGCGGTTCCAGCGGATGCCGAGGAATCCTTTGCCGTCGGGGTCGAAGCTGATGAGCACGCGCTCGGGGCGACCGACTATGTGGTCTTCGGGCACGAAGCCCCAGAATCTGGAGTCGAGCGATTTGTGGCGGTTGTCGCCCATCATGAAGTAATAATCCATTTCAAAGGTGTATTCATCGGCCGGCTTGCCGTCGATATATGCCTGTCCGTCGCGCCATTGCGCCGAGTGTGGCTCGTAGTGGTCGATGGTGTGGCCATAGCGGGACCAGCCGTCTGCATCGAGTTTCACGGTCATTCCCTTGGCGGGGATGGTTATGGGGCCGTAGTCATCTAAGGTCCAGCCCGATTCCATCGACGAGGCGAGCGGGAACAGGAAATTATCGTAGGGCGAGAAGGAGCAGCGCTCTATGTTGCTGACTTTGGGTTCGCGGCTTAGTTGCGCAACCTGGGCGGCGGTCAGCGGCACGCCCTGGCCCGATGCGGGATTGTCTACTCGGTCGGCGCGGCTGACATCGAGAGCGTCCCAGAACTCGTCGCGCTGAAGCTGGGTCATCTGCGACCAGCCGGTATGGGTAAACGTGTAGTTATATTGCACGTTTTCGGGGGCGGGCATCTGCTTGCCGTTGTTGAAGATTTCGCCGTTGCGGATTTCAAATACCTGACCGGGCAGGCCAACGGTGCGCTTAACGTAGTTTTCGCGGCGGTCGACGGGGCGCCAGATAACTTCGCCGAAAATTTCGGGCTGCTGGCGTATGTATTTCATGCCGTAGGCGCGGGCGGTGGCATCGCGGTTTATGGCGTCGGCCGATGCGGGCGCAGGGACTATGCCCTGGGCAATCATCTGCTCGCCAATCATGCGCGAAAGAGCGTAGATGTCGGGATTCTGCTGCTTCAGGGCCACGGTGTCGCCCCCGGGGAAGTTGAACACCACGATGTCGCCAACCTTGATGGTGTCGTAGCCGGCAAGACGGTGATAGGCAAACTGCGGTTTTTCGATGTAGCTTTTGCTGTTGACGATGGGCAGGGTGTTCTGGGCCAGGGGGAAGTGGATCGGAGTCATAGGCACACGCGGGCCGTAGGCCATTTTGTTGACCCAGAGGAAGTCGCCTGTGAGCAAAGTCTTTTCGAGCGACGACGATGGAATCTTATAGTTCTGGCCAACGAATGCGAACACGAAGTAAACCAGCACCAGGGCGTAGACTATGGCGTCGACCCAGCCCATGACTTTTCTAACGGCTGGAGATTTAGATTTTTTCCACCAGGTAAAAGGTATGTAGCCGGTGATATAGATGTCGAACAGCAGCAGCCACCACAGTAGCACCCACCAGTTTTGCAGCCATATTACCCACAGGAGGAAAACCAGCGAAACGGCTCCGAACCTTATCCAACGGGTTGCGGAGTTGGCACGTACGCGCGTTTTGAAATCTTCAAAAAACTTATTCATTTCTTAATTTTAAAAGCTAAATATTTCGTCGACCGTGTGGTAGCCTATGCGGCCGTTGAGCCATTCGGCAGCCATGACGGCACCCAGGGCAAAGCCCGCACGCGATTTGGCGCTGTGTTCAATCGAAATGGAGTCGACGTCGCTCTCCCAGGTAATGCGGTGAATGCCGGGCACTTCGCCGTGGCGAACGTGGCTGATGAGCAGCTTGCGGTCGGCCGGTTCTTCGCTCCAGCCGGTGATGGTGGGGGAGGCGCTGACTATCTGGTCGGCGAGCATCAGGGCGGTGCCGCTGGGGTGGTCAAGCTTGTGGATATGGTGCGTTTCAACCATGTCGGGGGTGTATTGCGGGAACGCCCCCATAATTTCAGCCAGATAGCGGTTTACGGCAAAGAATATGTTGACTCCCAGGGAGTAGTTGCCGCTCCACATCAGGGCCTGCTTCGGCGTCATTTCGCGACGCACACGCTCAAGGCCCTCGCCCCAGCCGGTGGTGCCGCTGACTACGGCAACTCCTTGCTCAAGAGCTTGGCGCACATTGGCTTCGGCAGCCGACGGAACGGTGAATTCGATTGCCACGTCGGCCGAACGAAACTCCGGAGAGTCGATTTTCAATGGGGTGTCGCGGTCAATGATCGCAACTATTTCGTGTCCGCGGCTGCGGGCAATATCTTCAATCATGCGGCCCATTTTTCCGTGGCCTATAATCGCTATTTTCATCGCCCGCAAAGTTACGAATTTCCCCGCCATTTCCCAAAAAATCGTCACTCAAAATTCTTGTCGGCGATTATACGCCGCAACTCGTTGAGGCCGTCGGTTTTAGCTATTTCATGGCGCAGCGATTCAACCGCCGGCGTTATGGAACGCAAAAAATGCTCCTTGCGCTCAAAGCGGCCTCTGAAGCCGTAGGCCCCGAGCACCTGCATCAGCCGGAACACCACGAAGTAGCGCATCTGCCGACGGAACTCCTCTTCATCGAGCCCGCGCAGCCGGCAGTAGAGGCCCACCATTTCGCTGCGCAGTTCGGCGGAAAAGCGTGCGCGGGCCTGCCAGAGAAATGACGCAAGGTCGTAGTGAGCCGGGCCGAAGCGTCCTCCCTGAAAGTCTATGAGATATGGCTCATCGTCGGGGCCAATCATGATGTTGCGGCTCTGGAAGTCGCGCACCATAAATCCGCGCGGCTCGGCGCTCATAATAATGTCGGCCAATGCCTCAAAATCATCCTCAAGGGCCGATTCGTCGAATTCCAGGCCCGGACAGGTCTTGAGGAAACAGTATTTGAAGTAATTGAGGTCCCACATTACTGCGCGGCGGTCCATTTCGGCCACCGGAAAGCAGCGCTGATAGTCGATGCCGGGAGCGGTCTGGGCTTTGACGAGTAGCTCTATCGACTTGGCAATCAGGTCGCGGCGGCCGAGGTCGTCGAACAGCGCATGGTCGCCGACCCAGGTTTGCAGATAGCCCATGCGGTCGGGTGTTATGGCCGTTACCCGCGGCACCCTTACGCCGGCGTCTGCCAACTTTTCGGCCAGGTAGAAAAACGCCTCGTTTTCGCGCAGGTTGGTGCCCAGGGTGGCGATAAGCCGCCGACCGTCGGCCAGCAGCAGCCGCCAGTAGCGGCGATTGCTGCCTGAACCGCCTATGGGATCGCACTCAATGAGTTGCGAACCCGCAGGCAGCAGCGCTTTCAGTTCATTGGGCAGCATAAAGTTTTTCGCGGGCAGCCTGAACGCGTTCGTCGGTGATGTAATCGTCGTATTCGGTCATCTTGTCGATGATGCCGTTGGGCGTCAGCTCGATAATGCGGTTACATACGGTTTGAATGAATTCATGGTCGTGGCTCGACATAAGGATGTTGCCCTTAAATGCCTGCAAGGTGTTGTTAAAGGCCTGAATCGACTCAAGGTCGAGGTGGTTGGTGGGCGAGTCGAGAATCATGGTGTTGGCGTCGCGAAGCATCATGCGCGCAATCATGCAGCGCATTTTTTCGCCACCGGAAAGCACCGAAGCTTTTTTCAGCACTTCCTCGCCCGAAAAGAGCATCTTGCCCAGGAAACCTTTGAGGTAGATTTCCGATGAGTCGTTGCTGAACTGACAGAGCCAGTCAACCA
>CAZKPP010000050.1:0-17154 GCA_964554665.1 uncultured Bacteroides sp.
TTCAGGGCGTAGCTGAAGGGGTTGATGTCGAACGAACGGCTAACGTTACCGCTAACAACGTCTACATCCTGGGCCAGGGTGCCGGGCGCTTTCTGCTTACGGTAGCTGTCGTTGGTACGCATGGTGAGTTTCAGCTGCTTCGACAGGTTGTAGGTAGCGTTGGCGTTGAACACGTAGCGGTCAACGGAGCTCGACTTGGTCCAACCCGGGTCGTTCATATAAGAGAACGAGGTGTAGAAGTTACCCTTGTCGGTACCGCCGGAAACGCTGATTGCATGGCTCTGCATCAGGGTGTTGCGGAAGAGTTCGTCAAACCAGTCGGTATTGCGCATTTCGGCTTCGCGCAGATAGGCGTTGCGTGCAGCGGTGGTGTTGGCCAGCGCATACTTGCCGGTTGCGGGGTCGTAGGTGTTGATGAGTTTATACATGGTGCCGTAAACGCCGCTCGAAGAGGCGTTGGCCAGCGATGCGAAGCTCAGCCAGCCTTTGGCTTCCATTTCCTTATAAATACCCATCTGCTCCTGCGAGTTACAGATGTTATAGTTGCGATAAGAGGGTTTCAGGCGGTAGGTGAGCTCGCCGGTGTAGTTGAGCGAGGTGTGGCCGCTGCGACCCTGCTTGGTCGTTACGACGATAACGCCTGCCATTGCGCGCGCGCCATAGATAGAGGTTGCGGAACCGTCCTTAAGAATCTGGAAGTTCTCGATGTCGTCGGCGTTAAGGCCGGCAACTGCAGATGCAATCATGGTGGTTGCGTCGCCGCTGGAAAGAGCGTCGGCGTCGATTTCGACGTTATCTTCGAGGATTACGCCATCGACAACCCACAGGGGCTTCGACGAACCGTAGATTGAAGTTGCACCGCGCACGCGGATTTTAGGTGCGGTACCGAAAGTGCCGCTGACGTTTTGAACGCTCACGCCGGCAGCGCGACCGCTCAGAGAGCGCGAAATATCGCTAACGCCCGAGAGAAGGCTCTCTTCGGCGTTGATTTTCGTAGTTGCACCCGTAAAGAGGCGTTTGTCCGTGTTGGCCATACCGAGCGCAACAACCTCGTTGAGCACGGTCGACGACGACTCCATGACGATGTCCAGATGTTTGGACGATGCTTTAACTTCTACGGGCTTCATGCCAACGTAGGTGATTTCGAGCACGGATTTTTCGGAGGGTACCACAAGCTTGAAGTTACCGTCGATATCGGTAGAAGTGCCGACAGTGGACTTACCTTTGAGCTTAACGGTAGCGCCGATAATAGGCTCCTTTTCAACTCCGTCGATTACGGTGCCTGTGACCGTTACCTCTGCGGCAACGCCCATAGCGGAGAGTAGCACCATAAGGAGCAGAATAAATTTTTTACCCATATTACTGCGAATGATTATGATTATTCTTTTTTACAATTGTACCGCCGGAAACGGCATAGTTGTTTTCTTTTGGAATGCAAAATTACGAAAATAATTTGAATTACGCAAACATTTCGCGTCTTTTTAACATCAAAACGCTAAAAAATGGCAATTATTGTAACATTTTGCACAAAAATCGCCACTTTTCAGTTCATAAAGAAAGAATGTTTTATAACATGTTTTGCTCAGGGGGATTTTTCGGTTTTGATTTTCCGCGGTGCCAGCGCCGCCGGCGGTTTTGTTTGCGGTCTGACCGGTCTGACCGGTCGGACTTGTCGGACTTGTCCGAGCTGCCCCGCTCGACCGGCTTGCCCAAAAAGTTTTCAATACCCTTGAACTTGCGGCGCTCGCGCTCGCCAACCAGGGTTACCGCCAGCCCTTCTTCGCCGGCGCGGGCGGTGCGGCCGATGCGGTGAACATAATCCTCGGCGTCGTGGGGCACGTCGAAGTTAACAACCATGGTTATATCGTCAATATCGATGCCGCGGGCAACAATGTCGGTGGCCACAAGGATGTCGGTGTTGCCGGCGCGGAAGTTGCGCATAACCTCCTCGCGCACGGTCTGGTCGAGGTCGGAGTGCATTTCGCCTACGGCAAGCTTTTTGCGACGCAGGGCCCGTGCCAGCTCCTTGACCTTGAGCTTCGAGGAGGCAAAGACTATTACGCGCTTGGAGCTTTCGGTCTGAAACAGCGTCATGAGCAAATCCTGCTTCTCTCCCTCGCCGCAGAAATAAACGCGCTGGTGCACCTTGTCGGTGGGCTTGCTCACGGCAATCTTGATTTCAACCGGCTCGGAGAGCAGCGACTTGGCCATCTTCTGGATTTTCGGCGGCATGGTTGCCGAAAACATCAGAGTCTGGCGCTTGGCGGGCAGATGCTTGGCAATGCTCATAATGTCGTCGTAGAAACCCATGTCGAGCATGCGGTCGGCCTCGTCGAGAATAAAGAACTCAACCTGCGAGAGGTCAACATAGCCCATCTGCAGGTGGGCCAGCAGGCGCCCGGGGGTGGCAATCACCACTTCGGCTCCCATCTGCAGGCCGCGCTGCTGGCGGGCATAGCCTTCGCCGTCGGTGCCGCCATAGATCGGCAGCGAGCTGATTGGCAAAAAGTAGCTGAAACCCTGCATCTGCGAGTCAATCTGCAGGGCGAGTTCGCGCGTGGGGGTCATGACAACGCATTTCACCTTGTCGGAAGCCTTGCGCTTGCCCAGCTCGTTGATTACCGGCAGCAGAAAGGCGGCGGTTTTGCCGGTGCCGGTCTGTGCCACGGCTATCAGATCGCGCCCCTGAAGGGCTGCGGGAATCGCTTTTTCCTGAATCGGGGTGCACTCGTCGAAGTGCATATCATATAGGGCGTCGAGAACGTCGTCGGTGAGATCTAAATCTTCAAAGTACATAGTTAAGCGTTAAAAATCGTGCAAATTTACGAATTTTTATTTGCACTTTCGCAAAAAACCATTAAATTTGCACCATATTATATACAATTCCAATCATTATTCACAAAGCAAATGAAATCTAATATCATTTCACGCGTGCTTCTGGGAATGCTCGGCCTGACGGCAGCAGTTCCCGCCGTAGCACAGGTCGCGGTGCCGGCAACCAAGCTCGGAGCGCTGATCTACGGCTCAGGCACCATCAAGCTCGACGACAACGAAGCCACCGAACTGGTGATTCCGGCATACTCGCGCTACAAATTCGCAGTTACGGAAGACAAATGGGTACAACCCACGGTTAAAAACGGAGAAATCCACCTTGCCATCGACAAAAACGCATCGGCAACAACCCGCACCGCAACCCTGACGGTTAAAACCGGTGCCGGCTCGGAAACCACCACAATTCAGGTTAAGCAGCCGGGCTGGGACTTTGTTGACAACGCAAAGGCCACCTACCAGTCACGCTTTGCCATTCCGGTTCGCTGCGTCGATGCCGCCAAGGATAGCCAGGGCCGCGCCCAGAGCAGCGCCGAAAAGCTCGAAAACACCTACGACGGCGACGCCAACACCATTTACCACACCAACTACGAAGGCTTCAGCTCGGCGCGCCAGAGCGAATGGCCCGTGCTGGAATATTACTTCACCGAAGCGGGCGTGGTTGACGGCGGCGTGAACCTCGAATCGGTAACCTACATTCCGCGCCAGGACGAAAACGGCACCCGCAACGGCAACTTCGGCGAAGTAACCGTTGAAGTGGCCCACAAAAACGGCACCTCGCTGAAATGGACGCCCGTAACCGCCGACCCCATTGACCTGAAAATGGCCTCCAGCGCATCGGTAATCAGTTTCCCCGCCGCGCTGCAAGACAATATTTTGGGCGTGCGTTTTACCGTGCGTTCCGGCTACTCGGGCAAAGAAAACAAAAACTTCGCCTCGTGCGCCGAAATGCAGTTCAACAAAAAAGACTTTATTGACCCCGGCCACGAAGTGTTTGCCGACGGCATCTGCTCGCAGCTCAAACCGGGCGTAACCCAAAAGCAGATCGATGCGCTGGCCGACCCCTTCTACAAGCAGCTGGCACAGGTTATCTACAACGGCGAATATGACCCGGCCAAGATGGTCAGCACCCACAATGCCGTAATGTCGCCCGAAACCCTTGCCGAGCTCTGGAACGCTCCCGGCAAGTGCTACGACCGCTCGCAGGGCGTAACCGGCGTTGCCGTCACCCCCGGCCAGTATGTAATCATGGTTTCCGGCATTCCCGAAAGCAAAGGCACCGTGGGCATGGTGGTTATCCGCTGGCACGGCCACGAAATCTACACCGACTCCAAGGGCAACGAACAGAAATGGTATGCCGAACGCTTCAACTACAACCTGGTTAACGGCATCAACATCATTACCGTTCCCGAAGCCAAACGCGAAGCCGAAAAGATGGTCAAGGGCCACGACATGGGCCTGGTCTACATCAATAACTTCGACGACGACGTAACCACACCCGAAATCGGTGCCGAACGCGCCGTTAAGGTTCACGTTGTCGGCGCCCTCTACAACGGCTACATCTCCAACCTCAAAACCAACGCCGAAAACCAGAAGACGCTCGACCAGGCCGTATATCCGGTTATGGACTGCCTCGGCACCCGCGTTCACTCCGCATGGCAGACCGAAGCGCTGAAAACCCGCGCCGCCGGCCAGTATGTGCGCTACATCAACCTGCTCGACCAGATTATCATCTGGGAACACCGCGTGCTCGGCCTCGACAAATATAACCGCGTGCCCGAAAACCGCACCATGGCGTATGTTAACTATAACTACTACATGTATCAAGGCGGCTGGGGCCCGACGTTTATGTACGACACCCAGTGGCGCGTATGTTCGCCCGACCACCTGATGAACAGCGACTCCGACGCAATCTGGGGCCTGTCGCACGAATGGGGCCACCAGCACCAGATGGCGCCCTACTTCCGCTGGATCGGCACCGCCGAGGTTACCAACAACATCTTCTCGGCCTACAACGTAATCCACATGGGCTACAACGTGCGCACCAACCGCGAACGCTATCACTACGACAACTGGCACGACTATAACGGCCGCACCGCCAAAATCCGCCGCATATTCCTCAACGACGACTATAACCGCGACATCACCGAACCCGACAAGAGCGGCGAAACCAAAACCGCCAACGATAACGACTTCATCGTTATGTCGCTCCGCACCGATGCCGCCAAAGCCGCCCAGAAGGGCAACGCATTCTGGTGGTGCGACGAACTGAAACAGTTCGCCATCAACCAGGTCAAGTACCCCACCAAGCGCTACGCATCGGACGTAACCTACTCCGGCGCTCCGGCCGACACCTGGAACCCCGCCAACACCGAGGACCCGCGCAACATCGTTGACCCGCGCCGCGCCCTCAACCCCATCGAGGCTTATTCGAGCAACAACGGCGAGCTTATTCTCGGCCCGTTCCTCTACCTGATGTATTACTTCTCGGAAGAGAACGCCCAGCGCGCCGCCGAAGACTATCGCCCCGACCTCTGGCCCGACCTGTTCGAAGCCATGCGCCAGAACGACCAGCCCGAAGGCTCGACCGTAGAACCGGGCAAAACCACCGCCGACAAATATGAAATCCTCACCTCGGCATTTAACAGCAACCGCTCGACCGACCCCTCGATCAACAAGGTAGTTCAGTTCAAGGAACGCTTCCCCGAATCGTGCTGGACCAAGCGCGGCTACATCGGCGGAGACAACGACCGCCTGTCGTGGACCGCAAACTCCGCGCCCGCAATCCTCAACTGCATCTACAAACTGTCGCGCCTTACCGGCTATAACCTCTGGAACTACTTCGAGCCCTTCGGCCTCTTCACCGTTGCCGCTCTCGAACAGGGCGACTACGGCACACAATATTATATTATGACCGACGCCATGTACGACGAATTCAAGGCCGACATGTTCCAGCTCGAAAAAGACGGCATTGTTAAACCGCTGCCAGAAAAAGTAAGACTGCAGATCTGCAACGTCGACGCTCCGGTTTATCCCGCCCCGGTAATTCCCAACGACCGCCCCATCACCAGCCAAGACAACTAAAAATCAGAAATCACCATAAATCATGAAATCTCAGATACTATCACTGCTGATGATGGCCGGCGGAGTCGCTGCCGCCTATGGCTACGGCGTTGAGGTTACCTCAACCGACCAGTTCAGCAACAATAAGGTTTACCTGCTCGAACGCAACGCAACCTCGGCCAAAAACGGCAAAGGCTTTGCCTACGTTACCGACAACAGCTCCAAAGCCACCCTCGCCACCGCTTCGGCAGCATCGGCCGACACTTCGTCGGTTGCGTCGCACTTCACATTCCACTACTCTCCGCGCGAAAAGGCGCTGTATCTCTACAACCTGTCGGCCGGCATGTTTATTTCGGGTAACACCAAACACCAGGCCTGCGTGTCGACCAAAGCCGTAGACTGCGTGCCGCTCTACAGCGACCTGGCTAAATCGTGGCTCATCGACTGCGGCGGCTACGCCCTGGCCTGCGACGACACCGACGGCTTTATCCTCTTCTACGACGACCTCACCTCGGGCCGCGCCCGCACCAACGCCACCCACTTCAAGATCTACGAAAAGTTCAACGCCTCGGTTAGCGACGAAATCTCGAATGAAATCGAAGCCAAAATCGCCGATGCCCGCGAATCGTCGCTCAAGGTTTACCGCGACTTCCTGACAAAAGCCGGCAAAGTACTTTCTACCAACGATATGCCCCGCTATCTTGGCGAATACGACGTTGAAGAGCTGGCCAACGCCCTCGACCACGCCGACGACTACTCCATTGCCGAGATTGAAGAAATCTATCAGCGCACTCTGCTGAGCCGCTACCCCAAAGCCGGCAAATATTACCGTCTGCACAACGGCGACCGCCCCGGTTCGGGCCTGTCGGGCCGTCCGACCAACTACCTGTCGACCGACGTTGACGGCACCCTGCGCGTACGCACCATCGAAGAACCCGCCGCAAACATTGCATCCGAAGGCCTGTCTGACGACCTGGTGCTCTTCCGCTTCTGGCCTGTCGACGGCGACCCCACTCAGGTTAAAATCGAAGCTACCGCGTTCGGCGAATATCTCGCCGGCGGCGGCAATCAGGAATACGTTACCCTGGGCAGCTACGACGGCGCCACCGTTTATGAGCTCCGCGACGTCAACACTCAGACCCGCTCGTTCCGCTTCGCCCTCCCCGCCAAAAGCTCTTTCCTGAGCGTAACTTCGGTTCCCAACTGTCAGCTTTGGGGCTACTCGACCACCGAAGCCGCCAACCAGTGGTATATCGAACCGATTGAAACCATCACAGTGCCGGTCGATGAAAACGGCTATGCAACAGCCTGCGTTCCCTGTGCCGTTGAGGTTGAAGATGGCGCCAAGGCCTACACCGTAACGAGCTTCGCTTCGGGCAAAGCCTACGTTGAAGAGGTTGAATCGCCCATTCACAAGCGCACCCCGCTGATTCTCAAAGCCGCCCCCGGCAAGAAGGAAGTAACGCTGACCATTTCCAACACCACCAAGTGGGTTGCCTCGGAAATGACCGGCGCCACCCGCGTGCTCGAAAGCACTCCGGGCCGCTACGTTCCGCAGTTCTCGGCCTCGGGCATCAAGTTTGTTTACGAAGCCGCTTCTGACAACACCGTTGCTCCCGGCGCCGCCTATATCGTTTCCGACGATCAAGGCCCGATTGAAACCGTTATGGGCTCCAACCCCGACGCCTCGATTGAGGAAATCAGCGCATCAGACGCCAACGTTCGCGAACTCTTCGACCTTGTTGGTCGCAAAGTTGACTCAACCCCGCGCCCCGGCGTGTATGTCGACGCCAAGACCCGCAAAGCCATTCGCGTGAAATAACTCCCAACCACCTGACCATACAAATCCCGGGCCCGACGCCCGGGATTTTTTATTATACGCAAATTTTTGCTGCGCAAGCGAAAAATCCTTAAATTTGCGGCCATGGAAGAAGTAAAGGCAAAGAAAAATAGAAACAAGTGGTGGAAGGTGCCCGCAATAATTCTCGGCGCTATCGTAGGCCTCATTCTAATTATACTCATCGCCATTCCGCTGGTGCTGACCTCGGAGCGTCTGACCGGCTGGGTGCGCCAATATGGCTCGGAATATCTGGTCAACGGCCGCGTCGAAGTCGCCAAGGTCGACCTGTCGGTATGGTCAACGTTTCCCCATGCCGTAGTTGAAATCGACTCCCTTGAGGTGAAAAACCTCTCCATACCCGCCAACTATCAGACCGTGGTTGCCTGCAACCGCATTGAAGGGCGACTCAACCTTGCCGTCCTGCTCATAGGTCGAATTTCCGTTGGCCACGCCCTGCTCGACCGCCCCGAAGCAACCCTCTGGTTCGGGGCCGACTCCACGCAATCGTCGCTCAGCTTCCTCCCGCCGTCGGAGCCCGACAACAGCGACGAGCCTCTTTCGCTGCCCGACCTGCGAATCAGCCGTTTCATCATTGGCGGCGACGCCCGCTTCCGCTACGTTTCGGAGGCCGACTCGACCGATGCGGCAATAATCTTGCGCCAAACAGCCCTTTATGGCCGCGACTCAATTCCGGAATACACGCTTAACTTCGACGGCAATATCCGTCTGCCCAAGGCTCTTTTGGCGGTTGACTCGCTGAAATTCGCCGCCGACGGCGCCATAGGCTGGCATCCCTCGGAGCCATTGGCCGTTGAGCTCGCCGACTTCTCGCTTGCGGTCGACTCCATCGAAACCATGACCTCTCTGAAGGCCGATTTTTCGGACGGCATACGCCTCGACGCGCTGAAATTCCAGCTGCTGCCTATGTCGCTGCAACGCATGGCCTCACTGGTTCCCGACCTGCCTCAGGTAGAGACTCCGGCCCTGGCCATTGCCCGCGCAGAACTGCTCAAGCCCTATACCTACAATCCCGACACTCTGCTGATTCCCGAGCTGCGCGCCGAATTTTTGATCGGCGACGCCCCGGTGAGCATTCCGCAATATTTTCTGAACCTCAACAACTTTGGCGTTGAAGTCATAGCCAACCTGTCGGACCGCGGCCTCGACGCATCAAAAATCGAGCTCAAACGCCTTAACGTCAAGTTCCCGGCCTCGGACTTCACCCTCAACGGCAGCGCAACAAACATTGCCTCCGACCCGCTCATCGACGGCTGTTTCCGCGGCGATCTGAACTTTACCAACCTCAACCCGAGGCTCTGGACGCTGCTGGGCATGCGCTTACGCGGCTCGCTCAACGCCGACCTCGACCTCAACGCCCGGCTGAGCGATCTTTCGGCTGAAGGATTCCACCGCGCTCGCCTGCGCGGCGACGCCCGGCTCAACGACTTCGTGGCCATAATGCCCGCCGACTCGCTCGCAGCCGGCGCCCGCTCCGCCCGCTTGCGCTTCGGCTCTGCCTCGGGCTTCAACGGCATCGACTCGCTGCTGATGGCGTCGCTCAAGGTCGACACCCTCTGGACCGCACTTCCCGGCATGCGCGCCGGCATGAAAGACTTGTCGCTCGCCGTGGGCGTTAAAAACCTCGACACTCTCGGCGACTCTACGGTCATTACACCGATGGGAGGCAAGCTGACCGTCAAGGCGCTCACCTATACCGACTCCGACTCTACGCGCGCCAGCGCCCGCAATGTAGAAGGCACGCTGTCGCTGCGCCGCTTCAAAGGGAGCTCGCGCGCGCCCCGCATCGGCGCCGGCCTGAAAATCAAGAGCCTCGGACTCGGCTCTGGCCCGACCCTCACATCGCTCAACGGCATTGAAATCGCCGTCGAAGCCCATAATCAGCCCAAGGCCAAGCAGCGGCAGAAGCACGTTCTCACACCGGCTGACTCGGCACGCCGCGCCGCCCGCCGCGACTCAATTCTGCTGGCCGAATCAACCTACGAATCGCTCGACCTGGGCGTTGACCGCTCGGCGGTGAGAATGCTCAAGCAATGGAACCTTACCGGCAACGTCAAGGCGCGCCGCGGCGGGGTGTTCTCCCCCCTGTTTCCGCTGCGCATGCGCCTGAAAAACCTCAACTTAGAGTTCGCGGCCGACTCCATTAACCTGCGGTCGCTCAACCTGCAAGCGGGTCGGAGCGACCTCAGCGCCACCGGCTCGATTTCGAATATTCAGAAAGCGCTCGGACGCCGCCACTCAACCTCGCCCCTGCGCCTGAACCTGAATCTCGATGCCGACACGATAAACATCAACCAGCTGACTCAAGCGGCATTCCGCGGCGCGGCCTACGCGGCCAAAACAGACCCGTCGGCCTCCACCGCAGTTTCGCTCGACCTCGACGCCGAAGCCCTCGACAACGACACCGCCTCGGAGGAGATGATGGCCATAGTCATCCCCATGAACATCGACGCCACAGTAAACGTGGAGGCCAAAAACATCATTTACTCAACTTTGGCGCTCAACGACTTCCGCGGCAAAATCCTCGTTGCCAACGGCGCCGCGAACCTCAGCGAGCTCCATGCGGCCTCGCCCATCGGCTCGGTGGACCTCAACATGCTCTACTACGCGCCAACTCTCGCCGACGTTAGCTTCGGCATCGGCCTCGACCTGCATCGCTTCAACATTGGCCGCGTAACCGAAATCCTGCCCACGCTCGACACCATAATGCCGATTCTCAACACCTTGGGCGGCATTGTTGACGTTGGCATTTCGGCAACCACGCCGGTCGACTCGATGCTCAATATCGACATTCCGAATCTGCGCGCGCTGGTTCACCTGTCGGGCGACTCACTGCGCGTGCTCGACGAGCAGACCTTTAAAACCATAAGCAAATGGCTCTTCTTCCACGACAAAAAGAAGAACCTCATTGACCACATGGACGTTAAACTGACGGTTGAAGATAACCAGCTGTCGCTCTATCCGTTCATGTTCGACTTCGACCGCTACCGCATCGGCGTCATGGGCCATAACGACATGGACATGAACCTCGACTACCACGTTTCAATCCTCAAATCGCCGATACCGTTCCGATTCGGAGTCAACGTTAAGGGCAACGTCGACAAAATGAAGATTCGCCTGGGGCGCGCCCGATTCAAGGAGAACATGGCGGCCGAAACATCGGCGCTGGCCGACACGGTGCGCCTGAACCTGGCCCGCGAAATCAGCACGGTGTTCAAGCGCGGAGCCAACGCCGCGCGCCTTGGGCCGCTCGATGTGCGCCGCCCCGAGCAGCTGCCCGAAATCGACGAAGCCGCTGACACTTTGGCTCCCGACGAAATCAACCTGCTGCCCCCCGCCGAAGAGGAAGAATAACTTCCCCACCCTACCGGCGAGGAAAAATCTTGTCGATGAGGTCGGAGCGGCCTATGCGGCGCAGCGAGGCAACGATTCCCGGTTTGCGCTGCGGGTCATACCAGAAAAAGAATGCGCGCTGCGCCTCCTTGGCCTTGGGGTCGACGGCGCAGAATACGCGTTTGCCGGTGTAGGGATGATAGCCGGTATAGTAGATTTCGGTCGACAGCGTCATTGGCGTCGGGGTGAAGTCCTGCACCTGCTCCAGGTGCATGTCGAGGCGGCGCGTGGTGGCGGCGAGCTGTGCCATGTCTACCTCGCGGCATCCCGGATGGCTTGATATGAAATAGGGAATCAGCTGCTGGCGCAACCCGTGTTTGCGGTTGGCGGCGTCGAAGCGCTCGCGAAATTTATAAAACAGGTCGAACGACGGTTTGCGCATCAGATCAAGCACGTGGGCCTCGGTGTGTTCAGGCGCCACTTTCAAACGGCCGCTTACGTGGTTGGCAATCAGTTCTTCAACATACTCGCGGTTCACCGCGTCGGTTTTGGCCGAGCCGGACGGAGCCATGGCCAGGTCGTAGCGCACGCCCGACCCCACAAACGCCTTTTTTACTTCAGGCAAGGCGTTGACGCGGCGATAGATACCGAGCAGGGCGGAATGGTCGTTATTGAGGTTCGGGCAGGGCGACGGATGCAGGCAACTCGGGCGCAAGCAGCGCGCACACTTCGACTTATCGCGGCCCGACATGGCATACATATTGGCGCTCGGGCCTCCTATGTCGCTGATATAGCCCTTGAAATCAGGCATTTTGGTAACAGCCTCGACCTCGCGCATAATCGAGGCTTCGGAGCGCGAGGCTATGAACTTGCCCTGGTGGGCTGAAATGGTGCAGAACGAGCAGCCCCCGAAGCAGCCGCGGTGGAGACACACCGAATGGCGAATCATTTCGTAGGCGGGAATCGTTTTGCCGCGATATCGCGGGTGCGGCAGGCGGGTATATGGCAGGTCGAACGAAGCGTCGATTTCCTCGGTGGTCAGCGGCGGATACATGGGGTTGACCCTCACTGCGCGGCGGCCGTGCTGCTGCCAGAGGGTGGTGGTCGGCGTCATGCGGTTGCTCTGCTGCTCAATGTGTTTGAAATTCGCGGCCTGCAGGCGCTTGTCGGCCAGACATTGCTCAAAGCTGTTGAGCACGATATTGTCGTCGTCGGGCGCGGGGATGTCGCGGGCGCGGGCCAGCACCACGGTTTGCGGCAGGTCAACGATTTCGCCGATTTTCTCTCCCGCGCGGAGCCGGCGCACCAGCTCTGTAATCGGCTTTTCGCCCATGCCGTAGATAATCATGTCGACCTGCGCATCGACGATAATCGACGGCCGCAAGCGGTCCTGCCAGTAGTCATAGTGGCTCAGCCGGCGCATGCTCGCCTCTATGCCGCCGGCAATTATAGGCACGTCGGGATAGAGTTTGCGCAAGATTTCGGAGTAGACAATCGTTGGATAGTCGGGGCGGGCGCCGGCGCGGCCCCCGGGAGTGTAGGCATCGTCGTGGCGCTTGCGGCGCGCAGCCGTGTAGTGGTTAACCATCGAGTCCATGGCGCCGGGTGAAATGCCGAAAAAGAGGCGCGGGGCTCCGAACTTCTTAAAGTCGCGCAAATCGTCGCGCCAGTTAGGCTGCGGCACTATGGCTACGTTCAGCCCCAGGGCCTGCAGCGTGCGGCCGATAACCGCCGCGCCAAACGAGGGGTGGTCAACGTAGGCGTCGCCCGAAAAGAGCACCACGTCCACGTGGTCCCAGCCCAGCGCCTCCATCTCCTTGACGGAGGTGGGCAAATAGCGGTCGGCGGCAATCATTGCGCAGCCTCCTTGGCTTCGAGAGTCTTCTGCATCTTGAGCATTTCGTCGCGCAGGCGGGCAGCTTCCAGAAAGTCCATTTTCTTGGCGGCGGCCATCATTTGCTGGCGCAGTTTTTCGATATTCTTGCGCATCTCAACCGGCGTCATATAGGCCACCACCGGATCGGCGGCAAGATTCACGCTGCGCGAAAATTCGAGGTCGTAGGGCGTGGGGGCCGCAGCCTTGGCCGGCTTGGTTGTTTTGGTCTTTTTGTTGTCGATGCGGCCTGCCGGAGTGAGCTCTTCAATGGCGTCGCGGTCGAGCCCGACAATGCGGTTGCGGGCCTTGACAATGGCCTGCGGGGTAATGCCGTGCTCTTCGTTATAGGCCAGCTGCAGGGTGCGCCGGCGCTCGGTTTCCTCAATGGTTTTGGCCATGGAGTCGGTAACCTTGTCGGCATACATTATAACCCGGCCGTTGAGGTTGCGCGCGGCACGGCCCACGGTCTGGGTCAGCGAGCGGTGTGAGCGCAAAAAGCCCTCCTTGTCGGCATCGAGAATGGCCACGAGGCTCACCTCGGGCAGGTCGAGGCCCTCGCGCAGAAGGTTAACGCCGATGAGCACGTCGTAGGTCCCGGCGCGCAGGTCGTCGAGAATCCTGATGCGCTCCATGGTGTCGACGTCGCTGTGCATATAAGCGGTCTGTATGTCGAATTTCTGCAGATAGGCATTCAGTTCCTCGGCCATACGCTTGGTGAGGGTGGTAACCAGCGTGCGCTCGCCCTTTTCGGTGCGGATGCGGATTTCCTCCATCAGGTCGTCGATCTGGTTCAGCGAGGGGCGAACTTCGATAACGGGGTCGAGCAGGCCGGTCGGGCGGATTACCTGCTCAACGATTACGCCCTCGCTGCGCTGCAGCTCATAGTCGGCCGGAGTTGCGGAAACGTAGATGGTTTGCGGCACCAAGGCCTCGAATTCCTCGAACTTGAGGGGGCGGTTGTCGAGCGCCGCGGGCAGGCGGAAGCCGTAGTCAACAAGGTTGTTCTTGCGCGACACGTCGCCGCCATACATAGCCCGGATTTGCGGAACCGTAACGTGGCTTTCGTCGATAATCGTAAGGAAATCCTTGGGGAAATAGTCGAGCAGACAGAACGGGCGCTCGCCGGGGCGCCGGCCGTCGAAATAGCGCGAATAGTTTTCAATTCCGGAGCAGTGGCCCAGTTCGCGAATCATCTCCATATCGTAGGTCACGCGCTCGCGGATGCGCTGCGCCTCCAGCAGGCGGTCTTCGCGCTCAAAGTCGCCGATGCGCTCGCCCAGGTCGAGGGCAATCTGGCTCAGCGCGGCATTCTGGCGCTCCTGGCTCGTTACGAACAGGTTGGCCGGATAGATTTTAAACACGTCGTGAACGCCGAGGCTGATGCCGTCGACCGGATGAACGGTTTTTATCGACTCTACCTCGTCGCCCCAGAAGCTGACGCGCAGCACAATGTCTTCGTAGGCCAGGCGAATCTCCACCGTGTCGCCGCGAACGCGGAAAGTGCCGCGCCCCAGGTCGGCCTCGTTGCGGCTATAGAGCGAGGCAACGAGCTGGCGCAGAAAATCATTGCGGCCGATTTTCTGGCCGACGCGCAGCTCAATGACGCTCGCGTCGAAGTCCGCCGGATTGCCCATGCCAAAGAGGCAGCTGACCGAGCTGACAACAACCACATCCTTGCGACCCGAAAGCAGCGCCGACACCGTCGAGAGCCTCAGGCGCTCGATTTCGTCGTTGATCATCAGGTCTTTTTCAATATAGCGGTCAATGCCCGGAATATATGCCTCGGGCTGATAATAATCGTAGTAGCTGACAAAATATTGCACAGAGTTGTCGGGAAAGAACTGCTTAAACTCCGAATAGAGCTGTGCCGCCAGCGTTTTATTGTGAGAGAGAATCAGGGTTGGCCGCTGCACCTTTTGGATAACATTGGCCATAGTAAAGGTTTTGCCCGAGCCGGTAACGCCGAGAAGCACCTGGGCATCAGCCCCCTCCTCCACTCCACGGGCAAGCGCCTCGATAGCCTGGGGCTGGTCGCCAGTCGGCTTATATGCAGAATCAAGTTTAAATTCCATAACCCGCAAATTTACGAAAATCTTCTGAAGCAACAAAACGAATTTTTATTTGAGCGCAAACAAATTTGCCATAAATGAGGAATTTTGTTATCTTTGCTGGCAAATTAGTCGAATTAGTCTTATATGTCCAATAATCTCAGCCAGCCGTTTCTCCCGCTGCGCGGCAATTATCGCGCGCTGATAGCTTTTCAGAAGTCGGAGTGCATCTACGACATCACGGTTCTCTTTGCTCGCAAGTATATATCAAGGGGTGACCGGACTATGGACCAGATGATTCAGGCGGCGCGCAGCGGAAAGCAAAACATTGCCGAGGGATGCTCGGCCTCGACCACTTCGCGTGAATCGGAAATCAAGTTGCTCAACGTTGCCAAGGCTTCGCTTCAGGAGCTTCTGCTTGACTATGAGGACTACTTGCGCATAAACAATCTCGAACAGTGGGCTTTCGGGCATCCGCGGCTCAATAAACTTCGCGCGATTTGCACTGCCAACAACGATTCTGCATTTTATCGCCAAATGTTTGATAAATGTACACCGGAAATGGTTTGCAATCTTGCAATTACGTTGATTCATCAAACCGACGTGTTTCTGCGCAGGTTGATAGAGCGCGCAAAAGAGGACTTTTTGAAAGAGGGAGGCATCCGCGAGCAAATGACCCGCGGACGCCTCGATTACCGCAACCGCAAAAAGTAGAGGTTCTTTCAACCAAAAAGCCGCAAGGCGCTAAGACTTTGCGGCTTTGAAGTGAGGTTTTGGGAGTATTAGATGTGTACTTTCTTGGTAACGGAGTCGGTGACCACGAGGTAGATGCCCGAAGGAAGCTCTATGCGGCCCGACTCGCCGGCATAGACCTGTGCGCCCGAGGTGTTATAGATTCTTACGCTTTCCGCGCCATTAACCACAATCGCGCCATCAACCACATCAATCTTCGTATTCTTATTTGTTAATATTTCAAAGTTACTAACCAAGTCGCTATCAATTGCAATTTTTGCAAAATTCTTCCATTCATCTGCAACTTCATAAGCCGCAATAGCATCTGGTGAAACATATAGAACTCCTTCTCCATAAGTACTCTTATCGAACGTTACAGCACCGCATACTGGAGGGATTAATGCTTTTGACTCAACTGTTTTTAAATTACTACATCCCCAAAAAGCGTTCACTCCGACATACGTAACATGGTCGGGAATCTTAATAGATGTTATTCCTGTACACTCATAGAATGCAGCGTTATCAATATTGGAAACGGCGTCTGGAATTTCAACAGATAATAAATTCTTACACCCAAAAAATGCAAAACCACCAATTTTATTGACCTGTGCTGGAATTGAATATTTAATACTTGTCTTACCGGCAGGAAATTGAATCAGCGTTTCAAGGTTTTTATCAAATAGAACTCCATCAATTGATACGAAGTTAGAATTTTTATCATCGACTTCTATTGTTTCCAAAGAGTGACAATCATCAAAAGGGCCATATCCTAAACTGGTTACCGAGGAAGGCAAAAAGAAGGCTTTCAAACTGTTACAGCGCCTAAAAGCCTCATTCCCTATATGTTTGAGTGATTTAGATAATGTAACGGTCCTTAAATTCTCGCAGAATCGGAAAGCATCATTGCCTATCCTCTCTACAGAATTTGGAATCACAATCGACTGTAATTCATCACAATAACTAAATGCCCCATTATTAATCTCAGTTACTTTATATTCATCTTTACCATATATTACTGCATTAGGAATAATTAGATCCCCTGATACAGATTGTCCTGAGGTGACTTGGCAGGTTTTTGTCGCCTCGTCAAGGATAGTGTATGAAAGACGTTTTCCCTCGTAGGAATACCAGAAACCGTGAGCGATGGCGGGGAGGGCAAGCATAGTTGCTGCAAGCGATAGAAGTAATTGTCGCTTCATGTGTGAATGGGTTGCCGCGGGGCCGACTGCGTTGGCGGTTAGGGGGTTAGCAAAAAAATGCGTGACGGCCTTACTTGTTGCCCGTTCATCATACCGAGGCTCTGGAATGCCCATCACTGTTGAACGGACAACGCAGAAGCCTCACGCAATATATGATTACTCCAAACCAACGCGCTCACGCGCGATTGGTCGGTTATATTCATATACCCATAAAGC
>CAZKPP010000051.1:0-16993 GCA_964554665.1 uncultured Bacteroides sp.
CCACGGTGAGGTTCTCGATGCCCTCGGCGGTGCAGAAGCGCTTGGCGGCGAAGGGGAGGTCCATGCTCACGCAGATAACGGCCACGTCGGGGAGCGAGGAGGCTTCCTTATTGAAGCGGCGCACCGAAGCGGCGCAAACCTCGGTGTCGAGGCTGGGGAAAATATTCAAAACGACTTTCTTGCCGAAGAAATCGTTGCAACGGATGTCTTTGAGGTTAGAGTCAACGAGGTTGAAACAGGGGGCTTTGTCGCCAACAGAGGGTAGATTGCCGTAGGTGTGGCAGGGGGTTCCTTGAAAGTAAACGGTTTCCATAAGTAATGTAGTAGTAGGTTTATGAGATGTTATTATTTCGCACTAATTAACATCTGCATAACGTCTGTATGGAGCGTTTGGTTCAAACCTATGGCAATATCCGATATTAGGCCCGAGGGGGAGCAGACCAAAACCACGGGGAGCGCCGAGGCCCCGCAGGCGCTGACGAGCGGCTGCGCGCCGGTCAGGGCGGTTTCACCGGGGCGGAGTGTGCCGAGCAGCTGCTCGGTTTCGTCGGGATTCTTGGCAGTTGAGGCCCAGATGACCTCCGCCTCGATGGGCAGAGCGTCTACGGCGGCGCGTACGGCCTCGACGAGGCGCGGGCTGAGACCCATAGCGGGATTGAGCAGAACGACGGCCACAGGGGCTCTAAACGGGTCGAGGGCCTGCCTCTCTACCCTACCCCCGCCCAACTTGGGCAGCGAGAAGCCCGGAAGCGGCAGTCCGCGCATATTTTCGATGGCAAACTGGCTCTCGCGATACTTTTCGAACGCGTCGGGAAAGAGCGAGCGCAGAAAATCCTCGGAGAAGCCGGCGGGATAGCTCTCAACAACGTCGGGATAGGTGTAGACGGCATGAACTTGCTGGCCGGAAATGGCTCCGGGATTATAGTCGGCATAGAAATCAATCGGCCGCATGGAGGGCAGCTGAAATTTATAGAACAGCTCAGACGCTTCGGTAACCTGGCTGACGGTAAGAACGTCGCCCTGAACCTTGATTTCAACGTCATCGCCAAGCGCCGGAAGGGTCTGCGCAATACGCGAGGGAAGCAGCGAAGCGAACTGCGCGGAGTTCTGCGGCGGCTTCACGCCTTCGGGCAGAGGGGCGTCCCACTGCTCGTGGCGCTCCTGAAGGCGATGGTTGCGGTAGTTATAGAAATTGCCGTCAAACCATGCTGTAAAGCCGTCAACAGGGCCGGAGGGGGACATAACCGACCATTGCAGCAGGTAGCTGTCGGCATTGGCGGAATCCTGGGCAAGGTCTACGGTGTAGACAACGTCATCCTGGGCCTGCGGAAGGGTTACGGCATAGCTCACCTGCGCGCGATAGCCGGGCATATCGGCCAGCGCGGCAGCAACGTCTTCTACCGTTTGGGCGCACAAATTGCCGCAAACGGCTGCAAACAAAAGCACAATGGAGAATTTTATCCTTCTCATAAATAAATAGTTGAAACTAAATTTTTAACACGCCGCGGCGGCAAATGGTTCAATCATTTGCCAGACATGCGCTGTTCCGAGGCGTTGTCGGCGGGATTCCAGAAGCGCGCCGACTGAATATTGTCGGGCAGATATTGCTGGGCAACCCAGTGGCCGGGAAAGTCGTGAGGATACTTGTAGTCGGCGCCGTAGCCCATCTCTTTCATCAGCGAAGTCGGGGCGTTGCGCAGGTGGAGCGGCACAGGCAGGTCGCCGCTTTTTTCAACCTCAGCCAGGGCTGCCGCAATGGCCATATACGCGGAATTGCTCTTGGGTGAACGGGCCAGATAAATCGTGCATTCGGCAAGGGGAATGCGCCCCTCGGGCCAGCCGATTTTCTTGACAACGTCGAACGTGGCGTTGGCCAGCAGCAGGGCATTGGGATTGGCCAGACCGATATCTTCGGCGGCAAGAATAACGAGCCTGCGGGCAATGAATTCGGGATCTTCGCCGCCGGCAACCATGCGTGCGAGCCAGTAAACGGCGGCGTCGGCATCGGAGCCGCGCACCGACTTGATGAACGCGGAGATGATGTCGTAGTGCATCTCGCCCCCCTTATCGTAGGCCGCGGGATTCTCCTGGAGCCGCTCGGTAACTATGGCGTCGGAAATCACCAGCGGCTCGTTTGCGGGGGTCGACTGCTCCAGCAGGTCGAGGATATTGAGCAACTTGCGGGCATCGCCGCCGGCGAAGCGGAAGAGTGCATCGGTGCTTTCGACCCGCACCTCCATTTTCGACAGAACGGGGTCGCGTTGCAGGGCATTGTCGAGCAGTTGCTGCAGGTCGACGGCCTCAAGCGGTCGCAGCGTGTAGACGCTTGCGCGCGACAGCAGCGGCCTTATGACCTCAAACGACGGATTCTCGGTCGTGGCGCCAATCAGGGTTACGATGCCGCTCTCAACGGCGCCGAGCAGCGAATCCTGCTGGCTCTTTGAAAAGCGGTGAATTTCGTCGATGAAGAGTATCGGGCGGCCCTTTGAGAACATTGACTGCGACTCGGCGCGGCAGCGCTCAATAACCTCGCGTACCTCCTTAACGCCCGACGAAACGGCCGACAGCGTATAGAACGGAGCGTTGGTGGTGTTGGCGATAATACGCGCCAGGGTGGTCTTCCCTACCCCGGGCGGGCCCCAAAGAATAAAGGAACTCACGCGCTGCTGCTCGATCATGCGGCGCAAAATCTGGCCGGGGCCAACGAGGTGGGTCTGGCCTATGTAGTCGTCGAGCGTCTGCGGACGCATTCTTTCAGCTAAAGGGGCTTGCATAAGGTTTGGTCGGGATTAAGGGTTAACAGGCCGCGGTCAATAAGGTCGCGCACAGCCTTAACAACGAGTTCTTCGCGATAGTTCAGCCGGCGGGCAACGTCGCGGACCGTGGCTCCGGGGTTGTGGCCAACAACGTGCAGAACAGAGTCGGCAAGCGACACGGGGCGCTCGGCCCGGGGGCGCGATTCGCGGCAAACGTCGCAGCTGCCGCAAGGCTCGGCATCGGTTTCGCCGAAGTAGTTCAAAATGGTTTGCGCCCGGCATTGGTCGGCGCTGAAAGCGAATTGGCGCATGGCATCGAGGCGCTCGGCCATGCGTTGACGGCGGTCGTCGTAGAGCGCGCGCGGAATCTCAACGTAGCGGTTTTCAATGCGGCGCGACGGAAAGTAGAGATAGGGCTGCTGGCGGCGCGGAACGTAGTGGATAACGTGCTTGCGGCTGAGCGACAGCAGGGTTTGATAAACCTCGTCGGGGCTGAGCGACAGGTGGGAGGCCATAACGGTTTCAACGATGTTGAAATAGTCGGCAAAGAGCCCGGGGCAATTGCGCAGCAGGTAAACCATCACTTCTTCCTCGACGCGCGTCAGCTCCATGCCGTAGAGTTCGTCGCGCCGGCAAATGGCCATTACGCGGGCCTTGGCATCGACATCTTCAACATACTCCACGTAGCCGCCCAAGGCAAGCAGCGCAAAGGCTGCGCGGGCCGTGGCGGGCCAGAGGCGCTGCTCTATGCAGAATTCGTCGAAGTTGAAGTCGAAAACCTTATATTGCCCTTCGCCCAGGCACAGGTCGATTTTCAGGCACGCTTTTTCGTAGATCTCGGCGATATACGGAATCGGCGGAAAGGCCTCTTCAAGGCGCCGGTCAAGGGTTTGGCGGTTGCGCGGCGACACCAGGCAGACGGCAAACGAGGGCAAGCCGTCGCGGCCGGCGCGCCCCGCCTCCTGATAGTATTCTTCGAGCGACGAGGGGAGGTCGTAGTGCACAACTACGCGGACGTCGGGCTTGTCGATGCCCATGCCGAAGGCGTTGGTGGCCACCATTACGCGCACTTTGGAGTCTTTCCAGCGCTGCTGGCGCTCGGTTTTTTCCTCGGGGAGCAGGCCGGCATGATAAGCCTCGGCCGAGATGCCGGCGGCCTGGAGAGAGCGGGCGATTTCGACGGTTTTTTTGCGCGAACGCACATAAACGATGGCCGAGCCGGCGGTGTTGCGCAGCACCGCCATGAGCCGTTCGGGCTTGTTGATGTCGCGGCGCACAATGTAGCTGATATTGGGGCGCGCAAAGCTCATTTGGAAGCGCCGGGCGCCGGGGCGGAACTCCAGGCGACTGCAAATATCGTCGGCAACCTGCGGAGTGGCCGAGGCGGTGACGGCAAGCACCGGCACCAACGGGAAATAGCGGCGCAGGGAGGCGATTTTGAGATAGGGCGGGCGGAAATCGTAGCCCCACTGCGAAATGCAGTGCGCTTCGTCGACGACTATGAGCGAGATGTTCCAGTTTTTTAAATCGCCCACAAAGCGCTCGTTCTGGAGCCGCTCGGGCGACAGATAGAGGAACTTGACCTTGCCGAGCTCTGCCTTTTGAATGGCCAGGCGCGCCTCGCGGGGGGTCATGCCCGAGTGGAGGCAAACCGCCGGAATATCGTGGCCCCGGAGGTTATCTACCTGGTCTTTCATCAGCGAAATCAGCGGGGTGATAACCACCGTGAGCCCCGGCAGCAGCAGCCCGGGAACCTGAAAGGTTATGCTCTTGCCGCCGCCTGTAGGCATCAGCGCCAGAGTGTCGGCGCCGCTGAGCACGGAGTCGATAATCTCGGCCTGCAGGGGGCGAAAGGAATCGTACCCCCAATGGCGCCTGAGAGCGTCGAGAGGAGAGGAGTACGGGCGCATCAGAGAATTATATCCTTAACGAGCAGCTGAATCGGATAGCCGGCAGCGTGGTGCTTGTTTTCTTCGATGGTATAAACGATGGTGAAGGGGCGTCCGTCGGCGATTTCGTCGAAGCGGTCGGCCATGTTGAAGGCTATGGCGTGGACCACGTGGTGGCCCTCGGAATTGGTGATGTCGAGCTTAATGTGGTCGCCCGACTTGCCAACGAGCTTCGACGACGAAACGCTGTGGACTCCCGAGGTGCGGAACACCGGCTTCTGATTGCCGGGACCATAGGGGTTCAGGCGCTTGAGGAAGTGGAGCATGTCGAGGTTTATTTCGTCGAAACGCAGGTCGGCGTCTACCTCGTGGGTGGGCTTGAGCTGCGACTCGGAAATATGCTCGGCAACGTATTTCTCAAAGCGTTCGGCAAAGGCGGGAATGTTTTCGGGCTTCATCGACAGGCCCACGGCGTAGGTGTGGCCGCCGAAGTTTTCGAGCAGGTCTTCACACGCCTCTACGGCCGAGTAGATGTCGAAGCCCTGAACCGAACGCGACGAGCCGGAGGCGAGGCCGTTGGTGAGCGTGAGCACTACCGCGGGCTTATAGTAGACCTCGGTGAGGCGCGAAGCCACGATTCCGATAATGCCGCGATGCCAGTCTTCGTTGTACATGACGATGGCCTTTTTGTCGGCATTGCCCGAGGCATCGAGCAGCGCCTGGGCCTCTTCGGTAATCTGCTTGTCGAGTTCCTTGCGGTCCTGGTTATATTGGTCGATTTCGAGGGCTTTTTCGCGGGCCTTGTCGGCATCGCGGGCCACGAGCAGGTCAACGGCTTCCCTACCCGACTGCATGCGCCCGGAGGCATTGATGCGCGGACCGATTTTGAAAATCACGTCGGAAAGGGTTATTTCGCGGCCGGTGAGCCCGCAGATTTTCATGATTGCGCGCAGCCCCATGTTGGGGTTGGTGTTGAGGCGGCGCAGGCCGTAGTAGGTCAGGATGCGGTTTTCGCCAATCATCGGCACTATGTCGGCGGCAATGCTCACGGCCACCAGATCGAGATAGGTTTCGAGGTCGCGCACGGGCAGGCCGTTGCTCAGCGCAAACGCCTGCATGAACTTAAAGCCCACGCCGCAGCCGCTGAGGTGGCGAAACGAGTAGGTTGAGTCTTCGAGCTTGGGGTTGAGAATGGCCACTGCGTCGGGAAGCTCGGCGCCGGCAACGTGGTGGTCACAGATTATGAAATCTATGCCCAGGGTTTTGGCGTAGGCAATCTCCTCGTTGGCCTTGATGCCGCAGTCGAGAATGATAATGAGTTTCACTCCGGCCTGGGCCGCGAGGTCAACTACATGTTTTGAAATTCCGTAGCCGTCGTCGTAGCGGCCGGGAATGTAGTAGTCGATGTTCGAGTAGAACTGAAGCAGATACTTGTAGACCAGAGCGACGGCTGTGGTTCCGTCGACATCATAGTCACCATAGACCAGAATTCGTTGTTTGGCCCCCATGGCTTCATTGAGGCGAGCCACCGCGACGTCCATTCCGGGCATGAGGAAGGGGTCGTGGAGGTCCGAAAGCTGAGGGTTGAAAAAGGCTTGAGCCTCGGCGGGTGTATTTATGCCACGGTCGCGCAGGATTTTAGCCATTACGGGGGAGTCGAAATAGCGTTCTGCGGCGGGTCGGCGAGGCTCGCCGAAATCAGCAGCCGGGCGGAATTGAGTATGGTCTGTGGTTAGAGGTTTCCATTTGTCGGTCATTTATGTTTATTTTTTATATATATCAAGAGCGCGCCGACTCTGAACGGTTTCAGAATCAGCAACATAGCCTGACCGAGAAGAGTGAAAACAGGGAGAGAGCGGGCTAATGTCACTTCAAAGGTAGTGAAAACTGCCCACTCCGACAAATAAATTAACTCAATTTAACGTGAGCCGACAAAAAATAATCAGGGGTCCTTGAGGCTCGAAAGCCCGGGGCCCCTGACATATAGATTTTTAAGATTTATCAATCTTCTTCGATAGCGAATTCTTCGTCGGCGCCCGATTCGGCGGGCTCGTCGGCAGCGGCTGCGGGAGTTTCGGCAGCAGCTCCGGGGCGTTTGAATTTGGGGGCACGCGAGCCGCGTTTGGCGTCGGGATTATTGCGCAGAACCTCCATGATTTTTGCTTCGAGTTCGTCGGCAAGTTCGGGGTTGTCGGCAATCACCGACTTGGCCGAGTCGCGGCCCTGGGCGAGCTTGCTGCCGTCGTAGCTGAACCATGAGCCCGACTTCTGGATAATGTCGAAGTCAACGGCCATGTCGAGGATTTCGCCCGAGCGCGAAATGCCCTGACCGAACATAATGTCGAATTCGGCGCGCTTGAAGGGGGGAGCGACCTTGTTTTTCACCACTTTGCAGACAGCCAGTCGGCCTATGGGTTGGTCGCCGTCCTTGATGGTGGTTGTGGGGCGGATTTCGATGCGCACCGACGAGTAGAACTTCAGGGCGTTGCCGCCGGTGGTGGTTTCTGCGGGGCCGAACATGGCGCCGATTTTGGCGCGCAGCTGGTTGATGAAGATGCAGCAGGTTTTGGTGCGCGAAATAGCGCCGGTGAGCTTGCGCAGGGCCTGGCTCATGAGGCGGGCCTGAAGGCCTACCTGTCGGTCGCCCATTTCGCCGTCGATTTCGCTCTTGGGGGTAAGCGCGGCCACGGAGTCGATAACCAGAATGTCGATAGCCGCCGAGCGGATGAGTTGCTCGGCAATTTCCAGTGCCTGTTCGCCGTTGTCGGGCTGCGAGATGTAGAGAGAGTCAATGTCGACCCCGAGTGCTTTGGCGTAGTAGGGGTCAAAGGCATGCTCGGCGTCAATGATTGCAGCGATGCCGCCGGCCTTCTGGGCCTGGGCAATGGCGTGGATAGCAAGGGTAGTTTTGCCGGACGATTCGGGGCCGTAGATTTCGATCACGCGGCCACGCGGATATCCGCCTACGCCCAGGGCCATGTTGAGGCCTATGGAGCCGGTAGGTATCACGTCAACTTTCTCAACCACTTCGTCGCCCATCTTCATGATGGCACCGCGGCCGTAGCTTTTTTCAATCTTGCCCATAGCTTGTTTGAGGGCTTCGAGTTTGGCTGCTTTGGGATCGGCAGCGGCCCCGGCGGGGGTGATTTTCTTTGCCATGTAAGTTTAAGTGTTAAGGGTTAGTTGTTAGTTATTAGGTTTTGTTTATGGTGCAAATTTCGCAACCGGTCGGGAAACGAAAATTCCCAAGGTTGTTAATCATTCATAACGGCGTCGGCGCCTTCGACCGGAGTGAGGGTCACAAATCTTTGCTCTACGCCCTTCCGGCGGGCCAGGGCTATAATTTCCCCGGCTTGGTCGGCGGAGGCCGTCAGAACGAAGAAATCAACGTCTAACGGGGCCAGACGCATAACCTCGAAGAGCGACGAAACCTCGCACCCGATAATTGCGTGAGGGCCGAGCTTTTCGCGCACGTCGGCGGCGGGGGCGTCGGCGGCGGAAAGAATAACGCCGTGGATGAGGGTCTGGAGCACGCGCTCATGGTCGCTCTGAAGCGTCAGAATCGCTTCGGCATCGCGCGCCACGGGAATTACAGCCTCCAGCTCGGCGGCGTCGGTCAGATGCAGCCAGCGGGCTCCTGCAGCCAGCGCGGCGCGGGCGTCGGCTTCGGTCTTAATCCGTTTGATCATGGTTTCTGAAAAAGCCCTATAGGCTTATAGGACCTATAGGGCTCTTATAAGTTAGAATCAGTAGTTGAATCAGGCTTTTTTGGTGCGGTTGGTCAGGTAGGCAACCGGAGCGGCGATGTAGATAGTGGCGAGGGTGCCGATAACTACGCCGCTGATCATTGCGAAGGTGAACGCGCGGATAGCTTCACCGCCTAGAATGAAGATGCACAGAAGAACCAGCAAGGTCGAAGCCGAGGTCATGATTGTACGGCCAAGGGTCGAGTTAATCGAGCGGTTGATCAGGTCATAGAAGTTCTGTTTGGGGAAGAGGGTAATGTTTTCGCGAACACGGTCGAACACAACCACGGTGTCGTTAATCTGATAACCGATAACGGTCAGGATTGCGGCGATGAAGGTCTGGTCGATTTCCATCGAGAAGGGAACCAGGCCGTAGAAGAAGCTGTAGAAGCCTACGATGGTGAACGCCGTGAAGGCTACTGCGGCAAGCGCGCCGAGCGAGAAGGCTACGTTGCGGAAGCGGATGAGGATGTAGAGGAACATCGCAATCAGCGCCAGCGTAACGGCGATATAGGCGTCGGTCTTCATGTCGTCGGCAACCGACGGGCCAACTTTCTGCGACGAAATCAAGCCGTAGTCGGTATTGGCGGTCGAGAACTGTTCGGGGGTGATGCCGTTCATTTCGGGAGCGAGGCCCTGGAAGAGCAGACCAACGATTTCGGCTTCAACTTCAGGGGCGGTATCCTTAATCTTGTAGTTGGTTGAAACGCGCACCTGGTTTTTGTTTTCAACGGTGATTACGCTCAGCGAAGCATCGGGGAAGAGGGGAGCCAGGTCGGCCTGAATCTTCGAGGCTTCTACAGGGTGCTCGAACTTAACGGTGTAGTTACGGCCGCCGGAGAAGTCGATGCCCTGGTTGAGGCCGCGGATGCAGAGCGAAGCAACGATGGCAACAATCATGATGCCGGCAATGGTGAACGAAACCTTGCGGGCGCCCAGGAAGTTATAGTTGGCGTTGTTGAACATGTTGGCCGAAAGCTTGGTCGAGAAGGTGAGCTTTTCGAAAGCTTTCTTCTTGGCACCGAGAATGAACACCAGACGGGTCAGGTAAACTGCGGTGAAGAACGAGCAGCAGAGGCCGATGATAAGGGTGGTTGCGAAGCCCTTGATAGGACCGGTGCCGAAGAGCAGCAGAATGATGCCGGTAATAATCGAGGTGAGGTTGGAGTCGAAGATTGCAGAGAAGGCGTTGGAGTAGCCGTCGGCAATTGCGGTGCGCGAGTTCTTGCCTGCGCGGAGTTCTTCTTTGGCGCGTTCGAAAATGAGCACGTTGGCGTCAACGGCCATGCCGAGCGCAAGCACGATACCGGCGATACCCGACAGGGTGAGCACTGCCTGGAAGGAGGCGAGGATACCGAAGGTGAAGAAGATGTTGAGCACCAGGCCGAGGTTGGCAACGAGGCCGGGGATGAGGCCATACATCGCGCACATGAAAATCATGAGCAGAACCAGAGCCACAACGAACGACATGATGCCGTCTTTAATGGCCTTGGCACCGAGCGAGGGACCAACAACCATGTCGGAGATGATGCTTACGCGAGCGGTCATCTTACCGGACTTGAGCACGTTGGCCAAGTCTTGGGCTTCCTGCACGGTGAAGTCGCCGGTGATTTCCGACGAACCGCCTTCGATAACGGTGTTGATGGTGGGATAGGAGTAAACAACGTCGTCGAGCACGATAGCCACGGGCTTGCCTACGTTGGCGCGGGTAACCGCAGCCCACTGGCGGGCGCCTTCGGGGTTCATGCGCATGTTAACGGTCTGGCCGCGCATTGCGTCGAAGTCGGTCGAGGCGTCAACGATGTTGTCGCCGTTCATGCGGGGACGCTGTTCGTGAGTTTCGGGGTCGATGTCGGTGCGGAGGGCAACGAGAGTGTAAATATCTTTCTGACCGCCAACATTTTCGGGCTTCACGGCCTTGTTAGACCAAGCAAGCTTGAGGTTGTTGGGCAGGGCGGCGCGCACTTCGGGAGCGCGGAAGATTGCGTTGATGGCTTCTTTATCCTTTGCGCGGGCGTAGCCGATCATCGGCGAGTTATACTGGCTGGGAGCGAGCAGGGTAGCCAGGGTGTCGTTATTGTAGGCGAAAGCTTTGCGGAGACCTTCCTGAATGTCGGAGATGTTATACATTTCGTAGAATTCGAGGTTGGCGGAGCGCTGCAGCAGGTCGCGCACGCGTTCGTGTTCCTTAACGCCGGGGAGTTCGAGAAGAATCTGACCCTGTTTGCCCTGGAGCACCTGAATGTTGGGCGAAACAACGCCGAAAGCGTCGATACGGTTGCGCAGAACGTTGGTTGCGGAAGTGTTCACGCGGTCCTGGGCTTCGGATTTGAGCTTTTCGGCAACTGCGCCGTAGTTGGTGCCGTTGTTGGTGATGATGTCGGGGAAAACTACCGAGAAGTCAACCTGCGGGTTGTTGGCCGCAGCTTTATATTGCTCGATGAAGGTTTCAACATATTCGGTTTCGGGGGCTGCGTAGGCAATCGAGTCGGTGGCATTGATTGCGCGGCGCAGGGTAGTGCCGTTGGGGTCAGCGGCGAGAGCTTTGAGCATATCGCCCATGTTGACCTGGAGAGTTACGTTCATGCCGCCCTTGAGGTCGAGGCCGAGACCTACGCCCCAGCGCTGAACTTCGGCATAGGTGTAGCCCATATAAACGGGTTCAAGCGCTACGGAGTCCATATAGTGCTTGTAGGCAGCGGTGTAGGCATCGGTGGTGTTGTCCGAACCGGCCACTGCAACGGCGTACTCTTTGCCCTTGTTTTCAATCTGGTTTCCTTTCCAGGAGAACGACAGATAGAACAGGCAGATAAGCACGAGGAAGATGGCGATTACACCCGCCACGATACTTCCCAGAGAACCTTTGCTGTTCATGTGTTTAGTGAGTTTCTTTTAATGTAAATTGGTTTAAAAATTATTTCAAAATGATAGCGTTTTCGCATGAAAATGCGCGCAAATATACGAAAAAACTTTGAGCTGACCAAATTTCGCGATTTTTCGCCCCCAAAAATCGGAGCTGCGGGGCGGCAAAGTTAAAAAATTGAAAATTCAGCGGTTATTTGGCGGATTATTACTACATTTGCACCTTGATAATTATACTCCATCAGGAATGAAGAAACCAACATCACGATTCATCATACCGGCGCTGACACTGGCCGCAGGAATCACCACCTCGTGTGGCACCTCCGACAGCCAGATGCAGGAATATGCAGGCAACCTGCTGAATTCCAGCACCATGATTACCAATTTCAACCTCAAGGACAACGCAAAGGTTCTCGACAACCTTTCAAACGTGTTTTTCACGATTGACCAGACCGGCGCCGAAATTTTCAACGCCGACTCGCTGCCCTGGGGCACCGACGTGCGCAAAATCGTTACCAACATAACCACCCAGGGCGAGGCCACCGTTAGAATCATCATGCCCTCGCTGACCGACGGCTCGCAAACAACCGTTGAGGTTTCCGACTCGGTTAACTTTACCGGCAGCAACGGGGTTATGCTGCGCGTAACCTCGGCCGACGGCTCGCGCGAGCGCGTATATAGATGTAAGGTTAACGTTCACCGCTGCAACCCCGACTCGCTGCAGTGGTCAATGACCCCCACTACCCTACCCTGCCCCGGAGCTATTGCCCAGCAAACCATAGAGATGGGCTCGCGTTATTATTGCGTCAGCAAAAAGCCCTCGGGCAAGTTCACCGTCGCCACATCTGCCGACGCCGAAGCCCGTCCCTGGAGCGAAACCGCAATTGAGCTGCCCGAAGATGCCGACGTCAACTCGCTGGCAGCCACTGCCGACGCGCTGTTTATCCACACCGCCTCCGGCTCTGTTCTGACCTCGGCCGACGGCCTTGCATGGAGCGAAATCGCATCGGGCTGGGACCACCTCTACGGCGCCTGGTCAAACCAGATTGTGGGCGTTAAGAACGGCCGCTGGATAGCCTACCCCTCGGGCAACGAAGGCGCCCTGCCCGACGGCATGCCCGTTAGCGGCACCTCGCGGATGTGGACCTTCAGCAACGACTGGGCGCTGAGCCCGCAGGCAATGTTTGTTGGCGGCCGCGATGCCGACGGCAACATCAGCGCCGACGCCTGGGGCTTCGACGGCCAAATGTGGATGCGCCTGAGCGGCTACCTGGGCGCGCGCCAGCTGCCCCGCGCCGAAAACATGGCCCTGATACCCTATTTCACCTTCCGCGTAAATTCCTCGAACTACCTGATAACCAAGCAGAGCGCCTGGCTCGCCTTTGGCGGACGCCTGGCCGACGGAAAGCTGAACAAAACGGTTTACATTTCGCTCGACAACGGCGTTAACTGGCTCGAAGGCTCCGAAAGCATTCAGCTCCCCAAGGTATTTGAAGCACGCACAATGCCCTCGGTGCTGCTTATCAACAAAACCGAAACCGCCTCGCGCGCCATCAAGCCGATAACGCAGTGGGATGCCCCGTATATCCACATCATCGGCGGCTACGACGAGCTCAACACGCTGTATAACCAATCGTGGGTCGGCGTTATCAACCGCCTTACCTTCAAGCCCCTGCAATAATATGACAAGACTCCTGCGCCATATCCTCGCATTGCCGCTGCTTTTGGTAGCGGCCTTCGGCGCGTCGGCCCAGGAGGAAACATATAAGTTCGACCTCGGGGCCGGAGTTGGCATGAGCGGCTACCTGGGCGATGTTAATCAGGTAAACATGTTCCGCAACCCCGGATTTGCCGCACAGGTAGGGTTCCGCTACCTTATCGACACACGCTGGGCGCTGCGCACTGCCCTGACCACCGCCGGCCTCAAAGGAAACTCGGCGCAGTATTCCAACAAGTTCCCCGGGCTCGCCGACTACAGCTTTTCGGCGCAGGCCTATGCCCTGGACGTGCGCGGCGAGTTCAACTTTCTCCCCTACGGCATCGGCGAAACCTTCAAGCGCCTGAAACGCTGGACTCCCTATATAGCCCTGGGCGTCGGAGCCGTGGTTTCACACTGCGGGCAAACCAACGCCGTGGCCTTTGAAATACCGATGGCCGCAGGCTTCAAGTTCAAGCTGCGCGAGCGCCTGAACCTGGCCCTGGAATTTTCGATGGCAAAGGCCATAGGCGACCGCCTGGACGGAAACATTTCCGACCTGCAAGGCATTAAAAGCGACTTCATTAAAAATACCGACTGGCACTCGCAGCTGCTGCTGTCGCTGACCTACGAGTTCGGCAAGCGCTGCGAAACCTGCCACTATAAAGATTAGACCCCATATATGTCATTCACCGAAAAGGCACAACAACTCGATCCGACCCGCATCCCGGCCCACGTTGCCATAATCATGGACGGCAACGGCCGCTGGGCACGCAACCGCGGCCTCGACCGCTCCGAAGGCCACGCCCGCGGGGTCGACACCGTTCGCCTGATAACCGAAGCCGCCTCGGAGTTAGGCGTTAAATACCTTACGCTCTACACCTTTTCAACCGAAAACTGGAACCGCCCGCAGGCCGAAGTCAACGCCCTGATGGCGCTGGTGGGCATAGCCATTGCGCGCGAAACCCCCGACCTTATTAAGAATAACGTTCGCCTGACAATTATGGGCGACCTCGACCGCCTGCCGGCCGAAACCCTGGAATGTCTGCGCGGCTGTATGGCCGACACGGCCCACTGCACCGGCCTGGTGCTGAACCTGGCAATCAGCTACTCCTCGCGCTGGGAAATCACCGAGGCCGCCCGCAAAATCGCCCGCCGCGTGGCCGCCGGAGAGCTCGACCCCGAAGCGATTACCGACGCCGACGTGAGCGCAGCCATGGCCAGCCCCGAAATTCCCGACCCCGACCTGCTCATACGCACCGGGGGCGACTTCCGCATTTCAAACTATCTGCTCTGGCAACTCGCCTACTCAGAACTGATATTCTCCCCGGCCTTCTGGCCCGACTTCGACAAGGAAGCCTTTGCCGACGCCCTGCTGACCTTCCAGCAACGCCAGCGCCGCTTCGGCCTTACCGGCGACCAAGTAACCTCCGGCAACCAATCTGCCGTTTGATTCCATTCATCCACCCGACGCATGCGACTCTTATCAACCCTCTACCGCACCCTGCCGCTTATGGCCGCGCTGATGCTTCCGGCCATCGCCATAGCCCAGACTCCGGCCGACACCATTTCGAACCCGAAGGTAATCTACGGCTCGCTGCCGCGCACCTACACCATAGCCGGCATCGAAGTTACCGGTGCTCCCAACTTTAACTCGCAGACTATCCAGAACTATGCCGGCCTGAGCATTGGCGAACGCATTGAAATTCCGGGCACGGAGATTTCAAACGCCGCCAAGCGCCTGATGGGGCAGAAGCTCTTTTCGCAGGTAAAAATCAGGGTAGACAAAACCGTGGGCAACCAGGTTTGGCTCGTCTACGACCTGCGCCAGCAGCCGCGCATCCACTCGGTGGAATATCGCGGCATGAAGAAAAACGAACGCGACGACATGGAATCGCGCCTACACCTGCGCCAGGGCGACCAGATGACCCAAAACACTGTCGACGTGGTGGTTAAAGCCATTAAAGACTACTATAAGGAAAAGGGCTTCAACAACGCCGACGTAAAGGTGGTGCTCACCGACGTGCTCGACGCCCCCAACGAGCAAGACGTCAAGGTTATAGTTGACCGAAGCAACAAAGTCAACGTTAACTCCATCAACTTCACCGGCAATTCGGTGTTTACCGACCGTCAGCTCCGAAACGCCATGAAGAAAACCAATATCAACAAGGATATTATCAAACTCTTCTCGCAAAAGAAATTCATTGAGTCGGACTACGAGGAAGACCTCGAAAAAATCCTCGAAAAATATAACGAACACGGCTACCGCGACGCCGTAATCGTTGCCGACAGCGTGGTGCCCAACCCCAACGGCAAGGTTGACATCTACATTACCCTCGACGAAGGCAAGCAATATTACCTGCGCTCAATCAACTGGGTGGGCAACACGGTTTATAACTCCGACCGCCTGCAAGACGTGCTCGACATCAAGCCGGGCGGCGTCTACAACGAAAAAATGCTGCGCAAACGCCTCAACGAAGACGAAGACGCAGTTGGCAACGCATACTATAACAACGGCTACATCTTCGCCTCAATCAACCCCATCGACCGCTATATCGACGGCGACTCCATCGACCTTGAGCTGCAGGTTATCGAAGGCCCGCAGGCACGCATCAATGCCGTTAACATTACGGGCAACGACCGCCTGTATGAAAAGGTTGTGCGCCGCGAACTGCGCACGCGCCCCGGCGAGCTCTTTAACCGCGACGCTCTGATGCGTACAATGCGCGAAATCATGCAGATGGGCCACTTCGACCCCGAATCTGTGAGCCCCGACGTGCAGCCCAACCAGGAGGACGGCACGGTCGACATCAACTGGAACCTCACCTCCAAGGCCAACGACCAGATCGAGCTGTCGCTCGGCTGGGGCCAGACCGGCCTTATAGGCAAGGTGGGCCTGAAGTTCACCAACTTCTCAATCAAAAACCTCTTCCACCCCAAAACCTACAAGGGACTGATTCCCCAGGGCGACGGCCAGACCTTCCAGCTGTCGGTGCAGACCAACGCCCGCTACTATCAGGCATATCAGATTTCGTTCCTCGACCCCTGGTTTGGCGGCAAGCGCCCCAACGCATTCTCCGTAACCGGCTATTATTCGCGCCAGACCGGCATCTCCAACTCGTTCTATAACAAAAACTACCTCAACGGCGGCAACTACTATGACCCCTACGGCTATGGCTACGGGTATGGATATGGTTACGGCTATGGCTACGGCTACAACAACGGCTACTCCTATCAGGACGCATACGACCCCAACAAGGTGCTGCAGATGGCGGGCATTACCATCGGCTTCGGCAAACGTCTGAACTGGCCCGACGACTATTTCACCTTCAACGCCGACCTGACCTATAACTTCTACTCGCTGAAAAACTGGGAATACCTCTTCAAGTTCTCGAACGGCACCTCAAACTCGCTGGTGCTCGGCCTGACCCTGGCGCGCAACTCTATCGACAACCCGCTGTTTACCCGCTCGGGCTCGTCGTTCCAGATCAACGCGCAGATAACTCCGCCGGCATCGCTGTTTATGCACAACCGCAACTGGGCAGCCCTGGCCGCCAGCCCCAACGAAAAGGAGCGCCGCGAACTGTATAAGTGGGTTGAATACTGGAAAATACGCTTCCACTCGCGCACCTACACCCCGCTGATTAACCCCAACGGCAAATACACTCTGGTTCTGATGACCCGCGCCGACTTCGGCGTTATCGGCTCATACAACAAGTATTTGAAAACGCCTTTTGAAACCTTCTACGTGGGCGGTGACGGCATGTCGGGTTCGTCGATGTATGCAACCGAAACCATAGCCCTGCGCGGCTACGACAACGGCTCGCTGACCCCCTACGGCCGCGAAGGCTACGCCTACACCCGCTTCGGTGTAGAGCTCCACTTCCCCTTCCTGCTGCAGCCAACAACCACCATCTACGGCCTCGCGTTCGCCGAAGGCGGCAACGCATGGACCACCATTTCCGACTTCAACCCGTTCCAGATGCGCCGCTCGGCCGGCGTTGGTCTGCGCGTGTTCCTGCCGATGGTCGGCCTGCTCGGCAT
>CAZKPP010000052.1:0-16555 GCA_964554665.1 uncultured Bacteroides sp.
GTTAGTTATCTTTTTTCAGATATCTTCTTTTTGTTGAGTGTTGACCGACCTTATTCTCTTTAGGCTCGGGCTGAAGCTTCTCTGCTTCGTAGAATTGACAAGGAACTCCTTAGCACTCGCTCTCTCGTTCTCTTGCACTACTTCTTGTCTATTGTAAGCTTTTTCAATGTCCTTTTCGCCTTACGGGCTTGCCCCGAAAGCGAGTGCAAAGTTACGGCGACTTTTCGACATATCCAAATTTTTCAAACTCCCAAAATTTTATGCTCTACAACATATTTTTCGCAACATCCCCTCCCCCAACCACTTACACCCTACAAAAATTTTTCATCTTTAACATACTTTAACACTCACCCACCGAACATTTCCGCCCACACCCCACCACAAGGCAACCAACCCCGCCCGCTGCCAGCAGCGCCCAGACCGCAGAAAATTCCGGAAATCACAAGAAAAATTTGCGCGATAAGGATTTTATTCGTAAGTTTGCAGTCACATTATTATATAATCAGAATGAAAGTACTCAAATTTGGCGGCACGTCGGTTGGAACTCCCGCGAGTCTGAACAACGTGCGAGCTATTGTTGAGGGTCAAACCGAACAGTGCATAGTAACTGTTTCGGCTCTCGGCGGAATCACGGATCGGCTGATAGCGGCAGCGGAAGCGGCTGTTGAGGGTGATGCGTGGCATGACATTTACGCCGAGATATATACTCGCCATTTGAATGTAGTCAACGCGGTGGTTCCCGAAGCGGAACGCAACGCAACCCTGGCTACAGTCGAGACCCTGCTGAAAAAGCTGGAGGATATTTTTCGGGCTATCAACCTTTTAAGCGAATTAACCGAGCGCAGCCGCGACTTAGTAGTAAGTTTCGGCGAGCGGATGTCGTGTGAAATAGTAACCGCCATGATACCCGGCGCGGAGCTGGCACACTCGCTGGACTACATACGCACCCGCCGCCACTTTGGCAAAAGCATTTTGGACTCGGAAGCCACAGCAGCGCTGGTCAATGCCAAGTTCCGCGAACTGAGCGATGCAAAAGTTATTGTAGTGCCTGGATTCATAGCAAAAGACACCGACGGCCACATTTCGAACCTCGGGCGCGGCGGCAGCGACTACACCGCAGCGATTCTTGCCGCAGAACTTGGCGCCGACGAGCTGGAAATCTGGACCGACGTTGACGGGTTCATGACGGCCGACCCGCGCATTGTCGGCGATGCACGCGTTATTGATTCGCTCAGTTTTGTTGAAGCGATGGAATTATGCAACTTCGGCGCCAAAGTCGTTTATCCGCCTACAATCTATCCGGTTTTTCATAAAAATATCCCCATCGTTATTAAGAATACGTTTAATCCGTCGGCGGCCGGCACATTGATTGCCGACACCAAGGTTAACGATTTCAAAACCTTAGGAGTAAGCTCGATAGCCGACACTCGGTTAATTACCATCAATGAGCCCGGCTATTTTGAGCGCATGATTAACGCCCTGACCCGCAACGGCATAGAAACCTTCTTGCCCGACGGCAAGAAAAATTGCGGCATCCGCGGCGGCGAGGCCGAACGTGCCGAAGCGATACTGGCCGAAGAATTTGCCGGCGAACCTGTGGCCAAAACCATCAGCATTTCCGAGCGCCAGGCCATGGTTGCCCTGATAGGCCGCGGCAGCAACGGCGAAAACATCAGTGCCGGAATTGCCAAAGTCCTCAACGCCGCCGGCATACCTATAACCCATACTCCCCAGCAGGTTTCAGAAGGTTCATCGGCCTGCATGATAGCCGCCGGCGACCTCAAAGAAGCACTCCAAGTCATTCACTCGAACTTTATAACAGCAAATGATTAAGAAATTTTTCCTTTCGTTTTTAGGATCCCTGTCAGCCATTTGGCTAACATTTCTGCTAATAGTACTAATGGCGGTTATTGGCATCGCCGCAAGCGTTGCATCTATAGGCGGCGGACTGAAATCGGTAGCCACAGCCGAAGTCAAAAAAGGCTCGGTTATTTATCTCGACCTAACCGGAGTGATTAACGAACGCAAGTCTACCCCCTCGCTGGCCGACGCCATTCAAGGCGACCTTGAAGAAGGGCTGAACCTCAGCGAAACCGTAGCAGCAATTTATCGCGCTGCTCACGATGCACGCATCAGCGGCATTTACGCCAACTGCAATGGCGTTCAAGGCGGCGTAGCCTCGCTGCAAGACATTCAGGAGGCCATCAACTACTTCAAATCTCAGCCCAACAAGTGGGTGCTGGCCTACGGCGACAACTACGGCCAGGGCGATTACTACACCATAAGCGGCGCAAACGAACTGTGGCTCAACCCCATAGGTGCAGTCGACATCCACGGCTTGAGCGGCACTACCCTATTCTACACCGGGCTGCTCGAAAAATTAGGCATTAAAATGCAGATTCTGCGCGTAGGCACATTCAAAAGCGCAGTTGAGCCTTATTTCCTTAAAGAGATGAGCCCTGCATCGCGCCTGCAACAGGAATCATATATGGGCGCCCTATGGTCGTCAATCAAAACCGACATCGCCAAAAATCGCGGCGTCACTCCTGAAGCCATCAACTCCTGGGCCGATGATTTCACCTTTACCATGCCTGCCGACACTCTTAAGGCCATGGGCATCGTAAGCAACCTCGGTTACCGCCACGAGGCCGAAAAGCAAGTTGCCAAACTTGCCAACAAAGAAAAGTATGACGACGTTAACACCCTGACCATCGGCGAATACTACGCCGCCTTCGACGCCACCGACTTCTCCTACCTGCCCGAAGTTTCCACTCCCAAAAAGAAAGACAAAACCATTGCCGTTCTCTACGCAGTCGGCGAAATTAGCGACGAAGGGAGCAGCGGCATTATCGGCGACAAAATGGTTGAAGAAATCAACGACCTCGCAGACGACGCCGACGACCTGGCCGGCCTGATTCTCCGCGTCAACTCTCCCGGCGGCAGCGCCTTTGCCTCCGAGCAAATTTGGGAGGCCCTGCAGCAGTTCAAGTCAAAGACCGACCTGCCCTTCTACGTTTCGATGGGCGATGTTGCCGCATCGGGCGGTTACTACATCAGCTGTGGCGCCGACGTTATCTACGCCCAGCCCACAACCATTACCGGTTCCATCGGCATTTTCGGTATGATTCCCGAAATTCACGGCCTTCTTGAAAACCATCTCGGAATCACCACCTCCACCGTTCAGACCAACCGCAACGGCAATTTCCCCTCATTGCTCAACCCGATGACAGAGGAACAGACTGCCAAGATGCAGGCCTACATTGAGCGCGGCTACGACTTGTTTACCAAACGCTGCGCCGAGGGCCGCCATACCACCCAGGACTCCATCAAGGCCATAGCCGAAGGACGTGTATGGGCAGGCTCGCAGGCTCTGGAAAACGGTCTGGTTGACCGCATGGGCACGCTGCGCGATGCGATTTTCGGCATGGCGTCAGACCTGAGCCTCAAAAGTTATCGCGTAAAGGAATATCCCGAAATGGAAACCAAGTGGTGGGAAACCCTGCTCACCATGGACGACCTCGACGTTAAAGCCAACGTTGCTAACGACCTGAAGGCCGAGCAAGCAATCAGCGCCATCAAGCGCCTGACCGAAAGCCCGCGCGTTCAGTGCAGAATGGAAACAGTTATTATTAAGTAATCAATGAGCCAGAACTCCGCATCGCGAGCCATAGTCAAGGGGCTGCTGCTTAAGCCGCTGTCGGTTGTTTACGGGGCCATTACGGCTACCCGTAACAAGATGTTCGACTGCGGGGTTCTCGAACAGCGCGACTTCGACATTCCGGTTCTCGTTGTTGGCAATATCGCCGTAGGAGGCACAGGCAAGACTCCCCACGTTGAATATCTAATAGACCTGCTCCGCAAGAAATATCACATCGGGGTGCTTTCGCGCGGCTACAACCGGCGCACCAAAGGCTTTGTGCATGCCACCCCCGACAGCAGCGCCCGACAGATAGGCGACGAACCGTACCAGATTTACCGTAAGTTCGGCAACGAGGGGGTAATGGTGGCCGTTTGCGAAGACCGCGTAAGGGGCATTGAGCAGATGCGCGAAATCGACCCGAATCTCAACCTGATTATTCTCGACGATGCGTTTCAGCACCGCTACGTTAAACCCGCCGTGTCGGTAGTCCTCACCGAATACTCGCGCCCCGTTTTTGAAGATGAAATGATGCCCGCAGGACGCCTGCGCGAAAGCGCCGGAGCGCTCAACCGCGCCGATGTGGTAATAGTCACAAAATGTCCGGAGTCGATGAAACAGATTGACTACCGCATCTTCACCAAAAACATCAACCTGCAGCCCTGGCAGCAATTATATTTCAGCACCTACACCTACGGCAACCTTGAGCCGCTATATCCCGAGCTGATAACAATCGACCCGGACCTTTACGCAATGACTCCGCGCGACACCATAGTAATTGTTGCCGGCATTGCCAGCCCCAAGCCGTTTATCAGACATATCCGCCAGTCGCGGGCTAAAGTTACCGGCCTGATATTCTCCGACCACCATAATTTCAAGCGCGACGACATTGAGGCAATCATAGCCAAGCTCAAAGCCGCACCCGACCCCCGGCGAGCCATAGTGGTGACCACCGAAAAAGATGCCATGCGCCTGCGCGACTATCCCGGGCTCCCCAACGGGCTTAAAAAACGTATTTTCTACCTCCCCATAGCTGTGAAAATCATTTCCACCAACATTTCCGGACAGCAGGGAGGCGAAGACTTTGCCGAAAACATCGAAGCACTAATCAGCAAGCAACAACCTAAAACAAACTGAATATCATGATAGAGAAAATCAACGAAACCGCATCGTATCTCAAAAACCGCCTTCAGGGCGAAATGCCTACCCTCGGCATTATAATGGGCACCGGCCTGGGCCCCATCAGCGAACTCATCGAAAACAAACAGGTTATACCCTATAGCGAAATTCCCAACTTCCCCGTCAGCACCGTTGAAGGCCACTCCGGCAACCTTATTCTCGGCGACCTGGGCGGTAAGCGCGTAGTTGGCATGCAGGGCCGTTTCCACTACTACGAAGGCTACGACATGAAGCAGGTAACCTTTCCGGTGCGCGTAATGAAAGCCCTGGGAGTTGAAACCCTGATTGTGAGCAACGCCTCGGGCGGCATGAATAAAGAATTCCGCGTGGGCGACGTAATGGTCATCACCGACCACATCAACTTCTTCCCCGAACACCCGCTGCGCGGCAAGAACTACAACGAGCTCGGCACCCGCTTCCCGGCAATGACCGAAGCATACAGCAAAAAGTTGGTTGCTCTGGCCGATCAGATTGCCGACGAAGAGGGCATGCGACTGATGCACGGCGTATATATCGGCGTTACCGGCCCAACGTTTGAAACCCCGGCTGAATATGGCGCATACCATGCCTTGGGTGCAGATGCAGTCGGCATGTCAACGGTTCCCGAAGTGATTGTTGCCAATCATGCAGGCATGAAAGTTTTCGGCATCAGCGTTATCACTGACCTCGGCGGCAAGGATATTACCGACGTCCCCACCCACGAAGAAGTGCAGAAAGCTGCCGTTAAGGCACAGCCCACAGTTCTGAAGCTGGTTAACGAACTCGTTAAACGTCTTTGAAATGGAGACCGAAATTTCCTCGCTGGGCGAGTTCGGCCTGATTGACCGCCTGACGGAAAACCTGCCGAAATTCAACGATTCGACCGTTACTTCAGTTGGTGACGATGCGGCGGTTATGGATTTCGGCGCCGACAAGGAGGTGCTCGTGAGCACCGATATGCTTCTCGAAGGGGTTCACTTCGACCTGACCTATACCCCGCTGAAACATTTGGGCTACAAAAGCGCGATTGTCAACTTCAGCGACATATATGCAATGAACGGCACCCCTCGCCAGCTCGTAGTTGGCCTGGGTGTGAGCAAACGCTTCACCGTTGAACACCTCGAAGAGCTCTATGCCGGCCTGCGCACTGCCTGCGAAATCTATGGCGTTGACCTCGTTGGAGGCGACACCACTTCGTCGCGTTCAGGCCTGGTAATCGCCGCAACAATTATCGGCGATGCCCCGAAAGGGAGCGTTGTTCGTCGCTCCGGAGCCAAGCCTACCGACCTTATTTGCGTAAGCGGCGACCTCGGCGCGGCATATATGGGCCTGCAGGTGCTCGAACGCGAAAAAGTAGCTTCCGCCGGCCAAAAAGATTTCACTCCCGACTTTGCCGGCAAGGAATATTTGGTAGAACGCCAGCTCAAACCCGAAGCACGCAAAGACATTATCCGCGAACTGGCCGAGGCCGGAATCATGCCTACGTCGATGATCGACGTCAGCGACGGCCTATCCTCCGAGCTGCTCCATATCTGCAAGGCCTCGAAAGTTGGCTGCCGCGTTTATGAAGACCGCATTCCTATCGACTATCAGACCGCGGTTATGGCCGAGGAACTGAACATGAACCTGGTTATGGCCGCAATGAATGGCGGCGAGGACTACGAGCTGCTCTTCACCGTGCCGCTCACAGCCCACGAAGCAGTTTCAAAACTCAAGGGTATCCGCATAATCGGCCACATAAGCCCCGAAGAGCAGGGCTGCTACATGGTTGGCCGCAACGGCGAGGAACTGCCTCTGCGCGCCCAAGGCTTCAACCACATGGCTCCCGAATCATAAAAGACTTTTCTCATAAGCATTTTTAAACTTTAGCGCCGCAGATTGGGAAAACCAATCTGCGGCGCTAATCTTTTTCAGGTTAACCCAAGGAGGGTTATTTTACGCGAACCTTCCTGCCGTTTACAATGTAGATGCCGGGCGCGGAGACTCCTTTCAGGCGCACGCCCCCGAGGGTATAAACCGTTGCCGATTCGCCGACTTCGTCGCTGCTTATTTCAACAATAGAGTCAGTATCGACATAATTATCTTTAAGGGCGAGCAGCGTTTGATAATGCGGCTGCAACTTATCGTAGGCGGCGTTGTAGTTAACATGCGTAGCGCGATCGTTGCCGAGCACCGTGTCGGCATTACGGGCCTCGCGCAGCGCGGCGCATATATCTGTGCTGTTCGCGTCGGGATACATGCTCGTGTTAGGTTCGGAGTGAACGGCATAGGAGGATAGCACCAGTTCACTCACGGTGAAATAATCGTGGCCGTTGCTTGAAGCGCGGGCGGCGTTTGTGGCGCTCGTGCGGCTCTTGTTAACCACGAAGCGTACATAGCGGGTACCCTCGGGCACGCTGAACGACTCCGTTTCAAAAGTGGCATTATGGGCTTGCGGCAGCAGCTCACTATGGTCCTGTGCGGTTATCCACTCCACTGCGTCGGCCGAGTATTGGATAACGACCTCGGCGGGTGTAAAGGTAAATGAAGCGGAGTTGCGGGTGGTGTACTTCAGCAGCAGGTGAGTTTCTTCTTCGGTAGTCGGAGCCAGCATATCGATCTGAATATAGTGGTTTTCACCGTCGGCCGTGTTTGAATCGTATGTGCTGTGGAAGTAGGTGTTGGTGTCATCGTCATACAAAACAGCCCAAGAGCTCAGCCTGTCGCCCGTGTTCGAACCGGTATACATGGCGTTGGAGCTGTATTGCTCGGGTTGGGTGCTGATTTTTGTCACTTCTTCGGTATTCGAGCCGAGTTCGGCGGCAACCGAACGGGTGTTGTCAATAAGCTCTCTAAGCCGCTCGATATTGCGCTGAGTTGCGGCCCGGAGAACATCGTATTTGGCGGTAAGCGCAGCGGTTGCTTCGGCGCGCTGCTCGTTAGTCGCGCTGTCGTTGGCGAGCACATGTTTGGCATTCTGCAGCTCAACAAAGAGGTCGGCCATCATTTCGGGTGTTACGAACATATATGCATCGTCGGGGGTGGCGTTGCTGAACACTGTCGCAGCCTTCGTCAGCCACAGCTCGGAAATTACAAAGTAGCTGTGGCCGGCCACAACATTGTTCGGAGTGGCCTGATTGACCGTCATTCGTATGTGCTTCTTATCCGAACCGATTTCGAACGGACCAAGTTCTACATTGGTGGCGAATGCCGACGAGAGGCCCGAGGTGATGTGCTTGACTTCTGTCCAGGTATTGCCGTCGGCGCTGACTTCGATTGTCACGTCCTTAGGAGCGCAAACCTGTGCGTTACCTTTTGCGCCGCGGGTGCGATACCCCAGGATAAATTCGTTGAGGTCTACGGAGTCGGGCACATTGATTTGAATGTAGTGGTTACGGCCGTCGGAGGTTCCTTCGGTCGAATAGTCGCTATGGAAGATTGTCAGGGCATCGTTGTCAAACATATAGCTCCAGGTCTCGTCAGTGAACTGGTCGCCATAGGAAGTAACCTTACAGGGGGCATTGGTAAAGAGGTTTTCGCCGGTGATTTCAACATCCTCGCGGGTGACTTCAGTGTCAACGGTGCCGACCTGTTCGAGCAATGTTTCCGAGCGTTTGATAATATCGGTCAGGTCGAGGATATAAACCTTTGACTCGGAGCCGTCAACCAGTTCGAGGGTCCAGTGGGCAGCAACAGCAGAGCCGTTACCACGCACAATGGTGTTGTCATCTTTTACCGATATGGAGTTGTCGGCACCTTCAACGTTGTTGGCGCTGATACTGACAAAACGCGGTGTCTGCGCCTTGACGGTCCAGGAATGTTCGGGCTCATCGGTAAGACGCAGGGCTGTGTTGCCGGCGTCGGGAAGGCGCAGATACTTATTCGTAGTTGCGCTGCGGATGTAATAAGAGCCGTCCTCGTCGGCGGGTATAAAATGCCACTGCTGGAAGGAGGCATTTTTATTGATATTGGCGAGAATGGGAACGTATGAAACCTTATCGCCGTCGGGCTTGATGGCGAAAGCGCCTTTCTTTTCGTTGCAGGTAAAGGCATACACGTTGTTTGGCACAATGTTGATTATCTCATCGTCAGAGGGGTGATACGTGGAAACAGCAACCACTTCGGGGCTTAGGAGTTCATAGAGCCCTGTAGCGTTTTCGCCGGTGATTTCGCCGGCATCATATTTAGCCTTGACCTCATCGTAAGCCGCCCGGAGAGAGGCCACAATTTCAGGTTTGAGATAACCTACCTTGGTTCCGGTGGGGTCGGCATAGGCAAGCAACTGCGGTGCCTTTTCGAGCAACTCTTCTATGAGGGCGATTTTAGCTTCCAGCGAACCTTCGCGGGCTACGTCGGTAACATGCACTTCTTCGTTATGGCTGTCAACGACCTTAAATGAGGCCTCGCCGTTGGCGAGTTTCATGGCAACTTCGGGCGTAACGGTAAAAGTGGTTTCATTCGAAAAACCTATGAGCTTGCCATTTTCATCGTAGATCAGGAAGCCGACGCCACCTGTGCCTCCGCTTACCGATACCGACGTTCCGCTTACGGTGAATTCATATTCTCCGTTCACACGGTCGTTGCCGTTGATAAAGTCATCGAGGCCGCCCATAGTGCCGGCATTCGCGGGCATACAGAAGTCGGCATACCCCTGTTTGGTCGAGCCGACGCGGTCGTCGATAAAGATTATGGCGGTGTTCTTTTCCCAGCCGTTATCGGCTGCCATCTGTGCGATTTCGGCTTTCCACTCCGCAATGTCGTCGGCCGACAGGTAGGAGGTATATGATGTGTAGTCGCCAATATAGTAACCGTCTTGTTCAACAAAGAAACCATACGATTCAAAGAAGTCGGTGAGGTCTTCGCCGGCGGCTACGCAACACATCTTGGCGAAATGCAAAAGGTCGTCCTTGGCATTAAGATGTTCGGTGCTGTTCTTTTTCAAGGGATCTGTGCGCAGCAGTTCATAGAGGCGCGGATAGAATTTCTTATTGTTGCCGGCTGCGTGGTAGTAGAGCCACAGCTGGAACCACATGCGGGTGGTACCCCAGACGTCGAACTCATGGAAATTGCAACCGCTCATAAACTTGGTGCGGTGAACCGACGGCAACTCGGCGCGCGAGGTGTTCTTGCCGCGATAGAACAGGGCGACGTTTGAGAATACGTTGTTGCTCTCTTCAGATGTGCCGGCAATCTTCATCGGGCCCTGGTTGAGATGTCCGAATTCGTGGGCGGGGCCCCAGAGGTCTAATGTCGGGAACTCAATCAGCACCGAGCGCATGGTGCCAATCTGATAGGTTGTGCGGAACCAGGTGGCGCTCATGAAGCCGGTGCGCGACGTTACGCCCATCAGGCGGTTGTTGAAATAGAGGTGATAGTCATTGGGGGCTATCTCGTCACCTTCGAGCCTGTCATACCAGTCGCGGCCGGCGTCTTTCTCGGCCTGTATTTCGTCGTCGCTGAGCAGACCCATAACGAGCGTTTCGCATCTGTAGAGGTCATCCCAGGCGTTCATAATCGTGGGCAGGTCGAAGGTTGCCGAGGGGTTCAGCAGGTTTTTCAGGCAGGGGCTGTAAGTTATCCCCTCTTCGGTAAAGTCAAGGAAGTGGAAGTAGAGGACAACGTGTTTCGACATGAGGCTGAACATCGGGTGGCGCGCACGCTCGCGATAATAAAACCAGTCGTCGTTGGTGTCGGGTGCATACAGAGCATCGCCCACAGAATTGTAAAAGCCATTGATGGAGCCGCCCTCAACGTGGATTTTAATATCCTCGTAGTCATCAAGCCGATAGCGGCGAGTGCGGCCGCTGTTGGTATCGACAGAATAGTAGACTACCATTTCGGCTACATCTTGGGTGCATTCGATAATATTGAGGCCTTCCTTCAGCTGCGTGCCGTCGCTGATGTTGTTAAGGCCGTCGACATACGGACCGTTGCCGGCGCGCGGCGCAATGGTCAGGGTTGCTCCCTGCTTGGGGCCTTTTTCAACCATTACGTAAAGGGTCGTGCCATTGTCGGTAACTATGCCGGTCGGGTTGTTGAAGTTGCTATAAGCCTGAATGCAGGTCAGGGCTGCCACGCTATTGCAGTTTGAATACGGCTCATACATCTGCAGGCGGAACTTCTTGGCATGCTCGCTGTCCCATTCGATGTCGCCGTTGAAGGTGTCGGTTTCCGACCAGTCGCCGGTATGCACTTTTTCCACCATCCGGCGCAACACTTCGGGGAGAGCCTGATAAGGCTCGGATTCCCGGATTTCCTCCAAAGTCAGCGCGGCATATTCGGGGCGGAGCTCGGAGCAGGCCTTGTCGGCAAACAGCAGCTCAAGGTTGGCTTCCATAGCCTCCTTGGCAGTGAAGTCCCAGGTCCGGCGTTTAGCCTCGATATCGTCGGCAGTGATGTTGTCTACAAGATTAAACGCCCACTGCGATGCTTTGGCGCCCGCAGTCCAGCAAACAACGTCGTTGCTGCCGTCAAGATGTGCGTAGGCATGAGTACGCCTCTGGTCGTTGGCTTCATATCCGTGAACGCTCAGCGGGGCGAATGCCATGCCGTCGGGCTTATATTCTACGCCCAACAGGCTGTTGTCATCATCGGTTTTGCTCGACTTTACAGTGCTCCATACCTTGCTCGTTGCCATGGAGCTTGCAAGAGCGCCTCCGGTATGATAATTGCGCAACACGAAACCATCGCCGTCGGCCTTCGCTTCGGCTATCCAAAGCTGATTTTCATCGCTCAGGTCCAACGCAGCGCCTACGGGCCGATTATTTGCATTGACGGCCATAGCCTTATTGTAGTTTGCGTTGACAATCTGATATACCCGGCCATTCTCAACAGTGGCCACGGGCAAGTTCCAGTTAGCTTTTTCAGCAGCTATGGCTTCTTCGGTATAGGCGGGCAGAAGATTGATAATCCACTTTGAGTTGTTGTTGGCCTGAGTCCAGTTAAACAGGCGATGTTGTCCGTCTTCATGAGCGAATTTGTAGGATTCGCCCTCAACATTCTTGGGATATATGGAAAAGAGATCCTGCTGGGAGTCGGAAACAGGTTCAACGACAAACAGCGTGTTGTCCCGCACCGGATACATCGAGCATGTGTAATATGCCGACGTGGCCAGCGGGCTGTGGAGATACCTGCCGGAAACAAGATTCCGAAGATAAAAGCCTGTGTTGTCAGCATCGGGCTCGGCAATCCAAAGTTGCGATTTGTCGTTCAAATCGGTTTCCTTGCAATTAACGTTACCGATGCCGTTGGTGGCATAGAATGCGTGGTCCTGCTGAAAATTGACAAACTGATATACGCGGTTGGGTTGAAGTGCAGCCACAACCCGCTCGGGCTGACGCGACCAGTCGGCGATATAGTCGCTGAGGGTTGCGGCATCCATTTCAACCGGCTCAAAGGTCCATTGCAAGTCTTCGGCATAAGGGCCGAAGCACACAACGCGGTCGTGAACCTTGCAGAGGGCATAGCCGTCTTGCACCGTATAGCTGCCGGTGGCGTGACCGTAGGCCTGAATGGTTGCTGCGTTGAAGATAAACGACATCGTGGCGTCGACCGGCGCATCGGTTTTTGTGGTCACCCAATTCTGCTCTTTCAGAATCGGCGAGGTCATATAGTGGCCGTTCTTCAGATTGCGGACATAGTAGGCTTTGGTGGTTTCATCGCTGTTGGCGGTAGCCGTTACTACCCACATTTGCGATAGGCTCTCGTTATTGCGGTCGGCCATTTTTAATGTGCCGGGCGTGTCCTGGGCCTGCATGACTTTAGAGCAGGCGGTATTGACAAAACGATAAACACCGCCGTCGATAAGCTCAATAGCCTCGACCGGTGGTGCAATTACAGAAAACAGCGACAGTGCCGCAAGGAATGATTTAAGGTTCATAGTTGTTACGTGATGGCGATGGTTAACATCTCCGCAAATATACGTTAAAACTCTCACATTTCCAAACTGCGCGACCAATAACCACAAACAAAAGTCAGGCTGCACCATGATGCTTGGTGCAGCCTGAAACAGAGATTCTTTAACGTTAGTCGGTTTCCTGGGTACGGGTTTTAGCTTTGCGCTTGTTCTTTGTAGCAGCCGACGAAGTGTCTTTTTCTTCGCGCAGGTCTATTTCCTGCTTGTCGGCTCCGATTACTTTATATTGGAGGTAGGCGAGCGACTGGTCGGCTACAATCTTGAATTTATTGCCGAACTCACGGCGCCACTGCTTATACAAAGAATTGAAAAGTCCTTTTTTGATGTAGGCGTCTACAAACGGGTGGATGTAAACGGTAAAATCGCTCTGCTTGAGGTCGTTGATGCAGTAGTCGAGTTTGGAGTGCAGAGTGTCGGTAAAGAGCAGCGACGACTCAACGGATCCCTGACCGGAACACGAAGGGCATTTTTCTTCGGTTTGGATTTCGAGGTCGGGGCGCACGCGCTGGCGAGTAATCTGCATGAGGCCGAATTTGCTCAACGGCAAAATGTTGTGGCGAGCGCGGTCGGAGTTCATCAGCTCGCGCATGTGGTCATAGAGCTTCTGCCGGTTCTCGGGCAGGGCCATGTCGATGAAGTCAACAACGATGATGCCGCCCATGTCGCGCAGGCGTAGCTGACGCGCAATTTCGTCGGCGGCACGCAGGTTCACCTCAATGGCGTTGCTCTCCTGGTCGGCGGTTGCGCGCGAGCGATTGCCGGAGTTTACGTCGATAACGTGGAGCGCTTCGGTGTGCTCGATAATAATGTATGCTCCGGAACGGAAACTTACGGTCTTGCCAAACGACGTTTTAATCTGGCGGGTAATACCGAAAGTGTCGAAAATCGGTTCTTCCTTGGTGTAGAGCTTGACTATATCGGCTTTATCGGGCGCTATGAGGCTCACGTAGGAGCGGAGCTGACGGAAGATGTCGGGGTCGTTAACATGGATAGCCTCGAACGTGTCGGGCGAAAACATATCGCGGAGCACGCCTACCGAGCGTCCGGCCTCTTCATAAACCACCGTGGGCGCCTTGTCGGCACTCTTGCGGGCGTTTTCCAAGGTTTCTTCCCACCGGCTCACCAGCTCGCGCAGCTCATGGTTGAGCTCGGCAACTTTTTTGCCTTCGGCCGACGTGCGGATAATAACGCCGTAGTTATCGGGCTTAATGGCTTCGATAACCTTGCGCAGGCGCTGCTTTTCGGCAGCGGAGCTGATTTTGGTGCTGACAGAAATCTTGCTCCCGAAGGGAACGAGCACCATATTGCGTCCGGTGAATGAAATTTCAGTAGTGAGGCGCGGCCCTTTCGACGAAATCGGTTCTTTGACTATCTGAACCAGCAGGCGCTGGCCGGGCTGAAGCAGCTCGGTTATTGAGCCATGTTTGTCAATCTCGGGGAGGATGCTGAGTTTGGCGGTTTCGGGCAGAGGCTGCTTAGAGTCGAGAGCCTGGTTTACCTCACTGATGTAGGTTGCAAAGTTTGGACCGAGATCCAGATAATGGAGAAAGGCGTCTTTCTCGTAACCGACGTTAACGAAGGCGGCATTCAAACCTGGCATCAGCTTTTTAACCTTGGCCAGGTAGATGTCGCCGACTGCGTAGTTGACGCTGCGCGATTCCTTCTGCAGGGAGACGAGCTTGGCATCTTCCAGCAAAGCAATCGACACATCGTTGGGCGCTACGTCAACAATTAGTTCGCTTTTCATCGGTTGGTAAAAATTAGTACAAAAATAAAAAAAATAGATAAACTTTTGGGCGCCGTGGCGGAGGCAAGCAACCTCGCATTACCCCACTAACCCAAAAGTTTCTCTATGTCATTTAACAATTCGTCTGTCAAAAAAGATTATTTCTTCTTGTGACGATTCTTGCGCAGACGCTTTTTGCGCTTATGCGTAGCCATCTTGTGGCCTTTGCGTTTTTTTCCGCTGGGCATAGTAGTTAGTTTAGGGGGTTATAAATGATTTGAACTGTTTCAGCAGGAGTGATTTACTTCTTTACCTCTTCAACGAACGATTTAGCGGGCTTGAAGGCCGGAATCTTGTGTTCGGGAATAACGATGGTGGTGTTCTTGGAGATATTGCGAGCGGTCTTTTCAGAGCGGGTCTTGATAATGAAGCTACCGAAGCCACGGAGATATACGTTTTCGCCGCTGATGAGAGAGTCTTTAACAACTTCCATAAACTTTTCAACGGTTTCGAGCACGTTTGCGCGGTCAATACCGGTGGTCTTAGCGATTTCGCTTACGATGTCTGCTTTTGTCATTTTTTGGTTAATATTTTAATTTATAGAGTTTTAAACTAATGTCATTGTGTAAGAGCGTGGGTGATATAGCGCTATTGCGAGTGCAAATATCCGAATTTTTCGACAATTACGCAAATTTTCAGGGCTAAAAATTCTCTGAAATGTTGAGTTCATGCGCATTCCGGCAATATCGGCCGCGCAATTCACATATCAAGCCCTACGCCACGTGAGTGTCGCGTAGGGCTCGGAGTGTTATAGCCGCCGTATCCGGCGGGGGAGATCAACGGTTGGATTATTCTCCTTGCGAGAGTTTTTCCTTCAGGGCAGCGAGTGCTTCGAGGTCGCCGAGAGTGGTCTTTTCGGGAGCGGGGATAGCTGCGGTTTCTTCGGCGCGGGGAGCGCGGGTTGCGCGAGCCTTGCGTTCTGCCTTGCGTTCAGCCTTGGTTTCATCTTCGTGGATGCGGCTGTGGCTAACGATGATGCGGCGGCTATCCTTGTTGAATTCAATTACCTTGAAGTCGAGGGTTTCGCCAACCTTGGCCTGCGAGCCGTCTTCCTTAACGAGATGACGGGGAGTTGCAAAGCCTTCGATGCCTTCGCCGAGAGAAACTACGGCACCCTTGTCAACGAGCTCGGTGATGGTGCCCTGGTGTACGGTGCCAACGGCATAATCAGCTTCGAGAGCATCCCAGGGATTTTCTTCGAGCTGCTTGTGGCCGAGGCTCAGGCGACGGCTGTCTTTGTCGATGTCGAGAACCTGAACGTCGATGGTAGCACCGATCTGGGTGAATTCCGAGGGGTGTTTGATTTTCTTGGTCCAGCTGAGGTCAGAAATGTGAATCAGACCGTCAACGCCTTCTTCGAGTTCAACGAACACGCCGAAGTTGGTGAAGTTGCGAACTTTTGCGGTGTGCTTGCTGCCAACGGGGAAGCGAACTTCGATGTCAGCCCAGGGATCAGCTTTGAGCTGCTTCAGGCCGAGGCTCATCTTGCGTTCTTCGCGGTCGAGGGTAAGGATAACAGCTTCGATTTCGTCGCCTACCTTCAGGAAATCCTGGGCGGAGCGTACGTGCTGGCTCCAGGTCATTTCGCTAACGTGGATCAGGCCTTCTACGCCGGGAGCCACTTCAACGAATGCACCATAGTCAGCCATAACGACTACTTTGCCTTTTACCTTGTCGCCAACCTGCAGGTTTGCGTCGAGGGCATCCCAGGGATGGGGCTGGAGCTGCTTCAGGCCGAGAGCAATACGCTTCTTCTCGTCGTCGAAGTCGAGGATAACAACGTTGAGGGTCTGGAAGGGTTCAACAACTTCGCTCGGGTGCGAAACGCGGCCCCAGCTGAGGTCGGTGATGTGGATCAGACCGTCTACGCCGCCGAGGTCGATGAATACGCCGTAAGCGGTGATGTTTTTAACGGTACCTTCGAGAACCTGACCTTTTTCGAGTTTCGACATGATTTCGTTCTTCTGCTGTTCGAGTTCAGCCTCGATGAGCACCTTGTGCGAAACCACAACGTTTTTGTATTCAGGATTGATTTTAACGACTTTGAATTCCATGGTTTTGCCCACGAAGATGTCGTAGT
>CAZKPP010000053.1:0-16531 GCA_964554665.1 uncultured Bacteroides sp.
CCCTCCTGCTTCAGGGCCATGGCCAGGTGCAAGCGGTTGCGTTCGCCACCCGAAAGCACTCCGACTTTCTTTTCCTGATCGGCGCCCGAGAAGTTAAACTTGCTCAGATATGCGCGGGCGTTAACGTCGCGTCCGCCCATGCGGAAACTGTCGACACCCTGGCTGATGACTTCATAAACGCTCTTTTCGGGCAGAAGGTCTTTGTGGGTCTGGTCAACGTAGGCCACCTTAACGGTTTCGCCAACGTCAAAAGTGCCGGCGTCGGCGCCTTCAAGACCCATAATGAGTTTAAACAGAGTGGTTTTACCTGCACCGTTGGGGCCGATAACACCTACTATGCCGTTTGGCGGCAAAGTGAAGTCGAGGTCTTTAAAGAGCTGCTTCTTGCCGAATGCCTTTGCAAGTCCTTTGGCTTCGATAACCTTGTTGCCCAGACGGGGACCGTTGGGGATAAAGATTTCGAGCTTTTCTTCGCGCTCCTTCTGGTCTTCGTTGAGCAGGCGGTCGTAAGAATTCAGGCGGGCTTTGCCTTTGGCCTGACGGGCTTTGGGAGCCATGCGCACCCATTCGAGCTCGCGCTCAAGGGTTTTGCGGCGCTTCGAGGCCTGCTTTTCTTCCTGGGCCATGCGTTTGGTTTTCTGGTCAAGCCAGCTGGAGTAGTTGCCCTTCCAGGGAATGCCTTCGCCACGGTCGAGTTCAAGAATCCAGCCGGCAACGTGGTCGAGGAAGTAACGGTCGTGGGTAATGGCGATAACAGTGCCGGGATACTGGTTGAGGTGCTGTTCGAGCCAGTCGATAGATTCGGCGTCAAGATGGTTGGTAGGCTCGTCGAGCAGCAACACGTCGGGCTGCTGGAGCAACAGACGGCAGAGGGCCACGCGACGGCGCTCGCCACCCGAAAGGGTCGACACCTTCTGGTCGTCGGGCGGACACTGCAGGGCATCCATGGCACGTTCGAGCTTGGAGTCGATATTCCAGGCGTCGGCGGCGTCGAGTTTATCTTGCAGCTCGGCCTGGCGCGCAAGCAGGGCATCGAAGTCGGCGTCGGGGTCGGCAAAAGCCTCATTGACCTTATCGAACTCGGCGAGCATATCCATAATCGGCTGCACACCTTCGCGAACCACTTCTATTACGGTTTTGTCGGGGTCGAGTTTCGGGTCCTGTTCCAGATAGCCCACGGAATAACCGGGCGAGAAAACAACTTCGCCCTGGTAGTTTTTGTCGATTCCGGCAATGATTTTCAGCAGCGAAGACTTACCGGAGCCGTTGAGACCGATAATGCCGATTTTTGCACCATAGAAGAAGGAGAGATAAATATTTTTAAGAACCTGTTTCTGAGGCGGGTAGATTTTGCTTACACCCACCATTGAGAATATAATCTTTTTATCGTCGGCCATAATGATTGATTTTTGGTTTGAAAGATTGATTATTTGCGACGCGAGGCGGTTTTAACGCGATAGTCGCAATTGAACTTACCATCCATGAGGTTGCGGAGCTTATTGCGAATCAGGAGTTTACGGGTTGCCGAAACATGGTCCATATAAACTTTGCCGTTGAGGTGGTCAACTTCGTGCTGCACACAGCGGCTCAAGAAGCCCGACATTTCCTCTTCGTGGGGCTGAAAATTTTCGTCGAGCCAACGCAGGCGGATGTGTTCAACGCGGTTAACGTTCTCACTCAGGCCGGGAAGGCTCAGGCAGCCCTCGCCGCGCGAGGTTTCGTCGCCGTCGAGCACCTCCACTTCGGGGTTTATAAGCACCAACTTGCGGCCGGCGCACTCGGGGTTATCCTCCTTGAGCACGTCAACGTCGATAACAACCAGTTTGATGCTCAGACCTACCTGAGGCGCAGCCAGGCCGCAGCCTTCGGCGGCATACATGGTTTCAAACATGTCGTCAATGAGCTTTGCCAGGTTGGGATAGTCGGCAGGCACCGGCTCGGTGGGGCGGCGCAAAACGGGGTGACCGTAAATATAGATAGGTAATTTCATTATTTAGTTAAATATACTTTCAAGATAATCGGTTAGGATAATGGTGGCGGCCATGCGGTCAACGAGCGCCTTGTCGCGGCGCGCCTTTTGGCGCAGCCCTCCCTGAATCATGGCCTGATGGGCTATAGTAGAGGTGAAGCGTTCGTCGTAGAGCCGCATTTCAACTCCCGCGGGCAAACGACGCTGAAGCGCGCGTGTAAACGGTTCGATATATACCCACGACTCCGACGGTTCGCCGCGCAGGGTTGTAGGGCGCCCGACAATTACCAGGTCAACCCGGTTCGAAGCGATATAATCGAGCACAAAGCGGAGCACTTCGCCGGAGCCGACAGTGGTCAGCGGACCGGCGGAAAGGCGCAGTTCGTCGGTCACTGCAATGCCGCAGCGCTTCTTGCCATAGTCTATACAGAGGATTCTCGCCATTATGGTGCAAAGTTACGGAATTTTTGCGAGATTATCGCATCAGCCGCGCGATTTTTATGACACGTCGCCCCATAAAATTGGCGAACCCGGCGTAGACTCACGTCCGGCCGGGCCACTTAATACTTTTCTACTACTATTACTACTATTTGCTTTCTTGTGTGAAATGATTGTTGATTGATGTCGTTTATTATTCGACGAGGTTTATTGGTTTGTTTGATAGCAGAACAAGAGAAGTTGCAGAAAGGTTGGTGCTGTAATCAATATGTAACATCATTTTAACCGACATTACATTTTAGCCTATTTTAGAAGGTAAACATGGCCGAAACATTGACTCTGGAGGCCGCTTTATGCTCGCCAGAAAAGTTGCGGCGCATGCCCCAGTCATATTCCGCGGCAACTGTCAGTCGCGGCACAATGCTCCAGAAAACGTTGGCGCAGGCAAAAGTGCCGGACTTGTATTCTTGTGGAGCTACCCCCGAGCGGGGCATATAATGAGTTTGACTGGCAGCCAAAGTGGCGAAAATGTTGGGTCGGAAATTATACTGAATGCCTCCGCACCATCCCAACGACGCCGGGGCATAAAGCTGCGCCGGATTATCGGGGGTACTGATAAGGTCATACTGGCCGTGCTGCAAATCGCCGCCAAGACCGGCAAAACCGTGGCCATAATTAACGGTGGCGTAAAGAGTAATATGGCGTTCAGGTTTGGCCACGGTGCTGGCCTGAATGCCCCACCCCGCCAGATTGTGTCGCTTATTGTCGGCCAAAGTAAGATACGACAGCGAGCGCGCAATGCCGCTGAGGCGCACGTGCTGACCGGCGGCCCACTCATATTGAACAAATGCCGCAGCATCGGGAAGCCAGTTCGACGCCGCCTTAACCTTGCCGGACGAAACGTCGATGGCGGTTGAGGGAGTTTCGATAGATGCGGCTATGTACCATCTGTTTTTAAAGCAGGGCATATAGCGCACCAAAACGTTGGTGTTCGAGAACTTGTTGTTGGGACCGGCGGCATCAACAATGGCGGGCTGGGCCGCAGGGTCGGAGAAAGTTGACGAAGCGTAGCCGACAGTGAAGTCGCGAATCTGGGCATAACTCTTTTTGAGTTTGAAGTCGCGGCCGTTGTAGCCGGTAAAGTCAGCCTCGATGTAGAGTCCGTAGGAGCCGACCACGCTGTTATGGCCGATGAGGCGAACGTTAAAATAAGTGCCCGATGGAGTTGTGTTGAAGCGGCGCGAATTTGCCGGGTCGGCGGGAATAGGAATTGTATATGGCGAAAAAGCATTGGAGGGCATGGCGCCGTTCCAGTCATAGAACGCGCGCATCCTCACCCCGCCGCCAACGCCTAACATCATGTTCGCCCCTTTGCTCATAAAGAGGAAATAAGGCATGTCCGGGTCCTGGGAATTGCGGAACTGGTCGTAGTAGAATTGAGTAACTACCTGGCGCAAGGAATCGCGGTCATATTTCTTACCGTCAATAATGATGAATTTCGAAGAGGCGGCTTTGGCCTCGATTTGCGCATCGCTGAGGGTTTGCGCAAAAAGCGACGGCGCCGACATCAGAGTCAACGCCATCGCGCAAAAGATTTTAGAAAGTTTCATCGGGCTATTTTATGCGTTGCGAATAGCTTGAAGAATTTCGTCGCCGGAAATTTCTCCTACATGGCGCCAGCGTTCTTCGCCGTCGCGATAGATAATAAATGTAGGTATGCTTGAAGCACCGGCGGCATCGGCTTCCTGAGGATATTCGTCGATATCGTATTGACATACGGCAACCTTGCCGTCAACGATTTCGCGAACTTCTTCAACAATCGGCATCATGCGCTGGCAATGAGGGCACCATGATGCATAAAATTCAACGAGGGTCAAACCCTTGCGTTCTTTAGCTTCGTCGTAGGTCATAGTATTTGAATTATATGGTTACGATTATAGAACGTTCAAGGCTGCCGGAATGTTTAGCGGTTAAAACACCGAGAACTTGAGGTAGCGCTTGGGGTGGGCCTTAACGTCGGTTATGAGCGAGTCGAGCGATGCAACCGTATTGTTCAGACTATTGTAGAGGCCGGGGTCGTTGAGCAGCATCCCAACCGACGATTCGTTGCTCTGCAGGCGTTCGGTAATCTCCTTAAGATTATCAACCGTGGCCTGAACCGAAGCCATGGTTTCGGGCAAGGGGAGCTGATTGAGCTCGGCGCTCAAAGAGTCGAGATTTGCCGACATGGTGCGCAGGTTGGCAACAACCTCCGAGGCATTGTTCATAACTCCGGGGAGCGGCTTGGTGGCATTGGCAACATTTGCCGATACTACCTGGAGGTTGGCGGAAATCTGGTCGAGGCGCTTAAGGGTTGCGGCCAGGGCCGGATCGCTTACCACGCCGGTAACGGCAACGAGCAGGGAGTCGATTTTAGGCATCAGGGTTTTAACACTCGGCATAAGGTCTTCGCTCAAGCCGTCGACCAGGCCGGATGCTTTCTTAGATTCGAGGGTGCTCCCCTTTGGAAGATAGTTTTGCGTTTTGGGGATTTCGAGGGTAATGGAGCCGGTGCCGAGCAGGTCGGTAGTGAGCAGGGCAACGGTGCCTTCGGTAATCTTAAGGTCGGCATCTAAGGCGAGTTCTACCTGCACATGACCCGGGTCGTTATACAGATAGTTCATTTCGCGAACCTGGCCCACCTTAAAGCCGTTGGCATTAACCGGGGCAGAAACGGAAAGGCCGGTAACATCGTCGTATACCGCAAAATAATAGTTCGACGTATGAAACAGGTTTATACCTTTAAGGTAGTTGATACCGAAAAATAAAATTGCGAATGCAATAACGGCGGCAAGGCCGATGATAGCGAGTTTTTTGCGGTTTTGCATTATAATATCTTTAAGTCAATTTCAATTTATACGTTGTCCGTTTTGCCACTTGATTACGAAGGCTTTAGGGAAATGCTCGCGCACTTTGCGGGCGTAGTTATCGGCGTCGGCCTTGGTGGCGAAATCGCCCCCGGCAGTGTATTTATACCAGCCGTTCTGCTGAAACTCTTCAATATTCTTCACTCCCTTAAATTCCGATGACCCCGCGGGAATCGCGGTTGACGAAGCCATTATCTGAACACGGTATGTGAGCTTATCGGACTTATTGGCAGCTGCATCCTTTACGGGTTCCTTTACCGGTTCTTTTGCGGGTTGAGGCGCAGCAACGGCCTGCTGCTCAGGCTTCTGTTCGGCGGGAGCCGCAACGGTAGTTTCCCCGATATGGCCTGTATATTGCAGAATGGCATCGGCAATCGCCTTGGCCATTTTTCTGACGCCCTCTTTAGAGTTGAGGAACTGCTCGCTGGTGGGATTACAAATGAAGTCGAGCTCAATGAGCACCGAAGGCATGGCCGAGGCATGGAGCACCCAGAAACCGGCCTGGAGCACGCCGCGGTTGCGTCGGCCGGCATTCTTGCAGAGGCGGTCAACGGTCATGTCGGCAAAGCTTATGCTCTGATCGAGATGCTTGTTTTGCGAAAGCTCAAACATTATGTAGCTCTCGGTGGAGTTAGGGTCAAAGCCCTGATATTTGGTGGTATAGTCGCTTTCGAGCTCCATTACGGAGTTTTCGCGCTTGGCGACTTCAAGGTTCGATGCCGTGCGGTGAAGGCCGAGAGTATAGACCGACGCACCGGCAATATTCATGCGGTTTTTGTTAGTTTTGGCAACAGAGTTGACGTGGATGCTTATGAACAGGTCGCCGTGGTTGCGGTTGGCAATATTAGCGCGTTCCTGAAGCTCAATGAAGCGGTCGTCGTCGCGCGTCATAACGATATTGAGGCCTTTGGTGTCTTCAAGCAGGCGGCGCACCTCAAGGGCCACGTTGAGGTTAATGGTCTTTTCGTTGGTGATATTACCCACGGCACCATAGTCCTTGCCGCCATGGCCGGGATCAAGAATAACTGTAAAACCATCTTTTCCGGCAGACAGGGCCGTTGCCCAGCCCAGCGTTAAGAAAAGTAATATTATAAGGGTTTTGTGAAGAATATTCATAACTTGTTAACAAAAACTTCTGCAAAATTAGTGATTTTTATGCAGTTTAGTACTATCTTTGCGGTAGAATTTTTCAAAAAAAGACCAAAAATGCCACTAAAGCATACGATTTTACTACTTTTAGGGGTCCTGTCGGCCATAGGTTGCAGCCACAAAACGGAGCCTAAATCGATAAACCGCCTCGACCTGGCGATTGCTGACGGCACGATGACAGCGGCCGACTCGGCTGCGTTTTCGGCCTGGGCGGAGATTATCGACTTCAACGGTTCGCCCGACGATTATAACACCCTGACAAACCTGTTCGCCGATTTGACCAACAACGCGACAGTTCGCCTCGATTCGGTCGAGATGGTTTTAGGTCATGCTTTGGCCGACAAACCCGAGCTGAAGATAACTGCGGTTATCAGCCCTTATAACCAGGCGGTTGTTACTCACCCCGACGGTTACGTGTTTGTTGCGCTTAACCATTATTTAGGAGAGCAGAGCCCGGCGTATGCAGGTTTTGCGGAGTTTATCAGGCGCCGCAAGGTTAATTCGCGGATGCCGATAGACATTGTAATGGCAATAGTGGCATCCGAAAACGAGCCGCAGTTTGCCAACGACGCTACGCTGCTGAACCATCTGCTCTATCAGGGCGCGCTGTTGCTGCAGACTCGCAAACTTCTGCCGGAGGGAACTTCGGAGGCCGCCCTGTTGGGAATGACGCCCGAAGAATACGAGTGGTGTAAGGCCAATGAGCCTCAGATATGGAAAGCCCTGATTGAGCGCAAGCTGCTCTATTCAACGGACTACGAAGTTATTAACCGGCTCATGCGTCCGGCCCCCGGCTCGCCGTTGATTTCGGCCAATGCTCCGGGGCAAGCAGTGCTTTATTGTGCACTGAAACTCGCCGAAGCCTACGAACGAAACACCGGCAACTCCGCCCTACCCCAACCTGAATTCTACAACAACCCCCAATCACTAATAAAAGCTGCTTATGCCCCCCTTTGACAAAAAGAATACGCGCAATAAACCGCAACACACTCCCGATTCGGACATGATAGGCCGAATGCCTCCCCACGACAAAGACATTGAAGAGGCAGTGCTCGGCGCACTCATGCTCGAAAAAGACGCCTACGCAACCGTTTGCGACCTTTTGCAGCCCCAATCTTTCTACGAACCTGTTCACCAGAAGATTTACGAAGCTATTCAAAATCTCGGTTTCCAGCAGCAACCTATAGATATGCTGACGGTTACCGAGCAGTTGCGCGCAAATTCGACGATTGACGAGGTTGGCGGCCCGGCATTCATTGCCGAGCTGACATCGAGGGTGGCGTCGGCTGCCAATATCGAGTACCACGCCCGCATCATTGCCCAGCAATATCTGGCCCGAGAACTGATTACGTTCGGCACCGAGGTTTCCTCGAAAGCCTTCGACCCGGCCAACGACATAGACGACGTGTTGCAAGAAGCGGAAGGCCACCTGTTTGAGCTGAGCCAGCGCAACGTTAAGAAAGAGGTGGTTCAGATCGACTCGGTTATAAGCGACGCGATTTCAACGATTCAGATGGCGGCCACACGCGAAAGCGGCCTGTCGGGCCTTGCATCGGGCTTCAACGAACTCGACAAAAAGACATCGGGCTGGCAGAACTCCGACCTTGTTATCATTGCCGCCCGCCCGGCCATGGGTAAAACCGCAATGGTGCTGTCGATGGCAAAGAATATGGCGGTGAACTACAACACCAAGGTTGCCATATTTTCGCTTGAAATGTCGAAACTGCAGCTGGTTAACCGTTTGATTCAGAACGTTTGCGAAATAGAAGGCGAAAAAATCAAGTCGGGGCGCCTTTCAGACCGCGAGTGGAACCAGCTGCTGAGCCGCATCGGCACCCTGCAGTCGGCACCCATATATATCGACGATTCACCCGGCCTGTCAATTCTTGAACTCCGCACCAAGGCGCGACGGCTCGTGCGCGAAAAGGGCATTCAAATCATAGTTATCGACTACCTGCAGCTGATGAACGCCTCGGGCATGAAATTCGGTTCGCGCGAACAGGAAGTGTCGATGATTTCACGCTCGCTCAAGGAGCTGGCCAAGGAGTTGAACATTCCTATCATCGCCCTTTCGCAGCTCAACCGCTCGGTAGAATCGCGCTCGGAAGATAAACGCCCGCAACTGAGCGACCTGCGCGAATCGGGCGCCATTGAACAGGATGCCGACATTGTTTGCTTTATCCACCGTCCGGAATATTACCTTCACGGCGCCGCCCGCGACGATGCTCCGGAATTGCGCGGCAAGGCGGAATTCATTATTGCCAAACACCGTTCGGGCTCGGTAGGCGACGTTGCCATGCGCTTCCGCGGCCAATATGCCCGATTCGAGAACTGGAGCGATGTCGACATTATGTACGACCAGTCGGCCTCAGCTTCGGCTATGAACGTGGATTTGAGCAATAACGACCCGTTAGGTTCACCGAATCCGTTGAGCGGAGGCTCCGCCGACCTGAGCGGCTCAGGCGACACGCCATTTTAATTTTCAGGATTGCAGCGGCGCATAATCTCCGACAATCGCGGGGCGCGCCACGCACCGGTGGCTAACCACTTCAAAGCCGACCAAAACGAAGCCTGGCCGTTGTTTGCGACGCGCCGGGCTTTTAATGGTATACGCAGAACGTATGACCGCGGATTCAGCAGCTTTATGGTAGCTCCAAACCCCATGAGAATCTGCGGAGAATAGCTGGCCAGATAGCCGGTGGAGACATTAGGATGAGCGCAGACGGTTATAGGCAGAAAGCGGCAACGATAGCCGGCTCGCATGGCGGTGAGCAGAAAGATTTCGTCGTCGCCGCAATGAAACATAGGCGACCCGAGGCCAAACTCTTCGGCAAAGCGCAGATTGCCGGCGGTGGAGCGTCGCAATGCGATTTCAAAACTGGCCACGTAATAATTCTTGGGTAACCTGCCCCGCAGGTCTACTTGCTGCGCAGGGAACTTGCTCATGTTGGCATGGTCGCTGCGGAAGGTAGCGAAATCGAGGTCGGGCTGCTGCTGAAAAGCGAGACGCAACTGACGGACACCGTCGGGATAATAAATTAAATCATCGTCGGTTGAAATAATGATGTCCCCCCGACAAAAGCGCAACGCATTATTGCGGTTTTTGGAAAGACCGCGCTCTTCATAGCGGTGGACCTCAACATCGCTGCGGCAGGCTATGGCTTCGGGAATCGGGGCATCTTCGTGGTTTTGCCACGAAACTATGTAGCGGACGCCATCGGCGGCGGGGAGCAGCATCCGGGCCACACGCTCGATACCCTCGGGGCGGTGAGTGGCAATGGCAAAGTCAAGAGAGGGCAAGGCGTCGTTCATTCCAAAAGTTTAAATAGCGCTGCGCAACTACGCGGCTGTCGTTGTGTTTAACAACAAATTCACGGCTGCGGAGGCCACGCTCGCGAATTTGTTCGGGATGTAAAACTATCTGCTCTAAAACCGCAGTGAGCGGTTCGAGTTCAATCGGAGCATTTATTACCGGACGGTTTTCGGTTTCGCCGATAAAGTCGTAGAACTGTGGTTCACCGCCGCTGACCACATTCAAGCCATAGGCCATGGCCATAAGAGCTGTGGTTGCAGGCGTGTAGCTGTATATCTGGTCGAGCACAACATGGGCCGACTTAAGCAATTCGGTAAATTCGGCGTACGGGCGATTCTCAACAATCACAAGCTCCGCGCGACCGGGATACTTCTCAACAACGCGCTTGGCGGCAATCTCCAAGAGATCGGTACCTTTTAAGAGCATGCGGTTGCGGTCGCGGCCAAGGAAGAACCTGACTTTTTCTGGGCGTTCGGGCAGCTCAACCGGCTTGAATAGCTCGGTTTGAATGGGAATACCGCCGTATGCCACTTTTGTGTCGCCTAAATAGCGCTGAATACCTAAATGATATTCATAAAGCACCGACACTGCGCCATCTATATTGTCGAAAAAATATTTTTGATAGCGGGTAAGCGCAGGAGCGTGCCAGCCGTTCCACAAATCGGGATGAGCAAGTTGATGCGGCGACGGTTTGCCGTTGACAAACCATTCGCTGTAGGCCAACGGCGAGTCCTCGGCCTCAAGCATTTTCAGGTATGCGAGGTCGGTGCTCATTGAGGTGAGGAAGACGGAGCCGTTATGTTTCCTCAATAGATTGAACAGCCGCCGGGAGGGATAGGGCCGAAGCGAGGCAAACATCGGGTCGTTGACTGCAACAATATCAAAGCCGCTGAGTTCTCCGCGCAACAGCCGTTCCATACGTAGCCAATGAGCCAGGCCGCCGGTTTTGCCCGACCGGCGCGATATATCAACGTCGCGCACGCAATCAAGGCCGCGGCCACCGTCGGATGCAACAACCACGTCGCAGCCCAGAGCCGTAAGCCCTCCGGCAAGCGATTTATGGCAGTTGCTGTAATCGCCGAGCAATAAAATTCGCGGTTGTTGATTCATGGTAATTGCAAAGTTACGAAATTTTGTGGTTTTTTCGTGCAAATTGTGAATCTTTTACAAAAAAGTTACTATCTTTGCGATTATGAAATACTGTAGCGAATGCAAGTCGTATCACAACGACAATGAAAATTTCTGTCCCACTTGCGGACAACCGTTGTTAACCGTAATTCAAACTCCTCCGCCCCCACGCGTTGTATATGACAACAATAACGCTTTCGATTCGGCAGGTCCGGAGGGCAAGAGCCGCGGAGTTGCCGCACTGCTGGCAATTTTGCTGGGCGGCTTGGGCATCCACTATTTCTATCTGGGCAAGACCGGCGGCGGCTTAATCTGCATTTTGCTGTCGGTTATTACTTGCGGCGCATGGCAAGTTATCACCCTGATTCAGGGCATCATGATGCTTTGCATGACCAACGATGAATTTGAAAAGAAGTTCGTCCAATCCCCCTCAACCTTCCCAATCTTCTAATCCCCCGACCTCAGTTAAAAAGTTAACTGCACTCCGAAGGGAATTTCGGAGTGCAGTTAAAGTATGGTTTGGATTGATTAGAGAACAGAAGCAAGGGCAGCGTTGGTCTTGCGAACGGCTTCGGCGCTCTTTTCAAAGAGGGCTTTTTCTTCGTCGTTGAGGTCGAATTCAACGATTTTTTCGATACCGTTTTTGCCGAGTACGCAGGGAACACCGATGCAGATGTCTTTCTGGCCATATTCGCCTTCGAGCATAGCCGAGCAGGAAATCATGCGCTTGGTGTCGTGGATAACTGCGTCAACAACGCTTGCTGCAGCTGCGCCGGGAGCATACCAGGCAGAGGTGCCGAGCAGGCCGGTGAGGGTAGCACCGCCTACCATGGTGTCAGCAGCAACCTTCTGAAGGGTTTCGGCGGGGAGCAGGGTCGATGCGGGGATACCGCGCTTGGCAGCGTAGCGGGTCAGAGGAATCATGGTGGTGTCGCCATGGCCGCCGATTACGATGCCTTCGATTTCAGCAGGGTTAGCTTCGAGAGCCTTGGCCAGGAAGTACTGGAAGCGAGCGCTGTCGAGTGCGCCACCCATGCCGATGATTTTGTTTTTGGGCAGACCGCTGGTTTTGTGAATCAGGTAGGTCATGGTGTCCATGGGGTTGGAAACGCAAAGAATAACTGCGTTGGGGCTATGGGCAAGAACCTGATCGGTTACGCTCTTAACGATGCCGGCGTTAACGCCGATGAGTTCTTCGCGGGTCATGCCGGGCTTGCGGGGAATACCGGAAGTGATAACGACCATATCGGAACCGGCGGTTGCGGTGTAGTCGTTGGTAACGCCCTTGGCGCGGGTTTGAACGCCGAGGATGTTAGCCGTCTGCATGATGTCCATGATTTTGCCTTCTGAGAGGCCTTCTTTGATGTCGATGAGAACTACCTCGTCGGCAATGCCGCAGGTAATAAGCACGTTTGCACAAGTTGCGCCTACGTTACCGGCGCCAACAACTGTTACTTTTGACATAAATCTTTATTTTGGTTAGTTTGAAATTTCGGTGCAACAAAGTTACGCAAACTTTAGCCAATCTCAACATAATTAACAAACTTTAACCGTCAAAATCTCAAATTTGCGTAGCTCGATTTATTTTCGTAATTTTGCTCTCCTTAAAAACAACGAACTATTCATTTTATTATGTTTTCCGGAATTGTTGAAGAACCCGCCACAGTAGTGGCTTCCACAACTAATAACGGTAATGTTGAGCTCACTATCCGCTCCTCATTTGCCAAAGAACTCAAAATCGACCAATCGGTAGCCCACAATGGCGTGTGCCTGACCGTAACTTCGGTTAATCCCGCAGAGAATACTTATACGGTAACGGCGGTTGAAGAAACCCTGCGCCGCTCTAACCTCGGTTTGCTTACCCCGGGGGCCAAAGTTAACCTCGAACGCTCCATGATGATGAACGGTCGCCTCGACGGCCACATCGTTCAGGGCCATGTTGACTGCAAGGCCAAATGCGTTGAACGCCACGAACTCGACGGCTCGGTTGAATTCACATTTGAATATGAACCCGACGCCGAAATGGAACGCCAGGGCTATTTCACCGTTGAAAAAGGCTCGGTTACGGTCAACGGAGTTTCGCTTACGGTTTGCAATTCAAAGCGCGGAAGTTTCGGCGTGGCCATAATTCCTTACACGCTGGAACACACCAACTTCTGCGACATAAAGGTAGGCTCGATCGTAAACCTGGAATTTGACATTATAGGCAAATACGTTGCCCGCCTTTCTCAGCTCTCAGACGCTAAAGTATGAGCAAACAGGAAACATTGTCGGTCGGACATATAGAACTCAAAGAAACCGAATTCTCGGCGTCGATAAACTTCGACGCCATGCCGGTGCTGCCCACGCGCAACCTGGTGTTGTTTCCCGGAGTGATTTTTCCGGTTCACCTGGTGCGCCCGTCGTCGCGGAGGCTGGCTGAGGTTGCCGAGCGCGAAAAGATGGCTATTGCCATATTCTGCCAGCTCGACCCGGCGGTTGACAATCCGGGCATCGACGACCTGTATCAGCTCGGCTGCGTAGGCCAGGTTCTAAAGGTTATTCCCCTGCCCGACGACAACGCCGTGGCCATGATTGCCACTCATCCGGTTAAAGTTCACAGCCTGGCCCCGGCGCCGATGGTGGCCGATTCGCTGACCATATCCGTAGAGCCGGTCAAAGACGCCATGCCGCGCCAGACCGCCGAATTCAAGACGCGCATAGAGGTTGCTCAGTCGCTCCTTGAAGAGTGTTCGCAAGCCCAGGGAGTTCCGGCAGCTATGCCAGGAGCGATACCCTCACACGGCAAGGATGGCAAGGAACCCGATGCGGCCTCAATCGTGAACTCCATGTGTGTTGCCGCTCCCCTGGAGGTGGCTTTCCGTGCAGACCTCCTTCGGGCAACGTCTATTCGCCAGCGACTCGACGAACTGATCAAGCACCTGGTGGCTCACAAAGATAACTCGCGCATACGCTCTGAAATTGAAGATGCCGCCCGCCAGCGCATGGGCGAACGCCAGCGCAATGCCTTTTTGGAAACACAGATGGAAACCATCCGCGCCGAACTCTACGGCGAGGGTTCGGAAACGCAGATTTTCCGCAATAAGCTGGCTGAACTTGAGCTGCCGCTGAATCTTGAAGAAACCATTTCGCGCGAAATCAACAAGCTGGAGCATCTGTCGCCAACATCGCCCGATTTTCAGACTCAATATACTTATCTGCAAACGGTTCTGGAGCTCCCCTGGGGCAAGATTTCTACCGATCTCAATGACTTTCAAGGTGCCGAAAACGAGCTCAACACATCGCATTCGGGCTTGGAAAAGGTTAAGGAAAGAGTGTTGGAACAGCTGGCAATGCTGATGCACTCTCCCCGGAGCCACGCGCCGATTTTGTGTCTTGTCGGCCCTCCCGGAGTAGGTAAGACCTCGCTGGGCAAGAGCATTGCAGCCGCCCTTGGACGCAAATTTCAGCGCGTCAGCCTCGGTGGCCTTCACGACGAAAGCGAAATCCGCGGCCATCGTCGCACCTATGTGGCGTCCATGCCCGGTCGCATAATCGACGCAATCCGTCGCGCCGGAACCATGAACCCGGTAATCATGCTTGACGAAATCGACAAGGTTTCGCAAGACTACAAGGGAAATCCGTCGGCCGCGCTGCTTGAGGTGCTCGACCCCGAGCAAAACGCAAAGTTCCACGACAACTACGTGGACTTGGATTTCGACCTGTCGAAGGTAATGTTCATAACCACCGCCAATACGCTTTCGACCATCGACTCGCCGCTGCTCGACCGCATGGAAGTGATTACCCTGAGTGGATATTCCGCCGAAGAGAAGCTCGAAATTGCCCGACAGCACCTGCTGCCCACCCTGCGCCGCGAAATGGGCCTCGAAGCAGACGAAGCACCGATTACCGATGAGGCGATCAACTATATTATTGATAACTACACGGCTGAAAGCGGCGTGCGCCAGCTGCAGAAGCGCCTGGCCGCTGTGTTGCGCAAATATGTGCGCTCAAAAGTTGCCGCCACGGAATTCACCGTGCCCGTAGAGCCGGTGGCTCTGCGCGATTTGCTTGGTGTTGAAACCAATAGCCACGACAAATATTCAACCGACCGCATACCGGGTGTGGTTACCGGATTGGCCTGGACCGCTGCCGGCGGTGAGATTCTTTTCATCGAAGCCGTTACCACTCCGGGCAAGGGCGAAGGAATGCTCACCCTCACCGGCAACCTCGGCGACGTTATGAAAGAATCGGCAGCAATTGCCCACCGCTACGTAAAGGCCCACGCCCAAGAATTAGGCATTGACCCCGAACGCCTCAAAGCGGACCTGCACATCCACGTTCCCGAAGGTGCTATACCCAAGGATGGTCCCTCGGCGGGCATAACCATGGTCACAGCCATAGTTTCTGCTCTGACCGGACGCCCGGTCCGCGAGCGCGTTGCAATGACGGGCGAAACGACCTTGCGGGGCAAGGTACTCCCCGTAGGCGGCATCAAGGAGAAAATTCTTGCTGCAAAACGCGCGGGAATAACCGAAATAATCATTTCGGAAGAAAACCGGCGCAATGTTGAAGACATTAATGCCGAATATATTAACGGCCTTAAATTCAACTACGTCAACAACGTCAACCAAGTAATCGGCCTGGCCCTGGAATGATAACGAAGCTAAAAGAAATGCTGCTGCGGGTGCCCCGCTGGCTTTTGTCAGCGGTGTGTCTCGCAGCAGTTCTTTATCTGACCCTTGCGCCCAAACCGCTGCCCGATACTGAAATCAGTTTTTGGGAGCACTCCGACAAGATTGTCCACGCCATAATGTTTGGCGGCCTCTGTTTCTGCTTCGGGCTCGATATATGGCGCGGCCGCCGTGCGCCCCTACCCTCGCGGCTACTGTTAGCAACGGCTGTGGGCCTCTTTGGCGGATTGATCGAACTGATTCAGGACGCCATGCACATGGGTCGCGGCGGCGACTGGGCCGACTTCGCCGCCGATCTGGCCGGCGCCCTCCTCTCCCTCCTTTTCCTCTAACTTTCTTGTGGTGGAGGGATTTTGCACTTTGAAAGAAAAATCGTAACTTTGCGAAAAATTTAACCGACAATCCAAAAAGATATGTTGATCATAGGCATCGCCGGTGGCACCGGCAGCGGAAAAACTACCGTGGTTCGCAAAATCATTGCCGAACTCCCTCCCGGCGAGGTAGCCGTGATTTCGCAAGACTCCTATTATAAAGATTCGAGCCACATCCCCCCGGAGCTGCGCCAGAACATTAACTTCGACGAGCCCGCGGCCTTCGACTGGCCCCTGCTGGTCGAACACCTCGAAGCACTGAAGCGCGGCGAGGCGATAGAGATGCCCACCTACAGCTACCTCACTTGCACCCGCCAGCCCGAAACCGTTAGAGTTGAGCCGCGCGATGTGGTTATAGTTGAAGGCATTCTGGCTCTCTGCGACGAACAGCTGCGCTCGATGCTCGACGTCAAGGTGTTTGTCGATGCCGATGCCGACGACCGACTCATCAGATTGATTGCCCGCGACTGCGTTGAGCGCGGACGCACGCCCCAACAGGTGCTCGACCGCTATTCGCGAGTGCTCAAACCCATGCACCGCATGCACATCGAACCCTCAAAGGCTTTTGCCGACTTGATTATTCC
>CAZKPP010000054.1:0-16339 GCA_964554665.1 uncultured Bacteroides sp.
GCAGCAGAAGCCGCTGCTCACCGTAATGCTGACCGAAGACGTTGTTAAGGGCGGATTGAACGCCTCGCAAATGGTTCGCGAAGCCGCCAAGGCCATTAAGGGCGGCGGCGGCGGTCAGCCCGGGTTTGCCCAGGCCGGCGGCAAGGATGCCGAAGGACTCATGGCCGCTTTCGATGCCCTGAAAAAATTCTTTAACTAAACGCTCCGTAACTCAAACCGTCGATGACTATGCGCCACGATGTTGTTGAAATACTCGAAAAGGTTGTTCGCAAGTACTGGGACTCCCCGGCGCTTACGAACTTCAACGGCGAATCGCTGCAATATAAAGACCTCGGTCGAAAAATAGCCAAACTCCACATCCTGTTTAAGGAAGCGGGAATCAAGCCGGGCGATAAAATTGCCCTTTGCGGCAAAAACTCCGCCCAGTGGGCAGTGGCGTTCTTTGCCATTATGAGCTATGGCGCGGTGGTTGTGCCGCTGCTCCATGAGTTCAAGCCCGACAATCTGCACCATCTGGTTGACCACTCCGACTCGAAGCTGTTGTTTGTCGACCGCGAGATTTATGAAAACCTCGATCCGGAGCTCATGAGCGCTCTGGAAGGGATTTTGCGCATCAAGGACTTTTCGCTGCTCTTTTCGCGCAGCGAGGCCCTGACCGAGGCGCGTTCGCACCTCAACGAGCTTTTCGGCAAAAAATATCCCGAGCGCTTCACTCCCGACGACGTTAAGTACTTTGAGTATAAAGATGGCGACACGCTGGCGCTGATAAACTACACCAGCGGCTCCACCGGCTTCAGCAAGGGCGTAATGGTGCCCCACCGCGCAATCTGGGGCAACGTTGAGGCGCTGCTGTCCATTCTCCACAGCCTGCCGCGTCCCGGCGACTCGATGGTGTGCATGCTGCCGCTGGCCCACATGTACGGGCTGGTCATTGACCTTATCCACGGCATCTGCAAGGGCGCCCATCTCTATTTCCTCACCCGTCAGCCTTCGCCCAAAGTGCTGGTCGAGGCATTCCGCACCGCCCGCCCGCGCCTGATTATCACGGTGCCGCTGATTATCGAAAAAATCATCAAGACCAAGGTCTTCCCCGCTCTCGACCGCCCGCTCAACCGCCTGCTGCTCCATACGCCCATTATTGACAAGAAAGTGCTCGAAAAAGTGCGCGCAATGTTGATGGAAACCTTTGGCGGCCAGCTGGAAATGCTCATTGTTGGCGGCGCCGCGCTGAACCGCGAGGTTGAGGAATTTCTGCATCGCATCAACTTTCCGATTACCGTTGGCTACGGCATGACCGAGTGTGCCCCGCTCATCGGCTACGCCCACGCCAAAGGCTATCAGCCCGAAGATGACCGCGAGTTTGCCGCCACGTCGTGTGGCCGTCCGGTGCCGCGCATGGAGGTGAAAATCCTGTCGCCCGATCCGGAGCACATTCCCGGTGAGCTGATGGTTAAGGGCACCAACGTTATGCTCGGCTACTATAAGAACGACGAGGCAACGGCCGCAATCATGCGTCCCGAAGGGTGGATGCTCACCGGCGACGTGGGCACCATGGATTCCAAGGGCAACATTTTCCTGCGCGGCCGCAACAAGTCGATGATTCTCGGCCCCGCCGGCCAAAACATCTATCCCGAAGAAATCGAGCAGAAGCTCAACAACATGCCCTACGTTAGCGAAAGCCTGGTAATCGATGCCGGCGAGGGCAAGCTCAAGGCGCTGATATTCCCCAACCTCGACGAAGCGCGTCGCGACGGCCTGACCTCGGCCGAAGTGCAGGAGCGCATACGCCAGGACGTTGCCGAATTGAACCCCACGCTTGAGAGTTACTGCCGCATCCAGTCAATAAAATTTATCGACGAAGAGTTCGAAAAGACACCAAAACGCTCGATTAAACGTTATTTATATACAGAATAAGTCTATAAAACAATCATATCACTGATGAAGAAACTATTATTTTCTCTCCTGTTAACCGCAGTGACTGCGTCAACGGCGTGGGCTGTTCCGGCCAAGCGCGGCTATGTCAAAATGACCGGTCCCGACGGCGAAACCATTGAAGTGCAGAAAGTTGGCGACGAGTTCGGTCATCACTATGTTGACCGAGCCGGCCGCAAGTTTATCGACATGGCCGACCGCCTCGTAGTCGCCTCCGACGCCGAAATCAGCAGCCGCATGGAGGCTCGCACCGCGCGCTTCGACGCCCGCAACTCGCTGCGTCAGGCTCCGCGCCGCGTGCCCGGCAATATCGGCACATTCCCCGGCACCACCTTCCCCGCCACCGGCGAGCAGAAGGCGCTGGTGATTCTTGTTGAATATAAAGACATTAAGTTTACCATCGGCTCCGATGCCAAGGCTAATCAATATTTCACCGACATGCTCAATAAGGATGGCTTCAGCGAATATGGCGGCACCGGCTGCGTGCGCCAGTATTTCCGCGACAGCTCCAGCGGGCTGTTTGAGTGTCAGTTCGACGTTTTCGGCCCCGTAACCCTTTCGCAGAAGCGCAACTACTACGGCGGCAACTCGGGCGGCACCGACAAGGCTCCCGAGCAGATGGTTGTTGAGGCCTGCCGCGCCCTCGACTCGCAGATTGACTTCCGCGACTACGACCGCGACGGCGACGGCTATGTCGACAACGTTTACGTAATCTATGCCGGCCAGGGCGAAGCCTCCTACGGCCCGGCAGAATCCGTGTGGCCCCACAGCTGGAACCTTACCCAGGCCGGCATCGACCTGAAGCTCGACGGCGTTGTTATCGACCTCTACGGCTGCTCCAACGAGTGGGAATATGACAAACCCGACGGCATGGGCACCTTTACCCATGAGTTCAGCCACATTCTCGGGCTGCCCGACCTCTACCACACCACTTCGATGGTCTACTACACCCCCGGCGAATGGTCGGTGCTCGACTACGGCCCCTACAACAACGACGGCCGCACCCCGCCCGCCTACAGCTCGTTTGAGCGCAACGCCCTGGGCTGGATTAACCTGACCGAGCTTACCTCGACCGACGACGTTAAGGTGCTCGACGACCTGCGCACCACCAACACCGCGTTCTGCCTCACCAACCCGAGCAACGCCAAGGAGTTCTACCTGTTTGAAACCCGCAACCAGAGCGGCTGGGACAAGTATCTGCCCGGCCAGGGCATGCTGATCTGGCATATTGACTACAACAGCCAGACCTGGCTCGACAACACGGTGAACAACACCAAGGGCCACCAGGGCGTAGACCTCATCGAGGCCGACGGCGTGGCAGTTAAGCAGAACCGCACCGCCGGCGACTGCTTCCCCGGCACCGCCAAAGTTACCTCCTATGCTCCCAAATGGTGGAACGGCAAGACCGCCGACCTTATTTTGAGCGGCATTACCCGCTCAGGCACTCAGACTACATTCTCCACCTCGGGCGGCGGCACCAATCCCACTCCCGACGACCCCGTAGTTGTTCCCGGCGAATACATCACCTGCGCCCAGCTGATTGAAATGGCCCCGCAGAAGGCTGTTGACGCTACCTTGCGCGGCTATATCGTTGGCTATGCCAACAATGCCTGGAGCGCCAAGGGCGTTATCTTCTCCGGCGACGGCTGCACTGTTGAGTCGAACATCGTGTTGGCCGACTCGCCCCTCGAAACCGACTATAAATACTGTGTGCCCGTTCAGCTGGTCAACAACAGCCAGACGCGCAAGGATTTGAACCTCAAGGCTCATCCCGAACACCTGGGCAGCTACGTCGACATCGTGGGCAAAGCTCAGCCCTATTTCTCCGTGCCCGGCCTCAAGAGCGCCAGCGCATATAAGTTTATCGACAGCACCGGCCTGTCGGAAATCGAAGATGCAGCAGCCGACGAAGGTCAGTGGTATGACCTCCAGGGCCGTCCGGTAGCCAACCCCGGCCGTGGTCTCTATATCCGCAACGGCCGCAAATATCTGCTCCGCTAACCCCGAAAAAGAGTAAAAAATCAGGCGGACACTCGATTGAGTGTCCGCCTAACTTTTTGAGGTCCCAAGCAGATTCGAACTGCTGTACACGGTTTTGCAGACCGTTGCCTAACCTCTCGGCCATGGAACCTTGCGTTCAATTGCGCCGCAAAGTTAGGCATTATCTTTTAACTGTGCAAGTTTTTTGGCGAAAATTTTTAGCGGTGGCTCGGGCGAAGCAGGTCGTTGACGGTTTTTACGGGGTTGAAGGTCTCGGCCGGAACTTCGACAAACACGGTGTTCCAGTCGCTCATCGAGCCGTTCCAGAGGCCCGGCAGCTCCAGGGCGCGGAGTTCGCGACCACCGGACGACTTGCTGGAAATGAAGCCTGTAGCCTGGTCAACATAGTCGGGCAGGTTATAGTGCTTGCCGGCAACGTCGGCAATGTAGCAAACAAGGTCTACGGGGTTGAAGTGTGTGGCTTTGGCCATCAGGTCTTTAAACTCGGAGGCAATCTGGTTGCTTTCGAGAATCTGGGGCGATGCGGAGCCGTCGGGGTTGACGGTGATGAACGGACCGCCGCCCGGTTCGCCCTCGTTGATAACCATGCCGCAGACGCGCAGCGGGCGGTTTAGCTTGGCGGTGAGATAGGCGGCAAGTTCGGCGCCCGAAAGGGTCTGCAGACGCGAGTCGTGGATATTCAGCGTGGTTGCGGCGAAATCGGCAATTTCCTTGAGCTTTTCGTCGGTCGGTTTGGCGCCGAGTGCTTCAAGATATTCGGCAATCTTGTCGTGGACAAGAATCAGTTGGCCGGCCAAAATCTGCTTCCACCTTACGGTTGCGTCGCGGTGGGCGTCGGGAACCACGTTGTCGATGTTTTTGATGAAAACAACGGCGGAGTTAATGTCGTTGAGGTTGGCAATCAGGGCGCCGTGGCCGCCGGGGCGGAAGAGCAGGGTGCCGTCGTCCTGGCGGAAAGGAGTGCCGTCGGGGTTGGCGGCTATGGTGTCGGTAGAGCCTCGTTGTTCCGAGAGTTCGGCCTTGATTTTGATGCCGTATTTGGCCTCTGCCGCGGGCAGCACCTCGGCCAGTTTCTGCTCAAAGAGCCGGCGGTGGTTGGGCGACACGGTGAAGTGGAGATAGAGCGTGCCGCCGGGTTTCACGGCCGTAGCGGCGCCTTCGGCAATCTGTTCTTCGAGCGGCGTGCGGGCTCCGTCGGCGTATTTATGGAACTGCAGCAGCCCCTTTGGGAGCTGGCCGTAGTTGAGGCCGCTGCCCGAGATTATGGCGGCTATGATGTCGCGGTTTTTGCCGGCGGCGCGCAGGTCGGCAACCGACTTGCCGTAATTGTGCAGGCAAACTGCATTGAGTGCCGGGAAAAAGGCGAAATCTTCAATATGGTCGAGAACCTGGGCCACGTCAGAGCCGGCAGCGGGAGTGTCGGTCGGGCCATCGACGAAGTTAAAAAGCGCCTTGAACATGCGCGATGCGGCACCCGATGCGGGCACGAATTTGCAGGCTTCGCCGCCGTCGTCGAGATAGAGCTGCCAGCGGTCGGCTGCGGCCTGCTGCTGGTCGGCGGTGAGTCGCAGAATGCCGTTGCCGGGGGTTGCGGAGTCAATAATCTTGAGGTTAGGGAAACCGGTTTTGAATCGGTCGAGCTGAGCTTGCGCCTGTTCGGGAGTAATTCCCTTGGCGGCAAGGGTTTGAAGGTCTTTGGAGTCCATTGGCTATGATAGGGATGTTAAAATATTGGTCAAAGATATGAATTATATCTGACCTAACAAAGTAAATGGCCGAAAAGTTGTTTACAGGAGTCCGATGGCGGTGATTGTGCGCTCGCTCAGGCCGTAGCCCTGGCGGCGGACCGAAAAGTAGCGGCTATCTTCCTTGGAGCATGCCGGGGCGGCCTCGGGCTCGGCAACGCCTGCCGAAGCCAGCTGGAGGGCGACGGCTCGGGCCAGGCTTACGTGGGGCTTGGGCCACAGATTGCGCCGCTCAACGGCTGCAGGCGCGAACTGCGCGGCAGCTTCTTCGCCAACTTCAAAGCATTCGCCGCAGATGTGCGGGCCAAAGGCGGCGCGGATGCGCGCGGGGTCGGCGCCTAAGTCAATCATTGCCTTAACTGCGTTTATCGCGATGCCGGCCACTGTTCCGCGCCAGCCGCAGTGAACGGCGGCATAGACCTGCGCCTCGGGGTCGACCATCAGCAGCGGCAGGCAGTCGGCGGTCCTTATGCCGATCAGTTGGCCGCGCCCCTTGGCAACCACGGCGTCGGCGCCGTTGAGGTCGTCAGAGCGGTCGAGCCGCGCTACCCTTGCCGAATGGGTCTGCACCGGCAGGATGATGTCGGCTGCGTTGATTTTGTCAGTAGCTTGCGTTGTAAAGGCCCTGACGCCGGGAACTGTGGATAGAAGTTGCTGCATTGTGGATATAATAAGGGCGGAGACTGTTGAATCTCCGCCCGAAAATGGGTTTACTGAGCAAGGTAGCTTTTGAGCAGTTCGCTCTTTGAGCCTTTGAGTCGGCGAATGGCCTTTTCCTTAATCTGGCGAACGCGTTCGCGGGTAAGATCGAACTTAACGCCAATTTCTTCGAGTGTCATTTCCTGACAGCCGATGCCGAAGAAGAGCTTGATAATCTGGCGCTCGCGGTCGTGGAGCTGCAGAAGGGCGCGCTCAACTTCGGTCGACAGCGATTCGCGCGAGAGGCCTTCGTCGGTGGCGGGCGAGTCGTTGTTGGTCAGCACGTCGAGCAGCGAGTTGTCTTCGCCTTCCTGGAAGGGAGCGTCAACCGATACCTGACGGCCGGAAACCTTCATGGTTTCGGCAATTTTTTCGGGTGCAACGTCGAGCTCTTTGGCGAGTTCCTCAACCGAGGGGGCGCGCATGTTTTCCTGTTCGAACTTGTTGAGAACCTTGCGGATTTTGTTGATGGAGCCAACCTGGTTCAGGGGCAGGCGCACAATGCGGCTCTGTTCGGCCAGGGCCTGAAGAATGCTCTGGCGAATCCACCATACGGCGTAGGATATGAACTTGAAGCCGCGGGTTTCGTCGAACTTCTGGGCGGCTTTCTGCAGGCCTACGTTGCCTTCTGAAATAAGGTCCATGAGTTCCAGACCCTGGTTCTGATACTGCTTGGCAACGGAAACCACGAAGCGGAGGTTGGCGCGCACGAGGCGGTCAACGGCGGCGGTATCGCCCTGGCGTATGCGCTGGGCAAGTTCAACCTCTTCGTCGACGGTAAGGAGCTCTTCGCGGCCGATTTCCTGCAGATAGCGGTTCAACAGGGGGTCGCGGTTGGTAGGTGCCTGACTTATTTTTAACTGCTGCATAGTCTGTTGTTGTTAGTAGGGTAGAGGAGGGGGTTTTAAAACTGATAGTCAACGCAGGCGCGGGCGGCCTTGAGCGGGGCTACGATGCCGGCGGCGGCAACGTGGGCCGGATGTTTGGCGTAGACTTCAACGTCGGCCATCGTGGGAACTACCGCGGTTAAAACAACATCCCAATCCTCCGAAGGGTTCTCGTTGATGCCTACTTCCATTGATTGGAGCACTGAAATCTGCTCGGGGAGGGCCATAAGGGCGTCTTTGAAGCGGCGTGCGGCTTCGAGGCGTTGGGCGTCGGTGCCTGATAGTTTGAAGCTGACGATATGTTTTACCATAAAATATGTATTTTCAGTTTTTAAGCCCGCAAAGTTACGAAAAAAAGTTGGTATTTGAAAGCGGTATTTGCTTTTTTTGATGTAAATTTGCGCTCATGAAACTTTCGTTGCGCGGAGTTCTGATAATTGTTGCCGCTGTGGCGGTCGGAGTCGGAGTTTATTTCTTCGACCCCGTGGGCGGGCCGTTTCCTTATCCGCGCTGCTGGATTAAGTTGCTAACCGGCTACGACTGCCCCGGTTGCGGCTCGGCGCGTGCGCTGCACGCTCTGGTTCATGGCCGGGTTGCCGAGGCGTGGGCGTTTAATCCGGCGCTGTTTTTCGTGGTGCCGCTGATAGGGTTGGTCGTTATGGGCGAGAGCAACCGGTTTCCGCGGTTGCGGCGGTGCATCTTATCACCGGCTGCAGCCGTAATCATCATTGCGGCCGCCGCGGTGTGGACAGTGTTCAGGAATCTGTAGGGTTATTTGCGGCGATTGCGCACCGAGTGGGTGGCCGACGATGACGACCTTGTCGGCGCCGAGTCCTTGTGCTTTTTGGGAGCCTTGACTTTAGCTGCGGGCTTCTTGGCCTCGCGCGAGCGGGTCGATGCGCGCTCGGAGCGGGAGCGGGTGGGGGTGCTGACTGTTATGTCGAGCCCGGCAACGGAGTCAGCTGCGGCAGCTGCTGCGGCTTCCTTTGCCTTGGCCAGTTCCTCGCGCGAGGGCACCCAAAGGTTGTCGGCGTAGTGGTCGAGGCGATACTGAATGGAGTCCTGGAGGGCTTTCAGCGTGTCGGGATCTTCTTTCGCCATCTGGGCCAGCGTGCGGTTGCGCAGGTTGCGGGTCTTGTAGATGTTGCCCTTATAGAGGTTGAGGGTAAAGAAGTCGTCGTAGGTGTGGGTGGCCAGGTTATTGTCGTCGTCGGTGAAGATATATTGGGCCTGCAGATAGGGTTTGAGGTCAGACATCTTCATCCAGAACATCGGGGTCTTGCCGGAAATTGCCGAAGCGTCGTCGCGCACGATAACCGGGGCGATTGCTTCAACGGTGGTGCGCATTTTGTTGGTGCGGTTGTCGAATTCCCAGCGCTCTATAATGAAATAGGCCAGAACTTCGTTGGTGGGCACGTCGACCGGTTCTATGTCGTAAACCGGGTTCTTTTCCGAGTAGCCTTTGGCGGGAGTGGCCAGAATGTCGAAGCGGTTGATAATGTCGGCCATCTTGGCGCGATTGGCGTCGCTGAAGTCCTCGCGGCCGTCGAGATATTCATAGGCGGGCACTTTGTTCTGGGCCAACAGGCGGAACATTATGCGAAACAGGTTTTCGTTGCCGTCGACAAGGTCTTCGGGAAAGTAGAGCGGGGCGTTGGCGTCTTCGTTCTGCAGGTCGAGTTCGCGATAGATGATGCGCATATATTTCAGCGAGGCATCGGGGCGCGACGCGTCGGCCTGGGCCTGCATGCGGGCGGAAACTCCGGGGGCTCCGGTTTCGGTCTGCTGGCCGGGGCGGGTGCGGGGGCCGCGCGAGGTCACTGACATCACTGCCGACGACGATGATTGCTCCTGGGCCGATGCGGCCAGGGCGCTGAGGGCCATAACGGCCGATATGAGGACTTTGAGTTTCATAGGTCAGAGGTTAGTTAACAAGAACGTCCAATGGTGAGATTGAGCGGGTTATGCCGTCGGGACCGGAGGCCTTGACGTTGGTGATTATGAAGCGTTTGCCGCGTTTGAGCTGGCGGAACTGCGCCTTTTGGCGTTCCGAGAACTGGGCGCCGTTGGAGTTTTCAATGATGTTGGCGCCGGTTTGGTCGAAAAACACGGTCTGGAAGCTGACAACGTTGAACTTGATGTTGAGCAGTTCGTCGTCGATAGCGGCGTCGATGCCGGGCGATGAGAGCAAAACGGCTTTGCTGAGCGGTTTGCCGCCACGATAGCGGTCGGCGTTGCCCTGGGCGTCGGTGTAGGTAATAAACGGCGTCGGGTCGGGCAGCTTGCGGGTGCGGAAAGTGGTGGTGCCCATGGTCTGGTTGGTGCCGTCAATGTTGGCTGTAACGGTGATTACGGCGTCTTTGCCTACGGCCGAGGGGCGGGCAATCCACTTGTCGCCTTGGCGGGTAAGGGTGCCGTTGGTCATGGTTGCGTTAATCTGGTTGGAGTGTACGCCCGGAGCGGAAATCGACAGGGGGTTGTCGATGCCGGCGTAGAGAACGTTCATCATCGTTGCCGACACGGTTGCCGTGGGTTCAAACACGGTGTAGCTCGACTGGAAGGGGTGTTGGGTGGTGGTTCCGTCGCCGTGGGCCACTTCCAGGTAGCCGGAGTAGTCAAACGTGCCTGTCTGGCCGGTTGCGAACTCATATAGGTCGGAGCCTTCGGGCAGCTGCTTGCCGCCGATGAAAATTGCCGGGCGCTGGGTGGTGTCGACCGCCGCGAGAACAATGTTGGCGGAATATTTCGAGCCACGCATTACCGAGCGCGAGCGGGGGATGACAAAGGCGTTGAGCTCGTTAACGCGAACGTCGCCGGCGTCGACTGCGTTGAGCAGCGAGGTCAGGGCTTCGCCCTCGGCATAGCGGATGTCGCTTTCGAGCTTCGACAGCAGGGTTACCGCGGCCACCACGGGCTTCGATTCAAAGTTGGCTTCTTCCCAGCTTTGAAGGCGCGGGCGGCCGTTTTCGTCGAGGTTTTCGGTCGACAGGGCCTCGGCTATGGTTTTTTGCTTGAGGGTGTCGGGAATGAGGTCGACAATAAACGAGCGGTAGGAGTCGATCTGGTGGCGCAGCTGGCGGCCCTGCAGGGTTGCGGGGTTGAGGAGCACTGCCGACGAGGCTTCCAGATCGTCGCGGTGGAGAATATTGGCGGGGTCGCCGTTTTTGCCGTCGGCTTTTTGAACCACGGCGAGTTTCAGCGAGTCGACCGTAGAGGTCAGGCGCGCGGTGAAGTCAACAACCTCCGAAGCCTTGTCGAGCCAGGCTTTGCCCTTTTCGGGGTTCTGCTCGGCAAATTGCTCCAGGCGCTGATAGAGCGCGTGGTTGCGCCCCGCAACGTTGGTGTTAGAGCGGTTAAGGCCTTCGTCGACTTGAGTGAAACCGTCGAGCACATCGCTGCTGACGTTCAATGCGAGCATTGCCGTCAACACGATATACATCAGGTTGATCATTTTCTGTCGTGGCGTAAGGCCGGAACTTTGAGCCATATCTGGAATTCTTGTTTGCTAAATTATTATTGCCGGTTTTCGGCGGGAGCTGCTCCGCCGGGCAGATTCTGGGTCATGGCCTGAATCATCTGGGCATAGATTGCGTTGAGCTGCTTCATGTAGCGGGCCATGCGTTCGGTTTCCTCGCAGTATTGGCGCGAGGTGTCGGCCGAGCGTTCATACATGTCGCGGATGTCCTTGATGCCGTTGTTGACGCGGTCGATGGAGTCAAGCTGCGAGCTTACGCTCTTGAGCTGGATTTCGTAGATGGTGTTCAGGCCGGCAACGTTGCGGTTGAGCGAGGTCATTTCTTCAACGTAGCCCTGCGACGACGCCGTTATGCGGTCGGAGTTTTCGGTGATGGCGTTGTAGCTTTGGAGCAACACGGCGGTAACCTTGTTGAGCGCTTCGGTTGATTTGCGCAGTTCGGCCATCTGGTCGGAGAGGGCTGCGATTTGAGCCACATAGTGTTCGGTGGCTTCCTGGGCCGAGGCGTTGAGGCTGAGCGGGCGGTCGGCAATGGCGGTTGCGGGGTGTTGCTGAACGGCCGCTGCGGAGGCGCCTGCGCCGGCTGCTGCGCCGATTACTATGTTGCCCTGAACGCCGCCGCCCTGCATGTTGGGACGGTCTTCGGCGTCGTGGGTGTCGAGAACGGGGAACACTTCTTCCCAGTGGTATTGTTTGGCGGGGCGGTCGAAGGCCGAGAGGATAAACATCAACACTTCGGTGCCCATGCCGATCATGAGCAGGAGGTTGCCGCCGGGCAGGTGAAGGAGTTTGAACAGCGCGCCCCAGATTACGATTGCCGCACCGATGGAGTAGGCGAAGTTAAAGAATCGCTGACCGGAGTCGCCCGAAAGAAAACGCTCAACCGCGTTCTTATATTTTTTAATACTTTTCTTTTTCATCTCTAATCAATGGGTTATTTGCGGGATTTTTGGCCTTTGGCGGTGCCGATTTGGGTGCGCACGCAGCGGAAGCCGATATATGAGCGCTGTTCGTTTTGGTATTCCCACATGCGAATGTCGGAACGGATGTCGGACACGGCGTCTTTCCAGGAGCCGCCGCGAACGATTTTGCGTTTCAGCTTATAGGGGTCTTCTTTGGCGGCATCGTAGCGATATTGCGGGTTGATGTCGGCCTGAACCTTGCCCACGCTTTCGGTGTAGGCCGTAGAGGTCCATTCGCTGACGTTGCCGGCCATGTCGTAGAGCCCGAAGTCGTTGGCGTTATATGTTCCGACCTTTGAGGTTATCAGGTGGCCGTCGCGCATGTAGTTGCCGTCGGCGGGCTTGAAGTTGGCATAGAAGCAGCCTTTGTCTTCCATTATCGGCAGGTCGCCGGCCCAGGGGAAGATGTTTTCATCTTCGCCGGCACGTGCGGCGTATTCCCATTCCAGCTCGGTTGGCAGGCGGTAGGGTTCAACGTAGATGCCATCCTTGCCCAGCGAGCGACGAAGGAAGTCGGTGCGCCAGTTGGCAAAGGCGGTAGCCTGCTCCCAGCTTACGCCGACTACGGGATAGTCGTTGTAGAGGCCGTTTGAGAAGTAGAGGCGGGTGTAGGGTTCGTTATATGCGTTGTCGAAGTCGTTGATCCAGGCGGTGGTGTCGGGATAAACGTTAACGATATAAGTGTTCAGGAAGTCATAGTCGCCGGTGAGGGTGCGGGTAATGGTTTCGCGCACGATTTCGCCTTCGTCGTTGATATAGGCGGTGTCCTTCGAAATAATCGGGTCGGAGGTGGGCACTGCCAGGTCGGTGTTATATTCGCGGCGGGTGCGGTCGGTGCGGTTGCGGCGACGCGCGGCCTCGGTGTGGTTGAAGGTTTCGTAGCGATAGTTGAGCTGGGTGGGATCGAGTTCCTTGGCTCCGGTAATGGGGTTGATGCGATAAACGCTTTCAATGGCGCGCTTTTCGTCTTCGTTGGGGTTGCGCCAGGGAATTGCCTTTGCCCAGTTCAGATACGGCCCTATGGGGTTGCCCTCTTTGTCTTCTTCGATTTTGAAGGCCTCGTTGCCGCCAAAGGCGGGGTCGGCCAGGCGTTCGCGGATAATGGAGTCGCGCACCCAGTTGACAAACTGTTTGTATTTGGCGTTGGTGATTTCGGTTTCGTCCATCCAGAAGGATTCAACGCTGATAGGCTTGGAATCGGCCTTGATGCCGCGCAGCGAGTCGGGTTTGCTAACGCCCGAACGGATTGAGCCGCGCTCAACCAGCACCATGCCGTAGGGGGTGGGCTCGGACCAGGAGCCTACGCCGGCGCCGGTCACTTCGCCTCCGGAGTTGCCCGAGGCGGTTCCGGCACACGACGACAAGGCAAATGCCATCGCAGCTGCAAGTACTACGGCGAAAACCGGGAAGATTAGTTTTTTCATCTGTGTTAGAGATTATCTGATTAGTCTTTTTTATTACATTACTCGGATGCTCTTGTGGCGGTTGCGGTTTTTTTCGCCGAAGTTGAGTTTCAGGGAGTAGCCGACCCAGACTTCATGGCTGCCCGACGAGGCGCGCATGATTGCCGATGTTGAATAGTCGTAGCTATAGCCCAGGCGTATGCCTTTGAACTCTCCTTCGAGCAGAACTGAAACTGCGTCTTGCGTTCGGTAGCCGATGCCCGCGGTCAGGAACTTTTTCCATCTTAGGCGGGCGGTGATGTCGGCCTGAACGCGCTGCAGGTCCGAACGAACCATCACGGAGGGCAACACTTCAAATAACGTATTTTTTATTGGAATATTGCTCGACGCTATAAAATATAAGTTGCGGCGAAACTGAAATTCAAAATTTTGCTCGTCGCTTGAGCCGGCTCCGTGGCTTCCCTCGCGCTCCATTTTAATGGTCGGCGACATCAGGTGGGAGCAGCTGAGGCCCACGGTGAACCACGGGTGGACAAAGCCTAAGCCGACGCCCAGATCGAAGTGGTTGCCCTCAACGTCGTAGGAGGGAATGGCTTCGTCGTTCGACTCGTGGAAATCGTCATCGTCGGGAATGTCTACCTCCGAGCCTTTGAATTTCTGTTCCAGATAGCCGAACTGAACGCCCACGGTGAGGTAGCCTTTGCCGATTTTCTGGCGCGCGGCCAACTGGCCGTTGAGACTCAAGGTTTTATATAGGCCTATGCTCTCTTGAAACATTGTTGCGCCCCCGCCCCAGCGCCGCCCGAAAACCGCAAACGGAATGTCGGCCGCAGCTATGAAGTCGCGCGGAGCGCCGTGGATGCCGAGCCATTGCATGCGGCTGCCGCCGCGCAGGCGCAAAAGGTCGGTGGCGCCGGCTTCAGCAGGGTTGATGAAGGTCGGAGCCTGAAAATATTGCGTCAGGTTCGGGTCGGTTTGTGCGGCCGCCGGAAGGGCAATGAGCAGTGCGAATAAATATTTAAGGAGCTTATTCAAAATAGAAAGTCAAAACAAACATTCGCGAAACCGCGCGGTCAATGGAGTTGGTGAAGCGCATCTGGCCGGGCGAGTCGTCGAGGTCGGGACGCTTATGTTGAATAATATCGCCCAGGCCGAAACAGAACTTGATTTCCGGAATGAACTTGAAATAAGGGAAATAGGTGTCGAGGCCCAGGCCTATGGTCAGGAAAGTATCGAACTTCTTGAGGTGGAGCAGCTCGGAACTGCGGCGCTTGCCAACGTCGAATGTGGGCATCACGCCGCCAACCACGTAGGGTCGCACGTTGCGATAGCGCAGGCCCGAAACTTTCAGGTCGATCGGCAGAACGAGCAGCGTCGATTTTATGTTCTGGCGCTCGATGGAGCCGCTGTTGGCCTCGCGAAAGGTGACCACGCGGTTTCCGAACCAAATGCCGGGGTTGAGGCGCACGTTGAAGTGAGTTGCCAGGCGGAAGTCAATCAGGCCGTTGACGCAGAAGCCGGGCGAAAATGCCGGCTGCTCGGCAAACCATTGTTCGCCCTGATCGGTCAGCTGGCCGTTGTTGGTAAACTGCAGGTCCATCATCTGCATGCCTATGCTGAAGCCTAAGTGCCAGGCCTTTAGGTCGGCATACGGGCGGTTGAGCAACTTGTCGTTGAGTTGCTTGGCGCCGGCGCTGAATGCTGTCAGAACTACCGTCAATATTATGGCTATGCGTTTTCTCACGACCATAAAACGCACTTTCTTTATAAATTATTGTATTGCCCCCGCCTAAACCTTAATGATTTTTAACGCTCGCGGGTTGCGATTATTTCGGGGTATATGCCTAAATTTGCGCCAAATAAACTATTTTCATGACAATGAACGAACAGATTAAACTTATATGCGCTGAAATTTCAACCCTGGCCTCGCGTATGGCCCAAATGCAGACCGAACTCGAATCGCTTGCCCGCCGCGTCGGGGAGTTAACGGCCGAAGATCCGGTTGAAGAACCCGCGGCTGAGCCGGTCGAAGAGATTGTTGAGCCCGAGCCCGCGCCAAAGGTTGTTGATGGGCCCAAGCAGCTGCGCCTGCCCTTGAGCGACCGCTTTATGTTTCAGCGCGAGCTGTTTGGCAACGATGCCGAGCTGATGGCAAACGTTCTCCACCAAGTCGAGCAGATGACCTGCGCCGATCAGGCCAAAGCCTACCTCATAGAAACCATCGGCCTCAACCCCGACGACAACTGCGCCAAAACCCTCCTTGCCGCCATCAGCCGCCACTTCGACCCCCGCACCTCCCTCCTGGCGTAATGAAAAAAGCCGCAAGGCGCGTGGCTTTGCGGCTTTGGAGTGAGGTTTTGGGAGTATTAGATGCGTACTTTCTTGGTAACGGAGTCGGTGACCACGAGGTAGATGCCCGATGGAAGTTCGATGCGCCCTGCCTCGCCGACATAAACCTGCGCGCCCGAGGTGTTATAGATGCGAACGTTTTCCGCGCCCTTAACCATAATCGCATCGTCAACCACCTCAATTATGGAGGATACATTGCTGATTTCGCGAATCGTCATGAAGTTCGACCAGGTCGGATGAGATTTGTAGTTATCAATGGAGCCGTCGGGAACTACAAGCGTTGCGCTCTTATAGGCATTGTTGCTGAATGCCGATGCCGGAGCCTCGGCGGGGATTGTTGATTCAGCGCGAACTTCATTGAGCCAATGGATGCCCATAAATGCATTCTCACCGATGGTCTTGACCGACTGCGGGACGCGAATCGCGGCCAGACCGGTGCAGCCAAAGAATGCATAGTCACCTATGGTTTCCACAGAGTTGCCGATGGTAGCAGAAGCAAGTGCGCTACAACCTGTAAACGCCTCATCATCAATGATTGTAACTTCATCTGGAATTGCGATAGAGCGGAGCGATGTGCAATAGCCAAACGCAAGTTTGCCGATATATTCGAGAGTCGATGGAAGTGAAACTGCCTTCAATCCCCAGCAGTTATTAAACGCCTCGTCGCCTATTCCGGTTACGATGTAACTTTCGTTATCCGACTCAACGGCCTCGGGGATAATAATGCTCAGTCTGCCTTCATAGTTACTCAAACTGTTCTGTTCGGAATATGTCACCGTAGCGCAATGGTTCGTCGGATTCAAAATATAGTGCAGCCCGTCAATGGTTGCCTCAAAAGGCTGTTGTTCATAGTTAAAACCGACAATATTGCTAAACTCTTTCCAAA
>CAZKPP010000055.1:0-16262 GCA_964554665.1 uncultured Bacteroides sp.
CTTCTTCAACCTTGGCGTTTTCGATTTCGCGGAGCTTTTTGGCCTGGTCGTCCATCTTTTTGCCGATGAGCATGCCTGCGCCGGAGCCTACTGCTGCGCCGATAGCTGCGCCGATGCCGGCACCTTTGCCGCCGCCGATAAGTGCGCCGATACCGGCACCTACGCCGGCACCTGCACCGCCACCGATGGCCGCGCCTTTGCCAAGGTTAGTCATTGAGCCGCAGCTGGTAAGAAGCATGGCGCCGCTGATTCCGGCGATGCTGAGAATTCTGGTTACATGTTTCATTTCGTTTATAAATATTAGGGGTTATTTTGCTGCAAAGATACACGAAAATTTTCATAATAACACCAACATACGCTAAAAAGTTGTAAATAATGTAGTTTTTTGGTGTAGCGTTCGCAAGTCTCGAAATTTTTCGTTAACTTTGCATCCAATATGAAAATGGAACGTATAGCATTTTTTGCGGGCTCTTTTAATCCGTTTACTCTCGGTCATCAGTCGATTGTTGAGCGCGGTTTGCGGATTTTCGACCGCATTGTTATCGGCGTGGGCATAAACGCCGCCAAGCCGGCCGACACCGATGTTGAAGAGCGGGTGGCCGCCATTCTCGACGTTTTCGGCGATGACCCGCGAATTGAAGTGGAGGCCTACAGCGAACTGACCTGGCAGGCCGCTCAGCGCATGGGGTGCACACACCTGCTGCGCGGAGTGCGCACCGTTGCCGATTTTGAATATGAACGCACCATGGCCGATGCAAACCGCAACCTTTCGGGCATGGAAACCGTTATTCTGCTGACACTACCGGAACATTCGTTTATCAGCTCGTCGCTGATTCGCGATTTGGAGAGCCACGGTGCCGATACTTCCGACCTGTTACCTCACTAAAATTACCGTCTTATGAAATATCTGAAAATAACTATACTTTGTGCATGCGCCCTTGTTGCTTTCGCCGCAAGAGCCGATTTCGATCCGGCCAAAAAGCTTTCTACCGCCGAGTATGTCATCCGAAACCTCTATGCCGACTCTGTTAACATGGAGCGGGTGGTGGAGCAGGGCATAGTTGCCATGCTCAAGGAACTCGACCCTCATTCTCTTTACACCAACGCTACTGAAACCAAGGCTCTGACCGAACCGCTCAACGGCAATTTCTCGGGCATAGGCGTGCAGTTTCAAGTTGTTCAGGACACGGTTTACGTTATTCAGACCGTTGCCGGAGGCCCATCGGAAAAAGTAGGCATTATTCCCGGCGACCGCATTATTGCCGCCAACGATACGCTTTTAGCCGGCCGCAAACTCCAGAATTCGCAAATCATGAAGCAGCTCCGCGGCCCGAAAGGCTCGTGGGTGAACCTTAAAGTGGTTCGTCGGTCGGAGCCTGACACTTTGGTTTTCCGTGTTAAACGCGATGATATTCCGCTCTACACCGTTGATGCTTCTTATATGGCAGCTCCTTCGGTGGGTTATATTCGCATTTCGTCGTTTGGACAAACCACTACCGACGAGTTCAATAAAGCCGTGGCGCAACTGCGCAAACAGGGCATGAAAGACCTGATTATTGACCTGCAGGACAATGGCGGCGGTTATATGCAGCCGGCTATTGAAATTGCCGAGCAATTTCTCCCCTCGGGTAAAACCATTGTTTACACCGAAGGACTCCGCCAGCCCGCGCATTACTATCACTCCACCGGCGGCGGAGCACAGGCTGCAGATAAGGTGGTTGTTTTGCTCAACGAATACTCGGCTTCGGCTTCTGAAATTCTGGCCGGTGCGCTGCAAGACAACGACCGTGCGGCAATTGTTGGCCGTCGCTCGTTTGGCAAAGGTCTGGTCCAGCGTCCGTTGCCTTTCCCCGATGGTTCGATGATTCGCCTCACGACCGCGCATTACTACACTCCTTCGGGTCGTTCGATTCAAAAGCCGTTTGAGCGTGGCAATATGGACAGCTATAAAAATGACCTGAAAGAAAGATATGACCACGGTGAGCTGTTTTCAGCCGACTCCATAAAGGTTGATTCAACCAAGGTTTATCATACAGGCAACGGCCGTGTTGTTTACGGCGGTGGCGGCATTCTGCCCGACCGCTTCGTTGCGGCCGACACCACCGGGGTTAACAAGTATTTCCGCGACGTCCGCGCCAAGAATGCCATTAACCAGTATGTTGTTGACTACGTTGAGCAAAACCGTAAGCAACTTAACAAGCAATATCCTTCGGAGCAGAAGTTTATCGAGCGGTTTGTCGTAACTCCCGAAATGATGACGGACTTCACCGCAATGGCTGCTTCGCTCGGTGCCGAGGGTTCGGATGAGCAACGCGCCGCCGCGGCCCCGCTGATTGAAATTTACATTAAGTCGCTGATTGGCCGCGACCTCTTTTCTCCCGCCACCTATTTCCAGATTGCTAACCCTATCTTGCCTTCGTATCGCGAGGCGTTGAGACTTATTCAGGATACATCAGATTATGACTCGATTCTTCGTTAATATTTTGTTGCTGCTCGCAGTGGCGCTGCCCGCTTTTGCGGGTGAGCCGGCCATTACTTTCGAGAGCAAAAATCACGATTTCGGTAATATCCGCGATGCCAAAGGACCGGTTCACTGCTCGTTTGCATATAAAAACACAGGCACTGCTCCGCTGGTAATCATAACCGTTACCACTCCCTGCGACTGCACAACATCCAACTTTTCGCCGCGGCCTACCGCTCCGGGCAAGTCCGGCAAAGTAGATATAACCTTCGACCCTAAGGGACGGTCGGGCGAATTTTCGTCGATAATCACCGTTCACACCAATATCCCCGGGCCCGGCGGTAAGAAAAAGAAAGAAACTCTAACCATTTCAGGCAACGTTATTCCTAAGAAATGAACTTTAGAAGCATTTTTTCGGCAATTATCATTCTGCCATTTTGCATGGTGGCCGAACCGGTCAAGTGGCTTCGCACCGCTCACGATTTCGGCGCTTTCAGCGAGGACATCGGCGCGGTAGACGCTGTGTTTGAGTTCGTTAATACCACTTCGTCGCCCGTGCGAATTATTGATGCCCGGGCTACATGCGGATGCACCGTGCCGCAATATACCAAAGATGAAATTGCTCCCGGCGATACTGCCGCAATAACAGCCACTTATCTGGCGTCGGGACGTCCCGGCAAATTCTCTAAAAACATTTATGTGCGCACGTCGGCAGAGCCGTCGGTGCAGCAAACCCTAACGGTTTCGGGCACGGTAATCGGCGCTTCATCTACGTTGGCATCGCGCTATCCGGTAGTTGCCGGACCGCTGCGGCTGAAGAGTTCAACCGCTGCTTTCGGCGAGGTGCTTCGCAATAAAATGAAAACGCTCTATATCGAGGCGTATAATATGTCGACCGACACCGTCCGCCCGCAGCTTTCGGGGCTGCCTGACTTTATAACCGGTCAGGTGATTCCCGCGGAAGTTGCTCCGGGCGAGCAGACTCAGATTGTGCTGACGTTGCAAACCGCTTCCGGGCCAGAGTGGGGAGTGAATGCCGATAAGTTTGTGCTCAAAACGGCTCCCGACAGTGAAACCGAGCTCGACTACTTCACGATTGTTACCGAAGACTTCAGCACTCTGACTCCGGGCCAGCGCATAAATGCCCCGGTTGCTACGCTGACACCCGAGCGCGTTAATCTCGGAGAAGTGTCGGACATGAAACCTGTGGAACTGACTTTTGAACTCAAAAATTCCGGCAAGCTGCCTCTGGAAATTCGCCGTGTGCAAACTGCCGACCCGGTGTTGAGCGATGTTAAGGTATCGACCAACAAGGTAAAGCCGGGCAAGACCGCAAATATTACTCTCACATTCTCTCCCTCAAACGCTACTTCGGATTTCGTGGCCGCGCGACTGACCGTTATCTGCAACGACCCCGAAAACCCATTGTTAACATCTCGAATAACCGCTGAAATAAATGACGCATCCCGAAAACAGTGATGACTACAAGGGCCTGACGGTGAATTCCGGAGTTGCCCAGCCGCCGTCGGTTAATCCCTATCTGAACCGTCAGCGCAGAAAGCCAATGCCTACGCCGGGCGAGCTGGTCGACGGTATTTTGCGGGGCGACATAACTATGCTGTCGCGCGCCGTAACCCTCGTGGAATCGTTAAATCCGGCCCATTACGCATTGGCGCAGGAAGTAGTTGAGAAATGTTTGCCTCATAGCGGCAACTCGCGGCGTATCGGCATAACCGGGGTGCCAGGTGCCGGTAAAAGCACGTCGATTGATGCTTTCGGCCTCCATGTGCTAAATCAGGGAGGCAAACTTGCGGTGCTCGCCGTCGACCCTTCGAGCGAGCGAACCAACGGCTCCATTCTCGGCGACAAAACGCGAATGGAGAAACTCTCCACTCATCCCGGCGCCTTTATACGGCCTTCACCCTCGGCAGGCAGTTTGGGCGGCGTTGCCCGCAAAACGCGCGAAACTGTTGTGCTCTGCGAGGCTGCCGGCTATAACAATATCTTTATTGAAACGGTAGGCGTTGGCCAAAGCGAAACAGCCGTGCACTCAATGGTTGATTTCTTCCTGCTCATTCAGCTTGCGGGCACCGGCGACGAACTCCAGGGAATCAAGCGCGGAATCATGGAAATGGCCGACGGCATAGTAATCAATAAAGCCGACGGCGATAATATCAACCGTGCGCAGCTGGCCCAGGCGCAGTTCCGTTCGGCTCTGCACCTCTTTCCGCCCACGGCCAGCGGCTGGCAGCCCGAGGTTTTGTGCTATTCCGGCTATTACGCGCTTGGCATTGCCGAAGTGTGGGATATGATAGACCGTTACTTCGCTTTTGTTACCGCCAACGGCTATTTCGACGAACGTCGCCGTCTGCAGGCTAAATACTGGATGCGCGAAACCATCGACGAGCAGTTGCGCAACAATTTCTATCAGAACCCGGAAATCGCGGCTCTTTTGCCGATTCTCGAAAACCGCGTTCTCGAAAACCGCCTCAGCTCTTTTACGGCAGCTGCTGAGGCCCTTAACTCATATTTCCAAAGATTTAAATGAGTAAGATAGCCTACGACGGTAAACGCGCGGTTCAGAACTATACGGGAATAGGTAACTATTCGCGCCTGGCGCTGGAGAGTCTGCTCCCGCTGATGCCCGACGATACGTTTGAACTCTACACTCCGAAAATAGTTCAGAACCCGCGGTTGAAGAAGTTATTGGAATCTCCGCAGGTTAAGCTGATAACACCCGACACCATTGCCGGTCGCCTTTTTCCTGGCTATTGGCGCTCGGTGGGACTGACCAAGCAGCTGGAGCGCGACAAGCCCTCTCTATATCATGGCCTGAGCAACGAGCTGCCCCACGGAATCGAAAAGACAGGTATTCCCACGGTAGTGACTATCCACGACTTGATTTTCGAGCGGCATCCTGAATTTTATCATGCTCCGGACGTAGCAATCTGTAGCCGCAAATTCCGCTATGCTGCCGAAGTTGCCGATAGGGTGATTGCTATTTCCAGAAAGACTGCCGATGATCTTAAGGAACTGTATGGAATTCCGGAAGATAAAATCAGAATTGTTTACCAAGGGTGCTCGCCGATATTCTTTAAGACTCCCGAACCTGAGGCTGTTGAGGAAAATCGTCGCCGTTATGGCCCATATATTATTGGCGTGGGCACTATTGAAGCCCGCAAGAACCAGCTGCTCACGCTCCGGGCTCTGGCCCAATTGCCCGATGACGTGACGTTGGTTTTGGTGGGTCGCCAAACGGCATACGCAAAGCGGATTTTGCAAGAGGCAAACCGCCTTGGTCTCTCCGACAGGCTGAAGATGGTTTCTTCAGTGGCTATGGGCGATTTACCCGCTCTCTACGCCGGCGCGGTATTCGCGGCTTATCCGTCGTTCTACGAAGGTTTCGGCATTCCGATGCTCGAAGCCCTTGCTGCGGGTGTGCCCCTTATTGCCGCCAAGGGTTCATGTTTGGAAGAAGCCGGCGGTCCGGGAGCGATATATGTTGACCCCAACGATGTTGATGCCTTTGCCGCTGCGGCTAAAAAACTGCTTGAGTCGCCGCTGCTGCGTACTGAAATGGTTGACCGTGGCCGTCAATATATAGCCCGCTTTGCCTCTGAAAACTTCGGCCGCGACCTCCTTAACGTTTATAACGAACTGCTGTGAACAAAAAGAAATCAATGGCCGACCTCGGCCGTGCAACTTTAGAAGAATTTCATGCCCAGCGCAAGTTTCCGACTGCTCTGGTGCTCGATAATATCCGTTCGCTGAACAACATCGGGTCTATATTCCGTTCGGCCGATGCGTTTGCGGCTGATAGGGTAGTGCTGTGTGGCATCACGGCCACACCCCCTTCGGTTGAAATTCACAAAACCGCCCTCGGAGCTGAAGAATCAATGGACTGGAGCTATTTTCCCACGACTGCCGAGGCACTCGACGCACTGCGCTCCGAAGGCTGGCGCATTGCAGCCATCGAGCAGGCGCGCGATTCGGTTAGCCTTGAGGCGTTCCGCCCCGACCCGGATGAAAAAATCGCCCTTGTGCTCGGCCACGAAGTATATGGCGTTGACCAGGCCATTGTTGACGCCGCCGATTTTACCCTCGAAATTCCGCAGTTCGGCACCAAGCATTCGCTGAATGTTGCCGTGACCGCAGGGATTCTTCTATGGCATTTGACTAACAACAGACTAACTAAATAATAAAATGAAAAAACTTATCGCAACTTTTGGCGCTGCATTGCTCTTGGCTTCATGCGCCGACAAAAATTCTTTTGAAATCACCGTGCCTGTGCCCGACCAGTTTAAGGATCAAACCGTTCTGGCTCTGAATGCAATCAGTGGCGACACTCTTGCCATGGCAACTGCCACAGATTCTATTATTCAGCTCAAAGGCACAATTGAAAAGCCGGTATATGCCTTTATTGTTTGCAACAACATGCCGCTTACTCCCCTGGTTATCGAGCCCGGCAAGATTGTTATCAACGAAGACGGCGTTTTCGGCACTCCCAGCAATGACCAATATGCCGAGCTCATAGCCAAATCTACCGGCAGCGAGGCCGACAACGACCTGCTGCGCGACTTTATGCGCAACAATCCCGCAAATCCTCATTCGCTGGCCCTGTTCGAGCAGTTTATGTATCTGGCCGACGTAGCCATAGTCGACAGCCTTGTTGCCCACAACCCCGAAATGGCTAAGAATCCTAACTTCGGCCATATTCGTGCCGCCATTGTTACCCGCGAAGCAACGTCAGCCGGTGGTAAAATGGTTGATTTTTCGCTCACCAATAGCGATGGCAAAGAAATTTCGCTTTCGTCGATAGTTGAAAATGCCCCTCTGACCATTGTAGACTTCTGGGCAAGCTGGTGTCGTCCCTGCCGTGCCGAAATCCCCAATCTGATTGACCTTTACAATCAATATAAAGGTCAGGGTCTGCAGGTTGTTGGCGTTGACGTTTGGGAAGAAAAATCCGAAGATGGTATTGCTGCCGCCAAAGAACTCAATATTCCCTATACCGTTCTTTATGGTGGCGACCAGGAACTGACCGACCAATACGGCATTCTCGGTATCCCCACCATTCTTTTGATTGACCGCGAAGGCAAAATCCTGGCCCGCGACATCCGCGGCGAACAGCTCTCTGCCGAAGTTGCCGCTTTCTTTAATAAATGAGCCTATGGAAACTTCTGAACGCGACTCATTGCCCCTGAGCGATTTCGGCCTTCCCGAACGGCGCGAGTATCCGATGCCCGATGCCGCACACGTGCGCGCCGCCGAGGCATACTTCCGCTATTGCCCCGAGCAATTGCGTCCCCAGCTTGCTAAGGCAATTCTTAACAAAGCGCAACAGTTTGGCGTAGAGATAAAAAGCCCTACGGTTCTTGAATACGCACAAAAATAATTTAAAATTTTTCGCAAAAAATTTGGTAGAATAAAAAATCCTTCGTACCTTTGCACCGTTCAAACGAACCACCTCTGCCTTGTGGTGTAATGGTAGCACGTCGGATTCTGGTTCCGCCTGTGAGGGTTCGAATCCTTCCAAGGCAACAACGAAAATAGCAACTGCTTAATCTCCGGCAGTTGCTTTTTCCCTTTTGTCATTTATCACTCACCCATGACCGAAATGAAAATCCAAAAAGGCAAACTCATCATTCCCGCTGCTGAGCTCATCGGAGTATCTCGGAGTATGATTCTGAGAGTAAAGTACTTGTTAGTGGTAGGGTGTTTACTGACGTGTTTTGCAGCTGCCGGACAAATCGAGTATAGGGTGAATGTGTGCGATTCTTTGACCGGAATGTCCATTGACCCGTCAAAGGTAAATTTGTTTGTATTCAAAGAGGGAACCAATGAGAGCGCAACGCTGAGTAAAGGGACAATGTATTCCGGCGATGGATATCGTAGCATTACCTATCGCACGTTTTCACTTCCGCATCGCGATGAAACCTACGATATGACAATAGACGCTGAGGGTTATATCCCACGGTCGATGAAACTGAAAGCTACGACCAAGGAACCGGAGGTGGATATGGGGACAATTAAACTTGAACGCTTGCCGAAGCAACTTGATGAAATCTCGGTGGTGGCAACGAAAATCAAGGTGTTTTTTGATGGTGATACCATGGTATATAATGCCGACGCTTTTATTCTGCCGGAGGGGTCGATGCTTGATGACCTTGTCAAGCAGCTGCCGGGAGTGGAGCTAAAATCCGATGGTCAGATTTTTCACAATGGGAAGAAAGTTGAGAGTCTGCTGCTGAATGGGCGTAAACTATTTGATAATGATCCGAGTCTTATGCTAAACAATTTAGCGGCATATACTGTCAAGAACATCAAGGTATATGAAAAGGCTTCTGAGTCAGCTTCCCTATTAGGTTATACGGACGAAAAAGAGTATGTTATGGACGTTAACCTCAAGAAACAGTATATGGGAGCGACCTCGGTTATGGCAGAAGGAGGTTATGGTACTGAAAACCGCTATTTGGGCCGCCTGTTTGCCACAACCTTCACGTCGACCACGGCAGTGGCGGCATATTTCAACGCCAATAACCTGTCGTCAGAGCGTATGCCATGGTCTAAATCTGACCTTTGGAACACAGGGCGCATATCGCGAACGGGCGTTGCATCCCATCTTGGCGGCGGCATGAATTATTCGCTCAATAGCTCAAAACGCCAGGAATCCCTGCGGGGACACATAGAGGCTAATCGTGCCATTACAGATTTCCGCAGCGGAAGCCGGGGCGTTATATTCTTACCGGAGGGCGACAATTTCACGGAAGCTTCGTCATCAAATCAGACTCGCTCGCTGAGCATAAGTACCGCTCATCACTATATGCGTCAATTCCGCATCTGGCAACTCTCACTGAACGCATCGTTTGATTACGGTAATTCACGCTACAATTCCAATAGCCTGTCGGAAGTAAGTCGCACCGAAATGAATAACGATGCGAATCGCGATTTGGTGAACCGCTCTTTGCGCACGGATTCGGCTCGCTCCCACAATCTTAAAGGTCAATTGAGTCTGGATGCGTTAGTGCGATTGCCGGACATCGGTGAAACGAAACAGAATCTGACTGTTTATGCATCAGGAGAATACACTCGCACCCATGGCCGCTTCGATTCATTCTATATGATTGACTACGGATTAAACCCCGTAACCTCAGAGTCTGAACAGGCTCGCCGACAGGCATTTCCGGCCTACGTGGTCAATTCCGGTGCCACTTTTAAATATAATCTCCGCTTTCCGCGCAATTATTCACTCTCCGTCAGTGCATGCCGGAACTATGTACTTGAACGCAACACTGACTTCCGATTTCTTTTGCCGGCAGATGCTGTTGATCCAACAAATAGTTACCAATCGCTTTTAAATGATGGCTCAACAAGTATTTCCCTTAACTCCGGAGCACGCTGGGGCTACCCATCCATGGCTGAGGGCGGTAAAGGGCAACTGGAGATAAAAATAGCACCCTCTGTGGAGTTTTTAGACCGGTCTTATGAGTTTACACGCCCTGATGCAGACGTTATCAATCCTACGTGCCGCGAAACCGTATGGTCATTGAGCGACCTATCTGTTGACTATAAGCTGACGCCTCGTGGCCGCAACACTTTGAAAATATCTCTGCGAGCGTCATCAACCGTCAGACCGCTTGATATGGCATATCTGATTGACGTAGTAACAGACGCCGACCCTCTAAATATTCACCGAGGCAATCCTCACCTTCGCAACCCCCGCAACAACTCCATTGAGTTAAAGCCCTCATTTGAACTGATCACCCCTGCCTTTAACTTTATGAACTACCTCACGCTCAAGTACTCAACTGTAGATAATTACATTGTCAACGGATGGGTTTATAATACGGAAACAGGAGTGAGGCGCCATAGTCTATATAACTGCTCCGGTATGCGACATTTTGAAGTAAGCCTTTTCAGTTGGGTTTATGGAAACACTTGGGCCATCAAATGGACAAACCGGTATTCAAACCGACGAACACCCGACATGGTAGGCACGGCTACAACCGACTTTGACACCTTCCGCCCGATGCAAGAAGTTGTTTACAACAACAGCTATCAAGGCTTATTATCCGGCTCATACACCCCCTGCCAATGGCTACAACTCTCTCCGGAGGTGAATTCGAAAATGTCGCACTATAATAGCCGGTCCGGAGACTTCACCTCGTTCACGGCCATTGATATGACTTACAAGATGGGCTTGCAATTCAAAATGCCTTATAATCTGTCTTTGACAACCGAACTTTCTCTAAACACCCGTAGAGGATATGCCGATTCTCGTCTTAACACCAACGAACGGATACTCAATGCCGGTGCGCAATGGCACTGGACTCGTCCCGGCCTGCGATTCATATTGGATGGTTACGACCTGCTCCAACAAATTTCACGCGTGAGCTACTTAATCAATGCCCAAGGTCGCACTGAAAGCTGGGACAACACCATTCCCCGCTATGTCATGCTCCGCATCATATACCAATTCAACGCAGCCAAATAGTAACCCTCACATTGATTGAAATTTACAGCATGTTATATGAGATATTGGATCTGCTTATGGATGTGTGCTTTTGCCAATTTTTTATGTCGGGCTCAGGAGGTTGAGTTACCTGACTCCGTGGACTTTATCTTCTATATAGAAGACGCGGTTAACTCTTTGCCCTTACTTAATGCCCGGGCTACCATTCTGGATGCTTCGGGGAAGGAGTTGATTGACTCCGTCAGTAACAGCTTTAGAGAAGCGCACAAATATAGTAAAAATCTCTTTGGTAGCGCTATTTATTATGCTGATAAGAAAATACCTTACTCGCCTGTTTATAGGATTTATATCACTCTGAAAGGTTATGAACCGCTTATGGCTGAGGTTAACTACTCGGAAAAGAACTGGCGTTGGGGCACTTTCAAGTTGACTCGTGAGGCTAAGCGGCTGAATGAGGTGACGGTTACAGCCACGAAGATCAAAATGGTAATGCGCGGCGACACGCTGGTTTATGACGCGACGGCTTTTCAGCTCCCCAGCGGGTCCATGCTTGACGACCTAATCCGCAATCTGCCCGGGGCTTCCCTTGATCGCGATGGGCGGATAACCATTAATGGCCAGCAGGTGAGCAGCCTGCTTGTCAACGGACGAGACTTTTTTAAGGGAGACCCATGGGTGGCATTGAAGAATCTCCCTTATTATACCGTCAAGGAACTTAAAGTCTACCGCCAGACACCTGAACGCTTCATGATGTCTAAAAAAAAGCGGTCAGAGGAAGACAGGAACAATGACCCGCTGGTATTAGACGTTAACCTCAAGCCGGAATATATTGGCGGATGGTTGGCCAATGCAGAAGGTGGCGGAGGATTAACTACGTCAAGGAATCCTGATTTCAGATGGATGGGGCGACTTTTCGCCATGCATTACAATAAACTGAACACTTTTGCGGTCTATAGTCAGGCTAACAACATTAATGACTCGCAAAAAGCAGACAATCGAGGGTCGTGGAAACGACCGAAGATGTCAGCGGCATTATCCACTCATAAACTGGCCGGTATCCAGTATAACCACAGTTGGAAAGACCAGATGCAAAACGGTATTAACGCCTCGGTCGATGTTCATCGCTCTACGCGCGAAAGCCAAGTGCGCTCCGTAAGTGAATCTTTTCTTATTGGCGGCAACCAGTTTATGAGGAGATCGATCTTAGGCAACGAACACAACTGGGATGTTTACTCCTCATTTGATGTCTCGCGCCGTTTCAAGCCCGGACGCATCAATCTAAAAGCATTTTATGAGTTTGAGCAGGAGGACCGACGGTCTGATGACGACACTCAACAGAGTAAATCTGAATCTTCGGAAATGTTTTCCGATTCTGATTCTCCGCAATGGGATCTCAATTCTGTCTATAGTCGTTTCTTGCGTGAGGAATATCAGGAAAACCATCATCGAGGGAATGCCTCTATTGACTTGCAGCCCGATATTGAAAATTTCAGTTGGCTGGGGGACCTAACGCTGAATCTGTCAGGTAGCTTTCGTAAAATCGAGACAAACAATCAGCAATTTGACCGACTTAATTACTCCACTCTGACGGCCGACAGTTATAACCGCGAGCGCCGCGACGAATCCGGCCGAAAAAACGCATCCTTTGACTTAACTGCCTTTATGAAGACACGAGCATTCAAGGCCGGATTATCGGAATGGACTTTCACGCTCAAATATCATTTCCAACATGAATACTCGCAGACGGGCTTCGAACGCTATCTGCGTGACATTGCCGACGACGAGGACACTGCGCAAGAAGTCATGCCCTCGGCGCGTGAAGCCTCCCTCTGGACTTTTGACCCGGCAAACTCCTATGCCGCAGTAACCCGGCGGGAAGAGAACATGTTGTCTCCTTCGGTTTACTATAAGCACCGTGCCTTTTTCATTGATTTATCAACGGGCATTTATTTCATCTACGATTATTTGAAAGATCACCGTCTCAACAATGTGAACTTTGCCCGACGAAACAAGGAAGTATACTCCCCCAAGCTTTCAATCGGTGCAAGAAACCGATACAAAGGCATCTCATTGACAATCTCATCCGCCCAGCGTCTGCCCGATATTTTCCAGAGTCTTAACATCACGGAATCACGTGACCCCTTCCGCGTTTATCAAACTAACCCTAACCTGAAAAAATCAACTACCTTAAATACCGGCATCAGTGCCAATCTCCGCAACGTCGGCCTAAGTCTGGACTTCAACAAGATTTTCAATGCCATAGCAGACGCCCGAACATATAACCCCGAAACAGGTGTATACTCCTATAAACGAGAAAATATTGATGGTAACTACTCCGCCTCAGCCTCACTGAACTATGGTCAACAGTTCGGCCCATTTTACTTTTCCAATCGGCTCCGCTATCGGTGGCGACACTCCGTCGACTTTTCGGCCGACGGCGACGTGGCTCGCAAAATGTCGGTTAATAACCAAGGCGCTCAAGATAATCTTGAAGTCAAATTCAATCTCCGCCAATGGTCCATTATCGGGAAGGCCGACATTGATTTCAACCATCTTGAAACTCCTGCGCGGGCATTTTCCACAATGAACTATTGGGATATCAACTATGGTATCTCCATGATCACACCGCGTCTTTGGAACTTCACCATCGAAACCGACCTGACGGCCTATTGTCGCAGAGGCTATGCCGACCCATCGATGAACACCACCGATTGGGTATGGAACATGCGCATTACCCGTCCCTTCGGCCCCTCAAAGCAATGGATGATAAAAGCCGAAGCTCTTGACCTCCTGCACCAATTCCCCGACATACGTCGCACCATCAACTCCATGGGTCGCACCGAAGTACGCTATAACACCATCCCCTCTTACGCACTACTGACCCTTACCTACCGCCTTGACATCAAACCCAAGCGGAAATAATTTATAGTATAGAGTAATAACTAAAGTACGGAGGATTACTGGGGGTGAACGTCGGCGAGGTCGACCAGATGGTTTATGATGGCAAACACGGTCAGGCCGGCGGCGGTGTGGATATTGAGTTTGGCGCAGATATTGCGGCGATGGGTCGTTACGGTGTTGATTGATATATAGAGGGCGTCGGCGATTTCTTTGTTAGCCTTTCCCTTGGCCACCTCGCGGATGATTTCTTTTTCGCGCTGACTGAGCATTTCGAGCTGGTCATTGTCGTCGGTAACCGGAGCGGGTTTGGGCTCATTTGTAGCCGAGGTGGCCTTGAGGCGGTTTTCAAGGCGTTGCACCGAGGGGATGAGCAGCCGGTTTTCAACCTCGAAGTGCGAAAGCATATCGCGGCCACATATAATTATGTTAAGCAGTGCGCCGCTCAGCTTCATGTTATCTTTTTTGCTATATTGGGTAATGAATATTTCTTTGAGCTCATTGAGCTTTTCAACGGCATCGCTGTGGCTTTCAGAGTAGTCGGAGATTTTAAACTCTGTTGAAATCTGGCCTTGAAGCAACCGGTCAACGTAGGTGAATATGGTTTCGTTTTCATATTCCATGTGGCGGCGCACTTCTTGCACGTAGTTGTCGAAGAACTGAATCAGCAGCGACGCAACTTCGTTGTTGTCAGACCCGGATGTTGCGTCAACCAGATTGCGTCTGATTTTGGGCAGTTCGATGTTGAGAAAAGAGGTGTGGGCGCGTTTGAGGTAGTTCATCAGCGCGGGCAGCGATATGCTTTCTGCCTCAAAGCGATAGCCGCTGAGCAGGTTGCTGACGCAGACGAACGTGTCAACATCGACGTTGTTCTTGCGACATACGTCGCCGACCGAAGCCTCGCCGAAGCCGAACGGAATATCGAACCGGCTCAATGCAGGCAGCAGCATTGCGTTGTCGCGCAGCAGGTCGCGCATTTTATTATGGGCGGCATAGCCGCTTTTGTTTCCTGAAATCATCGGGTGCAAAGTTAGTAATTATCTGCGGTTTGGTAAATACTCAAAACAGGTTATTTTTTGTAGCGGTCGTTAAAATTCGGCGGAGAAATCTTGGCCCTTTCATAGGAAATGAGTAACTTTGCGCCCAGTTATGGAAAAAGAAAAAGATATAAAAAAGGTAGCCGATGCTTTGGCCCGCGTCATGGGTGGCGAAAGTCTCGATGAAGACACTCTATACGGTTTGACCGACATCAATTCCGCCGAAGGCATCAATGCGCTGCTCGACGGCGCCCGGCAGATAACTGAAAAGTTTTCACCACGCAAGTTCGATTCATGTTCGATAGTCAACGCCCGCTCGGGCCGTTGCTCTGAAAACTGCAAATGGTGTGCACAATCGGCTCATTTTCATACCGGTTGCGAAACCTATGACGTTATCCCCGCCGAGGAAGCCTTCAAGGTGGCGCGTTATAATGCCGAGCGTGGAGTAGGGCGCTTCTCCCTTGTGGCCTCCGGCCGTTCGGTTAAGGGCGCCGCTCTGGACCAAATGTGTAAGATTCTGAAAGACGTTGCCGAAAAAGACGGAATTTCTACGTGCGCTTCTATGGGCCTACTGTCGGAAGCCGAGCTTCAAAAGCTCTGGGATAGTGGCGTGCACCGTTATCATTGCAATCTGGAAACGGCGCCGTCATTCTTCGGAAATTTATGCACTACCCATACAATCGAAGATAAGCTGAACACAATCCGCGCGGCGCGCAAAATCGGCTTTGAAGTCTGCTCCGGAGGCATTATAGGCATGGGTGAAACGCGCCGCCAGCGCATGGAGCTGGCTATTACCTTGCGCCAGGTTGAACCGCACTCGATTCCTGTCAACATTCTGTCGCCCATTCCCGGCACTCCGCTCGAAAACGTAGAGCCAATCAGCGACGACGAAATATTGATTACCCTGGCTCTATTCCGCTTCGCCCACCCGAAGGTGCAGATTCGCTTTGCCGGCGGGCGTGCTCGCCTGAGCCGCGATACACTGCTTCGCGCATTGAAGATTGCCGTTAACGGAGGCGTAGTTGGCGACCTGCTAACCACCATTGGCTCCACCATTGCCGACGATAAAAAGCTCGTTACCGAAGCCGGATATGAATTTTAGTTAAAAATTTGCACAATTCAAAAATTCTCTCTAACTTTGCACTCGCCTTCTCGGGGTGTAGCACAGTTGGCAGCGCGCCACGTTCGGGACGTGGAGGTCGGAAGTTCGAGTCTTCTCACCCCGACCCTTTTAGGGTTAAATGCTTGCAAGTCAAACACTTGCAAGCATTTTTCAAAATATAACGGGACAAATTCGGGACACGTCGTTTCCTGCCCCGTCCGCAGTGAATTGGGCGGTTTGAGGTGAATTAAGATTTGTTAATGTGGTGGGGAAGGCATTTTGCTCATTCGT
>CAZKPP010000056.1:0-15819 GCA_964554665.1 uncultured Bacteroides sp.
AGAGCCAGCGGAAAAATTCGAGGGTCTGCATCGCCTCGGGCTGCACGCCGGCCAGGTCGGCAACAACGTTAACCCACTGTCCGCCCTGGGCTTTATGGCAGGTTACGGCATAGGCATATTTAACCTGCAGCGCCTGAAAATAGGGGTTGGTGCGCATTGCGCGCAGTCGGGTGGAGTGGGGGGTGTAGTCGCTGAATAGTTCGGGGTCGTTATAAACAGCCTCAAACAGGCGCTGCTGGTCGTCGGCGGTCAGTGCCGGCGAGTTCGACGTCAGGCATTCCAAAACTATTTTGCAGTCGATTTCCACCGACCGGTAGGGGAAGGCCAGGCTTACGTCGGCAAAGCGGAAGCCATATTTGTCTTCCATGCCGTAGATGCGGGCCACCCGGGCCGTGTCGCCGTTGGCAATGAAATCCATTTCGGCGATTTTTGCCGCCCAGAAATAGTTGTTTTTCGCCACGAGCAGCAGGTCGTCGCGCGTCAGCTCTTCCTCGCGGCCAAGAATGGTTGAGCGTATGGCCAGGTTAAACTGCGTGGCACGCCAGTTCGCGCGCGTAACAATTATGGTTTCGTCGATGCCGTCGGCCGAATAGAGGTCGCTGAGCAGGTCGGGCAGCTCCATGCCTCCAACGGGGCTCACGTCGTCGAAGTTCATGTTTAGCTCGGGTTCGGGGAGAGGGTCGAGGCGCATTTGGCGGCGCAGGCGGGTTGCGTTGTAGAGAATGCCCGACGAGCGGGCCTGGCGCACGGTGTCGGTCAGCTGCACGCGCGTTACGCGCAGGCCATAGCTGCGCAGGGTGTCGGCGTTGAGCGCCGGCGATTCGTCGCACCCTACGGGGGGCAGCTGCGCCGTGTCGCCCAGCAGAATGAGCTTGCAGGCGTGGCCCGAATATACGTAGTGAATAAGGTCGCTGAGCAGGTCGGTGCCCGAGCCGTCGGCTGAAGAGCCGATCATCGAGGCCTCGTCGACAATAAACACCGTTCGCGAGTGAATATTGTCCATAACCGCCTGAAAAGGCATGCCCTGCGATGGCGGCCGATAGATTTTGCGGTGAATAGTGTAGGCCGGAAATCCGGAATAGGAGGCGAAAACCTTGGCGGCGCGGCCTGTGGGCGCCAACAGCACCGAAGCAACGCCGGCGCCGTGGAGCGCACGCACCAGAGCGCCGACGAGGGTTGTCTTGCCGGTGCCGGCATAGCCGCAGAGCATAAAAACGGAGTCGCTCGGGGCTCCCGAGCGACAAAACCGTGCGAGTGCTGCCATGCATTGGACCTGCTGGTCGGTTGCTACGTAGGGCAACTCCCGAAGAATGGATTCCGCGAATTCCGAAACAGTCACTTCTTTTCAGCGCGAAACCTTATTTCAGTTTCCATTCAACACCGTCTTTGGTGTCTTTAACGTCGAAGCCTATCGCGGCCAGGCGGTCGCGAATAAGGTCGCTGGTGGCCCAGTCTTTCTTGGCTTTCGATTCGGAGCGAATCTGCAGCAGAAGGTCAACCGCTTCTTCGTAGGGCTTCATGTTCGTTCCGGCGGCAGCCTCGGGGGGGAGGATGCCGAGAATGTCGAACAGGAAGGTTTTGAACAGGCTGTTCATCTTTTCGAGGTCGGCGGCCGTGGCCTTGGCGGTGCCGTCGTTAACCTGGTTCACTATGCGGCAGAGGTCAAACAGATAGCCGATAACCACCGGAGTGTTCAAATCGTCGTCCATCGCCTCATACATTTTTGCCTCCAGCTCGTCGAGGCCGGTAACAGTGCCGGTTTCCGAGGGCTTGAGGTCTTGCAGGCGGCGATAGCCGTCGATCATGCGCTTATAGGCTTTTTCGGCGGCCTGAAGGGCTTCGTTGCTGAAGTCGAGGGTCGAGCGATATTGCGCCATCAGAATAAAGAAGCGTATGGTCATCGGCGAATAGGGCTGTTCGAGCAGCTCGTGGCTACCCTCAAAGAACTCGTCGAGGGTTATGAAGTTGCCATAGCTCTTGCCCATTTTCTTGCCGGCGATGGTGATCATGTTGTTGTGCATCCAGTAGCGCACGGCGTCGTGGCCGTTGTGGGCCACGCTCTGGGCGATTTCGCATTCGTGGTGGGGGAACATCAGGTCCATGCCGCCGCCATGAATGTCGAACTGCTCGCCAAGATATTTCTCGCCCATGCACGAGCACTCCAGATGCCAGCCCGGAAAGCCTTCGCTCCAGGGCGACGGCCAGTGCATGATATGTTCCGGCGCGGCTTTTTTCCAGAGGGCAAAGTCGGCGGGATTGCGTTTTTCGCTCTGTCCGTCGAGTTCGCGGGTGTTGGCCAGGAGTTCGTCAACGTTGCGGCCCGAGAGTTTGCCGTAGTGATGGTCGGCGTTGTATTTCGGCACATCGAAATATACCGAGCCCTCGCTTTCGTAGGCGTAGCCGGCGTCGAGAATACTCTTAACGTAGTTGATCTGCTCGATAATGTGGCCCGAAGCGTGGGGCTCGATGCTCGGCGGAAGCACGTTGAGCTTCTCCATGGCTTTGTGGTAGCGGTTAAGGTAGTATTGAACCACTTCCATCGGTTCGAGCTGTTCAAGGCGTGCCTTCTTGGCGATTTTGTCTTCGCCCGAATCGGCATCGTTTTCAAGGTGGCCTACGTCGGTGATGTTTCTGACGTAGCGCACCTTGTAGCCCAGATGCTGCAGGTAGCGAAACAGAATGTCGAACGTAATTGCCGGGCGGGCATGGCCCAGGTGACCGTCGCCGTAGACCGTGGGGCCGCAAACATACATGCCCACGCGCTCCGGGTGGATGGGCGTGAAGAGTTCCTTGCGGCGGGTCAGCGAGTTATAGATTGAAAGATTGTGCTGTTTCATTGCTTCTTAAGCACCCATGAAGGGGTTGGGGATTCCGCCCTGGTTGGGGGCCTGCTTGGGCTGGCGGGGCTTGATTTCGCCAAAGGTTTTTTCGTAGCGCTGAACGTTTTCGGCCAGGGCGTGGAGCAGCTGCTTGGCGTTTTCGGGGGTCATGATAACGCGGGTTTGAACGCGGGCGGGGTTCATGTTGGGGGCCACGGTGATGAAGTCCATGAAGAATTCATTGGGGCCGTGGGCAATCATGGCGAGGTTGCAGTAGTTGCCTTTTGCCACTTCGGGCGACAGTTCTATTTTAATTTCCTGTTGTTTCTGATCGTTTGCCATAGTTTGTAAAGTTTTTATAGGGTTATTTTATTTCTACTTGAGTTGTTGCGTTGAGTATTACTTTCAGCCCCTCGACTCCGGGCAGCTCCATGATTGAGTCGATGCGCCAGGTTGCGTAGAGCTGACGCTCGGCGGCGCGGCCGTCGTTGGTGGCGGTGATTACCACGTAGGCTTCCGGCACCGGCTGCGAGAGCGTTTCTTCTTTAACGAGCAAACCTATGGTTTTAGCGTCCCCGCTGAAGGTAACTTTCGCGCCGAGGTTCAGCCAGTCGCCCGAGCGCCATGCGCGCGGCTCCAGCAGGTCAACGCCGTTGGGGACGTCGGTAACCACTTCGGCCTTACCCATCGGAATCGGCACTACGGCGCTGAGAATAATCTCGCTGTCGACGCCATATTCGGCTGCCTGATAGTGAATAAGCGCGCGGCGGCCGTCGGTGAAATCCGCCGGAGCGTTCCATGCCGCATATAGCCTCACGGTGCGGCCGTCGGCCTCCACGTATGAAAATTCGGCCACGCCATCTTTCGAGCCTTCGTAGGTAACGATGCTGGCCACGGTGGGTAGCGCCGTTTCCGGCCCGGTGCCCTTGCAGCCCGAAAGCAGGGCCACGGTTATAATCAATAGTGAGAACAGTTTTTTCATATTCACTGCAAAGTTACGAAAATTTTTTGTAACTTTGCATAGTTATGAGTCCTTTAGGAGTTAAACAAATCTAAATTGCAGCATGATAGCGGTTAAAACCTTTCTGCGCGCCGTCGTGGCGCTGGCGTCCGTAACCTTTGCGGGGGCGCTGACTTCGTGTGTCTACGACAAGGAAGAGCCCGAAATTTCCATTCAAGTCGGAGATCCGCTGCCCCGGTTCAGCGTTACTTTGCTCGATGGCGAGCGGTTTTCCACTGACGAGCTCGCGGGGTCGGAGATTGAAAATCTGGTGATACTGTTTTTTAACACCAACTGTCCTGACTGTCAGCGCGAACTCCCTCAGGCTCAGCTGCTCTACGACCGAATTCTTGCCGACGAAACCCTCAGCCGCACCACGCGCCTGATCTGCATAGCCCGCGAAGAAGACGCCGCCTCAATCCGCGAATATTGGGCTGCCAACGGCCTCACCCTTCCCGCCTCCCCCCAGCCCGACCGCACAGTCTACAACCTCTTCGCCAGCACCGGCATCCCCCGCCTCTACCTCGCCCAACCCACCCCCAACTCCCCCGCCTTCACCATCACCGCCTCCCTCGACTCTCCCGCCGACCTTTTCCCACAACTCCTGAAATAGCCATGCCTGACCAAATTTTTCTTCAAACCAAAGGCGGTTACCGCAAACTTGTTGCGTTTCAGATATCTGAAATAATCTATGACATAACCTTTTATTTCACTGGAAAATATCTGGATAAACGGAATAGGACGGTCGATCAGATGGTTCAGGCTGCGAGGTCGGGAAAACAAAATATTGCCGAGGGAAGTAAGGCCTCGGCAACGTCTTCGGAAACGGAAATTAAGCTCACAAATGTAGCCAAGGCGAGCCTTGAAGAACTGCAACTCGACTATGAGGATTATCTGAGGGTTCGGCGACTCACGCAGTGGGACAGCAACCATCCGCGCTACGGTAAGCTCAGGGCGTTCTGCAAGAGTAAGCAGCTGATGACCGGCTACGGCGAGCTGCTGCCTAAGCTGAACGACGAAGAAATCTGCAATCTTTGCATTACCCTGATAAATCAGGCAACCTATTTGTTGCGCAGGCTTTTTGAACGGCAGCAACAAATGTTTTTGGAGTCAGGCGGAATTCGGGAGCAAATGTCGCGAGCTCGCATCAATTACCGCAATCAGACAAGTCAGACCGGTCCGACAAGTCCGCCTGACCCCAATCCCAAAAAGAAATAAACTAAGATTACCTCACTTGCGGTAGTAAACTTCTTCCTCTGCGTCCGGATAGTCGCTGTTCTGAATCTCTTTATCTCCTTTAAAATATGAGGTGCTTAATAACTTCAGGGTTAATGCCTTTTTGTCTTTTGAAATGGAATATTGATAATTGTTGACTTCTTTTAAGTCTGAATCCACTTTGGTTAAGGTCAGAGTGCTTTTAGTCGCAACCCAACTATAGTCTGTATAAAATGACCATCCAGGAAATTCAGGACCTCGGTCAACGATTTGATATCCCATTCGGCAATTGCCGTCTTTGTCGAATGTGGCATAATGTTTGTAGTCGTGCCAGTCATTTCCTTGATAGGAATCTGCGTGCATAACTTCTGTTTCCCATTCCCCCATTAGAGAAGTTTGAAGGCCGGGTTCGTCTTTGCTGCAGGAGGTGGTGGTCGTTATGGTAGCTATGGCGAAAATGAGCAAAAAGAGTTTTTTGATTGATTTCATGTCTTTTTTTAGTTGGTTTTAATAAAAGCAGGTGCTACGCCACGATTGGTTGCGTAGCACCCGATGCAGTGTTTGTTTTATTTAGAATTAGAACAAGTAGCCGAAGCGAAGATTGAAAGTTGACGAGTGGGTTTTGAATTTCTCATAGCTCATTGCCGGAATGAAGTCTGTGCCATATTCGAGGCCAATAACAACCTTGGCAATTTCAAAGTCAACGCCAAGATGCCAGCCGAGTTGAAAACGATTCCAAGCAAAGTCACCCATGTCGTCTTTGCTATACATGCTTGCAGAATCGCCGGAGTCACCAACGGCGTATGTTTTTCCTAAGAGATTGATTTTTGCATTGAGGCCGAGGTAGGGCTTAATGTCAAAAAACTGTGCAACATTGAATCTATAGGCAAAATTAACAGGAATGGCAAGATTAGCCATTAAATATGCCTGCTTGGCTTCATAGATGTAATATTCATCTTCCCATTCTACTTTTTGGGTACCGGCACCAAAAAAGAGATATCCACCGGTTTCGATAAACATAGGGTATTTTTCGGAGATGCTGAAACCGTGCAGATAGGTAAGGGCGCCGCCGTTGGCAGTGAATGGATTGCTGGTTATGTAGCCGCTCGGTGCGCTGAACCAGTAGTGATTAAAAGCGTAAGATGCTGCAAACATGTTGTAGGCTTCGGAGTCGGCGCTGTTGCCGCCGCGGTTCATGCCGGAGGATGCTTTCCCACCGGTTGTGAATTGGGCCGACATGGAGCCTGCGCCTATTGCCAGGGCAAAGGCAAATGCAAGGAGTTTTTTCATAATGTGTGAATTATTAGGTTTGTTAGTAAATATTTGAGTTCATTCTCCATACGTTAGCTATGCCGTCGGCATTTCCGCGTTGCGACACGAAGTAAATGTAGCGACCATCGTGGCTCCAGACCGGGCTGAGGTCGTCGGCGGCATGGTGGGTGAGTTGCATCAGGCCGGTGCCGTCTACGCGACAGGTGAATATGTCGGTGTTCCAGTAGGGGCCTTTATTAGTGTCGATTTTAGAACCGCCCACGAGCACCAGAGTAGTGCCGTCGGGCGAAAGCTGCGGACAAAAGAAGGAACGTTCATTGTCGGAAACTACACATTCTTCAACTCCCGACTTCAGGTCAACCTTCCAGATTTCCCCTTTGCCATTGCTTTCTCGGGCAACGTAAAGAATGTTGGCTCTCGAATCAACTGTTGGGTTCATGCCCGAAATATAGCTCGACAGGAAGTTTTTGTTGGTGTCGAAGCCCCAGATGCTCGACCCTTGATTTTCCATTCTCACAAAAAAGATTGTTTTTTTGTCGGGCGAATAAATAGGCGAGTAGTCGTAGGCTCCCGATGTAACCTGGCGGCAAACGTAGCCTTCTTTTGCGTCGGTAACGAATATTTGATTGGATTTGCCTTTGCGTTCCGAAAAGCAGATTTGCTTGCCGTCGGGCGAATATGCAAAGTCCATAACTGCCGCGCGGTTGGTGCGCTGGCTCGAAGCGCCTTGGCGGTCAATGTCTTTGGTGAATATGTTCGATGTGCCGTTGCGCAGCGACAGGTATGCGAGGGTGTTCCCGTCGGGCGAAACGTCAATGACCTTATTCGTCAGCCAGGTTACACCCTTTTTCCAGCGGTGCACTTCGGGCAGGCAAATGTAGTCACTTTCTTTAGATATTTTAACAAGGTCCAGTGATGTTTCTTCCGGCACATAAACTACCGAGTAGTCAACCTTTTGCGCGCTTGCGCAGGCCGCTCCGATAATCAGGGCGCTCAAAAGGCTTGAAAATCGCAAATTCATATCGTTTTTAGTGAATAATTAGGCATTTATGAATGATTTTGCGCAAAGGTACGACAAAAACTACCCCCCCCAAATATTTAACAGTATTTAACAAAAGCAGGCGCTTTTTGTTAAATACTGTAATCAGACAAGTCAGACCGGTCGGACTTGTCTGACTGCTCCCAAAAAGATATAACTATTTTGGGTTGAAAGGGCAATAATAGGGGGCGGTGGCGCGTTAGTTGGGTATGATGAAAGTCTGTTTCTTAATTCCTCCGGAGCCGGTTGCCGCATCGCCCGCTGAGCGTTCGGCCGGTTGCACGCGCGTTATCTACCCGATGCCGAATCTTTATGAGCTTACGGTTGCCGCGCTCGTTGAGTCAAAAGGCTATGAAGTTGAATATGTAGACCTTACGGCCTCCGGCGGCGATTTGCGCGAGTTTGTGGCTGCATCAGATGCGGACGTGTTCATGATCTGGACCGTTAACCTGAGCCGTGCCGCCGACTTTGCCGCCCGCGATGCAATTCTGGAGCTGCGCCCCGATGCCAAGGTGGTTTTCCTGGGGCCGGGAGCGACTTTCTTCCCCGAGCTTTATCTCACCGACAGCCGCGTAATCATTGCGCGCGGCGAACCGGAAATGACCGTTGCCGAGCTGCTCGACTGCCTGCGCGACGGCACCGACTGGCACGACCTCGACGGCCTTATTTACTTGAAAGAGGGCAAGCTGCAGCGCAATCGCGCGCGCAAGCTTATGACCGACCTCGACTCGCTCCCCTTTGCGGCGCGCCACCTGCTGGGCGACCGCGCTTACCATAACCCAAAGCTGAAAACCGGGCCGTACACAACCATGCTCACCTCGCGCAACTGCCCGTTTCACTGCATATATTGCGTGCCATCGTCGCTCACCTTTGCCCGCGAGCTCGATTTCCGCGCCGACAACGGCCGCAAGCCCCCGATTTCGTTCCGCTCGCCCGAAAGCGTTGAAAAAGAGCTCGACGAGCTGGCCGCGCAGGGCTATAAGGCCATTGGCTTTGTTGACGACAACTTTATATGGAACGAGGAACGCACGGCGGCGCTCTGCCGAGCACTGCGCAAACACGGCTTCGTTTGGGGCGCTCAGGTGCGCGCCGACGCCATTACGGAGCCCATTGCCAAAATGCTGGGCGAAAGCGGCTGCTCCTACGTTGACCTGGGCGTAGAGTCGTTCAACGACGAAATTCTCAAATTCATCCGCAAGGGCGTTGACTCCAAGCGCATTTTCGAGTCCATAGAGCTGCTCAAGAAATATAACGTGCCCGTAAAGCTCAATATTCTTATCGGCACCAGTCCGCTCGAAACCAAAGAAACCTTGCTTCAGACTCTGCGCACCGCCAAGTCGCTTAAGGTTGATCAGGTGATGTTCAACATCGTTTCGCCCTTCCCCGGCACCGAGTTCTACGCCCTGGCTAAGGAAAACGGCTGGATTCGCGGCGGCGAATATGAGCCCACCAACGTTCAGCGCGAGTCGATTTTGAGCTATCCCCACCTTACGGCCGAGGAAATGGAAAAGGCACTTTTCCGCTTTAATCTGAGCTACTTCCTGTCGCCGCGTATAGTGTGGAAACACATTCGCAAGTTCCGCAGCTTCGGCGAATTTCGCGCCGCCTTCAGCGCTCTCTACGAAAAACTTTTTGGCCGGTGAAACTCTCGGTTGCCGTTATCTGCCATAACTCGCTGGCAAATCTCAGCCGCCTGCTGGAGTCGGTTCAGTCCGCGCTGGAGGGCGTTGAGCATGAAGTGGTTATTACCGACAACGGCTCTACCGACGGCACCGACCGCTTTCTTGCCGCGCACTATCCGCAGGTCAATTATCTGCGGCTCGACCAAAACCGCGGCGTTGCCTTTGCCCGCAACCGCGCCATAGAGCGCTGCCGGGGCGAACTGATATGGATTTTAGACGACGACACGGTTATCAATGCCCGCGCCGCCCGCGACCTGCTTCACTATATGGACGCCAATCCCGGCTGCGGCATTGCCGCCTGCGCTCTCTTTGCGGCCGATGGCGAGCGTCAGCTCAGCTATAAACCCTATCCGGGCCTGCTGCTGAAGCTGCGCAACGTGTTGGGCATCAAGGCTGTCGACCCCTACGCCCCGCAGGTTGCCGGGGGGGCGCCGTTTGAGCCTGTCTACGTAATCGGCGCATGTCAGATGGTCCGACGCCGAGTGTTCGACACCGTAGGGCTGCTCGACGAGTCAATATTTTATGGCCCGGAAGATGCCGACTTCTGCCTGCGGGCCCGCGTTGCCGGCTGGAGTGTAGCCTACCTCCCGGCGCCGGCAATTATTCACCATTGGCGCAGGTCAACCACGCGCCGCCCGCTGTCGCGCCTGGGGCGCGCCCACATTCGCGGGCTTCTGCATTTTTATTTCAAATGGTCCTTCCGGGATAGGCGGCAAGGGCAGCTCCCAGCACCCGCAGCGCAGCCCCAAGGTCCTCTTTGTTGAGCACGTAGGCTATGCGCACTTCGTTTTTGCCAGCATTGGGCGTGGTGTAGAAGCCGTTGGCCGGCGCCATGAACACCGTGGCGCCCTCGTATTCAAACTCTTCCAAACACCAGCGGCAGAACTTTTCCGCATCGTCGACCGGCAGCGATGCCACGGTGTAGAACGCGCCCATCGGTATCGGCGAATAGCAGCCCGGAATGCGGTTCAGCCCGTCGATCAGGAACTTGCGGCGCTCAACATACTCGTTGTAGTTCATCAGCATATAATCCTTGTCGGCGTCGATCGATGCCTCGGCAACAATCTGGCCCAACAGTGGCGGCGACAGGCGCGCCATGCAGAATTTCATTATGCTCTCCTTCAGCTTCTCGTGTTTGGTGATTATGGCGCCGATGCGTATGCCACATTCGCTGTAGCGCTTGCTCACGGAGTCAATCAACACCACCTGCTCCTCGATTCCCGGCAGATGAAAGGCCGAAATGTAGGGCGCGCCGGTGTAGCAGAACTCGCGGTAAACCTCGTCGGAAAACAGATAGAGGTCGTATTTCTTCACCAGGTCGCGCAGCTGAATCATCTCCTTCATCGTGTAGAGATAGCCCGTGGGGTTATTCGGGTTGCAAATCAAAATGCCCTTGGTGCGCGGGGTTATCAATTTCTCAAACTCTTCGACCGAGGGGAGTGCAAAGCCGGTGTCGATCGACGAGGGTACCGTGACGATTTTTGCCCCGCACGAAATTGCAAACGCCATGTAGTTGGCATAGGCCGGCTCCGGAACTATAATTTCGTCGCCCGGGTCAAGACACGCCATAAAGGCGAACAACACGGCTTCCGAGCCGCCGGCCGTAACGATGATGTCGTCAACGTCCACGCGGATGTTGAAGCGGTCGTAATAGTCCTTCAGCTTTTTGCGCAGCGACAGCAGCCCCTCCGATGGCGAGTACTCCAGCGTTGTGCGGTCAATTTTTTTCAGGGCGTCGAGGCCCTCCTGCGGTGTTGGCAGGTCGGGCTGGCCGATGTTGAGGTGATAAACCTTGGTGCCGCGCTGTTTGGCGGCATTGCTCAGGGGTACGAGCTTGCGTATGGGAGACTGCGGCATATCCATGCCGCGCTGCGAAATTGAAGGCACTTTAATAATCGGTAATTAGTAATTCAACTCCGCAAAGTTACACAAAATTCCGTAAATCCACCGAGTATTTCCGAAACTTTCCCCTTAAGGGTGACAATTTTTGCGAAAACTGTCACCCTTAAGGGGAAATATGGGTGTGATTAGGGTCGGTAGTCGCTGATTCAGTTGTGGGAGCCGACGGTTATTTCTACAATTCCTGCTATGGTAATTATTAAAGATATTATCCATGCGACCTTATAAAACCATGAGATTTTATGTTTAATGCTCCTGCTTTTGATTAAGAACACGGTAAACGCTACGCTATACCAAACGCAGGATAAATAAAACAGGACGCTAAAGATTTTGGTTACAGTTTCATTCCATTTCATGGTTTCAGCAATAGAAACCATTAGGTTGGTCAAGTACATTATAAACGCGGAAACGTCTATGGTAGTTTCCCATCTTTTATTCATACTCCAAAATTTGGGGATATTAACTTGTTAGTCGGGGATTTGTTCTTCGACGCACTCTATGAAAAATGGTGTAGAAAAGGGGATTTTGTCCCATTCGGTGTCTTTGAGCGTTCGGCTCCAAGTCGTCTTGCCTAACAGATTGGCTTTGAAATAGAACACATTGTCGTTTAAATTTTCCAGCAGTTCTATTTCAACCACAGCATTTTGAGGCAACATAACATAGTTGGGCAGGGAGTAGATGAATTTTCCCGATTTCTGCTCGCCCAAAACAAAGTCGAAATATATCGGTTTCGGCAGAATGTTGACGAATTTGCTTGTGGGGCCCTTCTTGGCGCCGTTCATGTCATAAACGTTGATGCGAAACTTCATTCGTTGCATTTGATTAGGTCCTTCGACAAAGAAGAAACCCACTTTGTCGAGCAACATGCGCTTCCCTTTTTTAGCGTGAACTTCGTAGCCGAAAGTGTCGCCCGCAGATTCTCCGTTTAAGCAACATTTAAACATTCCGGAATTACGCTTTTTGCCTTGTTTGATGACCTTAAACTTATTCGAGCGACTGACCGTAACTTCGTTTAAAGCCATAGGCAGCGGTTGCAGCCGAATGCTATAAATCGAATCTTCATTTAGTTGGCTAATGGGAAGGGTTGCTGTTTGGTACCCCACGTATGAGATGGTAATCGTATCAGTTTTGCGGGCTTTGTTTATGTTCATGTCAAATCTTCCGACGGAGTCACTGAAAGCTGCGACTCTGCGCGATCTGATACGTACAGTTGAATACGGTAGGGGGGAGCCGTTCTCATCAATAATAGTCCCTTTGAAATTATTGGCTAATGAACATGTCGCCCCAATTAGAAGTACCAAACAAAAACAACGAAGATTAGACATAATATACAGCGAGGTTATGGTTCCGGTTCTGCCGTGGGAATTTGATCAACGAATTGCCAAAGTTTTAAACTGGCGGGTGCGACGGTAATATTTTCTTGAATTATTTCCTTCTTTTCTGATGAAAGATCGGATTTAGCAACTATAGTGCGGAATCCATCGGTAAAGGAGTCTATTGTCTCCATTGAGTCTAGTTGGTCAATGGTTTCGAGATATTGTGAGATAATCTCAAACTCTTGTTGACATTCAGGTTTAATTTCAGAGAGGTTGTTATACATCACTGTTACATCGGTGCTGTAGATGTTTTCAAAGAAGTTGTCTATTTCTAATGCGGTCTGGTTTATATCTACATCCGGGAATGAAATATCAAATGATGCTAGGGAAGAAATTACTGAGGATACTAATTCTGCGGTGGATGTATACTCCATGTCGTCTGTTATTATGGATTGCAAAATTGTTGCGTTATGTAGCGCGCCTATGTTAAGTTCATCATTTTTGTATACCGCTATTAAACTATCTATCTTAGATTCAATAAAATCATGATATTCCTCAGTAATGATGTATCGTTCTTCAACTAGAGTCGCTTTTTGTTCTGCTTGGAGGTCTTTCCATCTCTTTCTTGATGCGCTAATGCTAATTATAGCGCCACCATTGGAATAGCCACCATGATCGGCTTTTAATGCGTCTCTGAATTTGCCCCAGCCATGGTCTCCTCTTGAGGTTTTTTGCATCCCAATAAATGAGGAACAATAGCCCTTAATATTTTCATTTAGTTCTATAAAAGCAATGTCTTGGTCTTTCTTTTCAGTTAATGGGGTTTTCATGTTGTCAGACGAACATGCTACCGACATCAAAATGAGAACTATTGCGCAAACTGCAATAATCGAGATCAGGGGAGATTTTTTTGTGTTCATAATTGAAAAGGTGGGATTAAATTGGTTAATATTAAGTGGAAAAACTATTCGAGTTGTACGATTAAATGGATCAGATACACAAGTAAGAATGTTGAAGGAAATGTAGGGTTTTCAATTTCATCAAGGATAAAGTTTTCAGTGGACGAAAGAACCGTATCCCAAAAATTCTGTATTTCTGAATCTGATTCATTATTTTCGGTTTGAGCAATTAGCGGTCTGCCAAAGTGTGCTGTTTGGCAATCCTTGCTAAGGATTATATAGTTTCTATTATCAATTGGAGTTAGAGTTTGTGCAATAGAGAAAATAAGGATTAGAAAGGTGACGAGTCTTTTCATTTTAGTCAGTGCAAATTTAAAAATTAATTGGTTAAAATAACAAATTTTGCGGGTTCGTTTTTTGCCTCATGCGCGTCTGTAAATGTTTGAGTAGTAATTAGATGAGATAGTGAGGAGAGTTGTATTTTGCCTCAAGGGTATAATGCATTGATTTTCAGCCTTGTTAGGGCTGCAATGAGGAATCTATCTTAGAGATTTGAGATATTCAAGGTTAGTTCATCAAGTTAATGAATTTATCTTTGTGAACAGCGTCTGATGCTAATAGCTTGTTGATCAGTCGCGTCTTTTTTAGGTAGAAGTACTTATATTTTATGTTGGTCATAAAGCAAACAGTTCTAACTGAGAATCCTGCGTATATTAAGGTCATAAATGTTATATCCGACTCTTTGATGTTGGGGCATTCTTTGCGAAGTTCACATACAACATTGTCCAGATACTGATTAACGGCATTTTCGATTTGTCGCAATACTTTGTCGGTCTTTAGCTTTTGCAGTTCAGAGACTATTCGGTTGAACATAATAACTTTTGTTTGCTCTACATTTCCTATTTCAAAATATTCATTGCATAATATATTAATGGTATTCCATTTCTCTTTAAAGAGCTGCTTGATTACATTTTGTAGTTGACTCTCTTTTTTTAGTTTTTCCATGAGGGTTAACTGCATGGTTTTCATTTGGCCCGAACGTTCTTCTAATATTTCCAATAAGACGTTGTTCTCGTCAATAATTTGTTCTGAGTGTTGTTTTGATGCCATTAACGAGTACATTAAGGCTTCAACTTCGGCTCTTAAGTTTTGTTGCTTTTGCCGATGTACTTTTATAATGATGGCGGCTGCCAAAAGGCTTAAGCACACTATGCTTACAATTGCGATAACGAGAAACCTATTTCTTGATTTTTGTTTTTCTTGTTGAGCAATATAGAAATCTCGGTGTCCTCCGGCAATGGACTCTGAAAGAAATTCTTTTGCGATAGTGCTCTGAAGACGCAGGAGAGTATCGGCAATATTAGTTGCTGCTTCGAAATCGTTAAGAAGCTTTAAGTTCTTATAATGTTCGAGTAGTATGTGGGCTGAATCTTCCTTTGATAGAATATATTCAGTTGTGGCGTTTAATATTCTCGACGCGGATTCCGGACCATATAATAATCTTGAAATGCGATTTTGAACAATGGCTTCATCAATGTGTTCAGCATTATAGCTTCCGGGGGATGTGTCGACGGTAAGGTTCTCAGCATCTTTTACTCTATTTGTTTTAGCATAAGCACTCCGGAGAGCTTTGGTAATATATTGCAGTAAATCAATGTTCTCCGGGACCTTTTGGGTATATATGGAGCGTAGACTGTCGAGCATTGAAATCGCGGTTACATTCTCATCTCTGTTTAATTTAATGATTGCTATATCACAGAGTGCAAAATCGTGTAATATAGGGTTGTTGGCTAGGCTAAAGTTGTTGGCAGCGATTCTCGCATATTTTTCTGATTCAGGGAAGTTATATGCGTCAAAGTACAAATCGCTAATTATTTGAGATGCTTTGGCCTTTAGTTCATATAAGTGTTCTGTTTGAGAAATATTGAAAGCATTTAATGCAAAAGTCATAGCATTCCGAAACTCCTTTTTATTATAGTTAATTAAAGCCATGCACAAATACGTTTGTGCAGACTTTTCGGTGGAACCGTTTTCTCCGTATGCTCTAAATGCGATATTTATAAGCGAGTCTGATTCGAGTTTTATTCCTTGATTTAGTTGCGCTTGAGTATAGAGCAGCGAAAACAAAGGTAATTGCCTTGGTTTGAGGTTTTCTTGCTCTATTTTCTTTAGAACATTAAGAGCGCTGTCGGGCTTGGAGTCGACTAATTTTTCGGCAATGTATATTTGGTCACTTATGGTATCGTGTTGGCAGCTGCATAAACAAATTGCTACCGTAGCGAATAAAAATATACGAAGATGAAGCATAACGAATAGATTTGTTCAAAAATATTGGGGGTTCAATGGGGTTGAACAGAGATGCTGGGTTGAACGGATGTGGTGAATGTGGGGGGAGGAAAAAAAAATCCTGAAGGGTTAGCTTCAGGATTTTTGTCTATTGTGTCCGAAATGAGACTCGAACTCACACGGCCTAATGGCCACTACCCCCTCAAAGTAGCGCGTCTACCAATTCCGCCATCCGGACAATAGAGTGGAGCGAAAAACGGGACTCGAACCCGCGACCCCAACCTTGGCAAGGTTGTGCTCTACCAACTGAGCTATTTTCGCGTATTTTAATGTTCGCTTTGGAGCGAAAAACGGGACTCGAACCCGCGACCCCAACCTTGGCAAGGTTGTGC
>CAZKPP010000057.1:0-15668 GCA_964554665.1 uncultured Bacteroides sp.
AATTCGGCTTCGACTACCTGCGCGACAACATGGCCATGAGCCCCGACGACATGGTGCAGCGCAAACACTACTACGCCATTGTCGACGAGGTTGACTCGGTGTTGATCGACGATGCCCGTACCCCGCTGATTATCTCCGGCCCCGTGCCCAAGGGCGACGACCAGTATTTCAACGAATACAAAACCAACGTTCAGAACGTAGTTGAGGCCCAGCGCAAGCTCCAGATCAAACTGATGAGCGAAGCCCGCGAAAAACTCGCTTCCGACGACTCCGACACCCGCAAGGACGGCGCTCTGGCCCTCTATCGCGCATATCTCGCCGGCCCGAAATATCAGCCGCTGATTAAATTCCTAAGCCAGGAGGGCATGAAGGCCCTGTTGCTCAAAACCGAAGGATATTATCTGCAGGACAACGCCCGCGAAATGCCCAAGGCCGTTGAACCCCTCTACTACAAAGTTGACGAAAAGACCCGCCAGGTCGACCTCACCGATAAGGGCTACGACGTTTTGACCGGCAACATTTCCGACCCCACATTCTTTATTCTTCCCGACATTGCCTCGCAGCTTTCGGCCCTTGAAAGCATCGAAGACCTGAGCAAGCGCGCCGAAGAAAAAGACCGTCTGCTTCAGGAATATGCCGTTAAGGCCGAGCGCGTCCACACCGTAAACCAGCTGCTAAAGGCCTATACCCTGTTCAACAAAGACGAGGAATACGTTATCGACGACAACAAAATCAAAATCGTTGACGAACAGACCGGCCGCATTATGGAGGGCCGCCGCTACTCCGACGGTCTTCACCAGGCCATCGAGGCAAAAGAAGGCGTTAAGGTTGAAGCCGCAACGCAGACTTTTGCAACCATCACCCTGCAGAACTACTTCCGCATGTATCATAAGCTCGCGGGCATGACCGGTACGGCCGAAACCGAAGCCGGCGAATTCTGGGACATCTACAAACTCGACGTAGTAAGCATTCCCACCAACCGCCCCATAGCGCGCGTTGACATGAACGACCGCGTATATCGCACCAAAAAAGCGAAATATGCCGCCGTTATCAAAGAAATCGAAGAACTCGTTGCTCAGGGCCGCCCGGTGCTGGTCGGCACCACTTCGGTCGACATTTCCGAAAACCTGTCGCGCCAGCTGACCATGCGCAAAATCCCCCACAACGTGCTCAACGCCAAGCTCCACCAGAAGGAAGCCGAAATCGTTGCACAAGCCGGCCGCAAGGGAACCGTAACCATTGCCACCAACATGGCAGGCCGCGGTACGGACATCAAGCTCCCCGACGAAGTTAAGGAAGCCGGCGGTCTGGCAATCATCGGCACCGAGCGCCACGAGTCGCGCCGCGTCGACCGCCAGCTTCGTGGCCGTGCGGGCCGTCAGGGCGACCCCGGCTCGTCGGTGTTCTTTGTCAGCTTCGAAGATAACCTGATGCGCATGTTTGCCTCCGACTCGGTCATGAAGGCCCTCGACCGTCTGGGCTTCGCCGAAGACGAAATGCTCGAAAGCTCGATGGTTAACAAGTCGATCGAAAAGGCCCAGAAACGCGTTGAAGAAAACAACTTCGGCATACGTAAGCGCCTGCTCGAATACGACGACGTTATGAACAAGCAGCGCACATACATTTACTCGCGCCGCCAGCACGCACTCAAAGGCGAACGCATCGGCATCGACATCTCCAACATGCTCTACGACGTTGTTGAAAACCTCATTGAAACCCACAATCCCGGTCAGGCCGGCGACTACGAGGACCTCAACATGGAGCTGATGAAGCTGATGACCATCGACGCGCCCTTTACCGAAGCCGAATATCGCAACCTGTCGAAAGAAGACGCCATTCAGGCTCTCTATAACGCCGCAATGACAACACTTTCGCGCAAGAGCGAACGCATTGTCGAAGTTGCCCGTCCGGTTATCATAGACCTCTATGAAAACCAAGGTTACAAGAGCATCATTCAAGTTCCGATTACCGACGGCAAACGCCTGTTCCGCCTGATAGTCAACGTTGAAGAAAGCTATAACGCCGACTGCAAGAACATAGTTACCGAATGGCACAAACTGCTGATGCTCGCCTGCATCGACGAACTCTGGAAGGAACACCTGCGCGAACTCGACGAGCTGCGCCACTCGGTTCAGAACGCCACCTACGAACAGAAAGACCCGCTGGTTATCTACAAGGTAGAGTCGTTCCACCTGTTTGAAACAATGCTCAAAAACCTCAACGACAAGGCCACCGCAGCCCTTATGCGCGGCCAGATTTACGTTCGCCAGGCTCCCCCCACCACATCGGAAGCTCCCGCAGCCGAAGAACAGCCCAAACAGCAGCCCGAAGTGCAGCGCGCAACCGCCCAGAAGACCGACTACTCGCGCTATAACGCCTCGAAAGCCGAAAGCTACGAAGGCGCCAATGCCCAGCGTCAGGCCGCAGCTGCCCCTCAGGGACAGCGCCCGGCTCCCACTCCGGTGAAAGCGGCTCCGCGAATCGGTCGCAATGACCCGTGTCCTTGCGGCAGCGGCAAGAAATATAAAGCCTGCCACGGAAAGGGCCTGTGAGGAAACTCTATAAAATATTTCGAACCATAGTCGTATCCCTGCTGCTGCTTGCAGTAGGGATACCGACATTATTATACCTGCTGCTCTGGATGACGCCGGTCCACGAAAAGCTGCGCACCATAGCAACCGACGAACTGACCGAGCTGCTCGGCGCCGAAGTGGGTATCGGGCGGCTTAAAGTCATACCCCTGACCCGCGTTGAACTCGCCGACATTTCCATAATTTCCGCCGGCGACACGCTGCTGACCGCCGGGGCACTGAATGCCGGCATCAGCGGGCGCAACCTGCTTATGCGTCAGCGGCTCGTTGTAACCGATGTTGAACTCATCAGCCCCGACATCAGAGTGCGACGCGACTCCGCCGCCGCCCCGCTCAATATTCAGCCGATTATCGACAAGCTCAAAGGCGACGGCTCCAAACCGCCTAAAAAATTTGACTTGGCGGTCCACACGGTGGTTATCCGCCATGGGGCCGCCTCCTACAACGTTGATTCAGCACCTCGAAAGGCCGACGGATTCGATCCGAACCATATTCAGCTGCAAAGCCTTAACGCCGACATTACCGCTCCCAAAATCGCTACCGGCAATTTCGACGTCAGGCTCAAACGACTGGCCCTAAGCGAAACCTCCGGACTAAAGGTGCGTCGCCTCGCGGCGGATGTGGTTGTAAAAGATTCGCTGCTCAGCGTCAGCGGTTTGGAACTGAATCTTGGCGGAACCAACCTGCGCTTCGCGCCTATGGCCCTTAACCTGAGCGGGCATGAAATCGGCGACATCGAAATTCTCGGCTCATCGCAAATTAATGTTGCCGACGCCGCGCCTATTCTGCCGCAACTGGCGTCGCTGAACACCCCGCTGAAAATCAAAGCGAAAACCACGCTTTTCCGCGACTCAATCAGCATCGGCAATCTTGAGCTGTGCTCGCCGGAGCTTATGCTGAACACCCGTGCTCAACTCGGCCGTCTGAACGCCGCCTCGCCCAAACTCAACCTGGGCATTAATGGCAAAGACCTTGCAGCTACAATCGCCTTATTCACAGAGCTGAAGCCCAAAGCGGCGGCCTTGATAGAGTCGCTCGGCGTCATCACCTTCACCGGCTCGGGCGGCTGGGCTCGCCCCGGCGCGGCAAATCTGAAAGGCACTCTGACTTCCGCCGCAGGCCGGATTGAACTTAACGGGCAACTGGCAAATCAGCGGCTCACGGCCGGAGTGCAATCGCCCGACCTGAACTTAGGGTTGCTCATGCCTGATCAGGGCATCGGCATGGCCGAAATTGACGCCCGCGCCGACCTGATGCGCACCGGCGGCCATGCAGCGGTCGACATCTCAAGGCTGGAATATCGCAACCACACCTTCCGCAATTTAGCAATCAAAGGCAATTTCCACGAAAAGAGTTACGCCGCCACCATAGAAGCGGCCGACTCGGCAGTCAATGCCCGCGTCGACGCCGCCATAGACCTCTCCGAAGGCGACATGGCGGCATCGCTAAGCAGTAAAATCGACCGGTTAGACCCGCAGGTTTTCGGCGTGCTGCCCAAATATGCCGGCTACGTAGCGTCGGCCGAAATCAACGCGGCCTTTGCCGGCACGGAACCACTCTACCCTACCGGGCAGTTGAGCATCGACGGCTTCAATTTTGTTAATGCCGACGGCCAAGGGCTAACAAACGAATGCATTACGCTCACCACCGACTTCAGCGGCGAAAAGCAAACCGCAGCCCTGACTTCAAGCCTGATTGATGCCGACGTTTCGGGCCAAATCAACTTGAAAACCGTAGGTGCGACCATTAAAAACATTCTTGCCGAGGCATTGCCGCAATATTTTGAGCCTCAACCGGTAGACTCCGTGATGCCCAATAATTTCCGGATTACGGCTACCGTTCACGACAGCTCGCCGATTCTGGCCTTTATAAGCCCCTCGGTTGAGCTGCTCTATCCCGCAACTATCGCGGCCGCCGTCAACGGCCCGCGCAACACCCTGGCCGCGCGGCTGTCTGCACCATACTTAACTAACGGCAACTCCCTGATTTCGCACACGGCACTGAAAGCCACTGTCGGCCGTTCATCGGCAATGAACCTGCAAACCACTTTGCCATCGAAATTCGGCGACATGGATTTCAACGTAAGCGGCACCCTTGCTAAGGGCAACGGCCTGATGAGCATCGCATTTAGCAATTCCGGAGAAGAAAAATTCGGAGCCGACATCAAAGCCAAGCTCTTGCCGCTGCCAGGAGGCCTCGACGTGCAGATTCTGCCGGGTATTCTCACCATCGGCGGCGTTGACTGGGACGTTGAGCCCGCCTACATCGGCCGGCGCGAAAAGTCAACGGTTGTTCATCGCCTCGGCTTTTCATGCCCGGGCCAGGAGCTGGCAATCAACGGCGTGGTTTCCGACATGCCCGACGACCGACTGACCGTTAATCTCGACAACATAAACGTTGACTACATTTTCGAAAGCCTGCGCATGGCTCCGCAAGTGCGTTTCGGCGGCCACGCCACCGGCACGGTAACGGCCAGCGGCCTGCTGTCGCCCGAACCGGTTTTGCAGACCAACAATCTTTTTGTGCGCAACTTCTCATACGGCAACTGCATTCTGGGAGATGCCACGATCCAATCGCGCTGGAACAACGAATCGCGAGCCATAGAAATCCACGCCGACGTGCCCAACGCCGCCACCAACGGCATGACGATTGTTAACGGCAGCATAATGCCGCTCAGCTCCGAACTCGACTTCGTGTTCGAAGCCTCCCACACTCCGGTGGGCTTTATCCACACCTTTACCAATGCCTGGGCAAGCGGCGTTAGCGGCACCGCCTCGGGGCGCGCCCACCTTTTCGGCGACTTTAAGAAAGTGAACCTCGAAGGCGACTTTTTTGCCGAGAACTTCGGCATTACTATCGGCTTCACCGACGTTACATACACGGCCACCGATTCGGTGCACATCCGCCCGGGCATAGTCGACCTGTCGGGCATTCGCGTAACCGATCCCGAAGGACACACGGCCACTCTCAGCGGCGCCCTGAACCACCGCTACTTCCTTGAATGCGACTTCAACTTCCGCATCGACAACATGAAAAACATGCTGGTGCTGAACACCCGGCCGCACAGCGACGAAGATTTCTGGTATGGCACTGTCCATGCCGACGGCTCCGTGGAAATTACCGGCGTGCCCGGCCACGTAGGCATCTCGGCGAATGTCAGCACGGCATCGGCCAGCGAATTTACATTTGTTATCACCGATGCAGCCAATGCCGCCGAATATACCTTTTTGACCTTCCGCGACGCCACACCGGCTGCTCCGAGCGCCCTGCCACCCGAACCGGGGTCGCCTGAACTCGACGAACTGATGCGTGCCCGCGTTACCAAAGCCGCGCAAACTGCCGATGCCACAAATTTCAACTTCGACATGCAGGTCGACGTTACCCCTCAGGCGCGCATGACCCTTGTTATGGACCCCGACGCCGGCGACAAAATCACCGGCACCGGCGCCGGCCATATCGGGCTGGTCTACGGCTCGCAAACCGATGAATTCCGCCTTTATGGCGACTATCGCATCGAAAAGGGCGTCTACAACTTCTCGCTGCAAGACATCATTCTCAAGAACTTCCAAATCAGCTCAGGCTCGGAAATTGCCTTCACCGGCGACCCGATGGACGCTCGCCTCAACATCTCGGCCATCTATCAGGTCAACGCTAACCTCAGCGACCTCGACGAATCATTTCTTAACGACAAAGAAGTGCAGCGCACAAACGTGCCGGTCTATGCCGTGCTCAATGTCGACGGCCAGCTTCAGGACCCGCAAATAAGCTTCGACCTCGACTTTCCCACCCTCACCTCCGACGTTAAACGCAAAGTGAAATCAATCGTTTCGACCAACGATATGATGAACCGCCAGATAATCTACCTGCTGGCACTCAATCGCTTCTACACTCCCGACTATATGGCCGCCACCAAGGGCAACGACCTGATGTCGGTGGCCTCCGGAACCCTGTCGTCGCAGCTGAGCAACATTCTGGGCCAGCTCAGCGACAAAATCTCCGTGGCCCCGAGCCTGCGCACCGACAACGGCGACTTTTCCGACGTTGAAGTCGACGTGGCCCTATCCTCGACGTTGCTCAATAATCGCCTGCTGCTCAACGGCAACTTCGGCTATCGCGACAAAGCGCTGAACTCCAACCAGTTTATCGGCGATTTCGACGTTGAATACCTGCTAACGCGCAGGGGCAACTGGCGCGTCAAGGCCTATAACCATTTCAACGACCGCAACCTCTACGTTAAAAACGCACTGACCACCCAGGGAATCGGCCTCGTTTTTAAACACGATTTCGACAACCTTTTCAAAAACATTTGGAAATCCCGAAAAAAGTCTGTAAATTTGCAGTCGCAATAACGCCCGGATGGCGGAATCGGTAGACGCGACGGTCTCAAACACCGTTGGGGCAACCCATCCCGGTTCGAGCCCGGGTCCGGGTACAGCAGCGGGGAGCAACGAATGTTGCTCCCCGCTATTTTTTTTGGGGGGGGAATTAGGCGGTGAGGTCGGCGGGGAGGACGGGCATGGCGCCTTTTTGGGTGCAGACGAAGGCTGAGGTCTGAACGGCACACGAGTGGGCCTCGGCAACCGATTTGCCTTTGAGGATGCTGGCAATGAAGGCGGCGGTAAAGGAGTCGCCGGCGCCTACGGTATCGGCAACCTTAACCATGGGCGTGGGCTGGAACGACACGCTTCCGGGGGTGAATACGTAGCTGCCGTTGATACCGCAGGTCAGTATGAGCATCCGGAGGTTATATTTTCCGAGCAGAATCCAGCATTTATCCTGAAGGTCGATGCCGGGATAGCCGAACATGCGGCTAACGGTTACCAGTTCTTCATCGTTGATCTTAAGGATGTTGCAGCGCTCCATTGAGTTGCAGAGGATTTCCTTGTTGTAGAAGCCCTGACGAAGATTAACGTCGAAAACAATCAGCGGCTCGTTTTCGGCGGGTATGGCGTCGAGAAAGCTGTTGATGGTGTTGCGCGACACTACGTTGCGCTGCGCGAGCGAACCGAAACAAACGGCCTTGGTGTTTTTAGCCATCTCTTCGAGCTCGGGAGTGAAGGGGATGTTGTCCCACGCAACGTTTTCTTTAATTTCATATTGAGGCACGCCGGCCTGGTCAATCTCAACCTGCACGGTGCCGGTGGGATAAGGCACTACGGCAATGTTGTGATTGAGATGTTTCAAATCGAAGTTTTCGACTATTTCTTTGCCGAGAGCATCGTCGCCAACGGCACTGACCACGCAACCCGGAAGTCCGAATTGCGAAACATGGTAGGCGAAGTTTGCGGGTGCGCCGCCAATTTTCTTACCTTCGGGAAGAATGTCCCACAGGGCTTCTCCCATTCCGATTACAGTTCCTTTCATGGTATGTTTTATTTGATTTTAAGAGTATAGTAAAGCAGATAGATAACTCCGACGGTCATTACTGCAACAGCGCCGACCTGGCCGACAGCATCGGCGGCAAAGCCCATTGCGAGCGGGAAAACAGTGCCGCCAAACAGGCCCATAATCATCAGGCCGGAAACCTCGTTCTTTTCGTTGGGGGTCTGAATAAGAGCCTGCGAGAAGATTACGGAGAAAACGTTTGAGTTGCCGAAGCCGATAAGGCCGATGCCGATATAGATAGGAATCAACGAGTGGCACACAAAAAGCATAACCATTGCAATCAGCATCATGGCAACGCTGATGCCGAAAAAGAGTTTCGGCGACATTGTGCGGAGCAGGAAAGTTCCGAAAAAGCAGCCGGCGGTGCGGAAAATAAAGTAGATGCCGGTTGCGAAGCCCGCTTCTTCAAGGGGCAGCGCCAAACGCTCCATAATGATTTTGGGTGCGGTAGTGTTTGTGCCCACGTCAATTCCCACATGACACATAATGCCAAGGAAGCAGAGCAGGATAAACGGACGGCCGAGCAGTTTAATACATTCGCCGATGCCCGAAGCCTTGTCGGGGCGCTCTTCCTGAATGGGAGTTGCCGCCAAAAGCGAAATGGAAAGGATGGTGATTACGGCATAGATGGCAAACAGCGAACGCCAGCCAAGTCCGAAGGTCGGGAAGTAGGTGGTTGCGCCCCAGGCGGCGAGCACCGGAGCAAGAAATGATGCGATAGCCTTTACGAACTGGCCGAAAGTCAGGGTCGACGCCAGCTTGTCGCCGCTGATAAGGTTGGTTACCAACGGGTTGAGCGAAGTCTGCATGATAGCGTTGCCGATGCCGAGCAGCGAGAATGAAATCAGCATGATATTATAGCTGTCGCCGGTTACCGGAATTATCAGCGAAACGGCAGTAACCAAAAGGCTGATGAGCACGGTTTTCTTGCGGCCGATTTTATTCATGAGCATGCCTGTGGGCACCGAAAAAATCAAGAACCAGAAGAAAACCAGCGAGGGAAACAGGTTAGCCTGCGAGTCGGTCAGGCCGAGGTCTTTCTGCACATAGTTTGACGCCGTGCCAACAAGATCGACGAATCCCATAGCAAAAAAGCAAAGCATAACGGGAATCATCTGAACTACCTGACCTTTGCGGTCGGTAACGAGATTAGTGTTATTTTCCATTTTTTAGTTAATTATTATTCAGAGATAAGGGAATAAATTTTCAAATTCTTGACTTTCGCGGCGCCGCCGTCGGTAACGACAGTGAGTTTATTGTAGGGGACAGTGGGGAACACAAGATTTGTCATTACTCCCTTGCCATCGTTGGCAAACACCTCTACACTCGAACGGTCAACAAATATGCGCAGCGGAAGGTTCGCGCCGGCGTTGAATGTCGGGGTTGTGGTAACGGCCGGGAAATCCTGACTGAAGTTTACCAGACCGCTCTCGCGTCGGTCAAACGACAGGGTTTCATAGTTCGGAGCGTAGGTCATTACCGATTTCTCGCCTTTGTCGTTGCTGAGAATCACGGATATTGAGCCTGCCTTGCCGGGGTCGATATCCATAAGGATTTCGCAGATGCCGTCGTTGTCGGCCGGAAGGCCAAAAGTTTTGGCGCGCCCGCCGATGGCGAGTGATTTTACGTTGACGGCCAGTTTGCCTCGCAATGCGGTAAGCTCCGGCGAGGGAGCGGATATGGTATAATACTCTCCGTCGACGCCCTTAAACAGGCTGATTTCGCGCGGCAGCGTATTTGCCGAACGGAACTGCTGCGTGGGCACTTCGGCCGCATATTGCCAGTTGCTCATCCAGCCGATTGCGGTGCGGCGGTCATCGGGCGCGTCGCTCCAGCTAACAATAGCATAGTTATCTTTGCCATAGTCGAGCCATTTTGTGGGAACGTTGCCGTTGATGTCGGTGTCGACCTTAAAGGTTTTGCCGTCGAAATCGCCCACGAAATATTGGATGCCGCTGCCACCGAACGGTCCGCCCGGATTGATATTGCAGAGCAAAACCCACTTCTTGAGGTCCGTGCCTTCGACCGGCACTTCAAACAGATCGGGACACTCCCAAACACCGTCTTGAGCGCCCAGGCCCTTGCCGAAGCTGCTTTGGAGAGTCCACTCCTTCATGTCGGGCGACGTAAAAATCAGCATTTCGTGGTCGAGCGCATGGGCCAGAACCAGGGTCCACTGCTTGGTTTCGGGATTCCAGAACATGTTCGGGTCGCGGGCCTCGCTTTCGAGCGTAATAACCGGATTGCCCGGATAGATGGTAAAGGTTTCGCCATTGTCGCTGCTGTATGCCAGGCTTTGGATCTGACTCGCAGCCGCCGAGGTGTACATGGCAACTACGGCATCCTTGCCGAAACCGGCACTGTTCTCACGGTCAATCGCCGAGCTGCCGCTAAAAACTGTTCCCAGCCCGTTGGGCTCAATGGCAGCAGGATGGTGCTCCCAGTTAACGAGGTCGGTAGAAGTTGAATGGCCCCATGTCATATTCTGCCATTTCGAGCCGTAGGGGTTCCACTGGTAGTAAAGATGCCAAACGCCATCTTTGTAGAACATGCCGTTGGGGTCGTTCATCCAGCCATATTGGGGAGTGTGGTGAAACGCCGGGCGATATTTTTCGCGGTTTGCAACATCCAGCGAGTCGGCCAGCCGGAAGTTGCTCCAGCAGGCATCCTCCTTGGCCTCGCGCACGGTCGAGCGGTTCTGGGAAGTCACAACATTGAGCAACACATCGTGGCCCTTATATGGCGACAGGTCGAACGGCACCGAATAGTCGACTTTCGACTTAGCCAGGCGAACATAAATCGTTCGGTCGAGTTTGCCGTCGACAACAACGTTGACCGTGGCATCGTCGTAAGCTTCCTGAACCGGCAGCATAAGGTATCGGGCATCGCCGTCAACTCTGACCAGAGTGTTGTTGGTGCCCAGATGCTCGATTTTGATTCCGTCTGCAGCAGATGCCGCCACGCTTGCAGCACATGCCAGCGGAATGGCAGCCAGAGCTGCCGTTAGTTTTGATAGTCCTTTCATATTTTGATTATTTGATTCCAATCTGGTTTCGGAATGCAAAGCTACAATTTTATAATAGCTAAGGCTATCAAAATTTGAGCAATCAATAGCACAAATGGTGCATTGCTCAAAATATCATAGCAAAAACACTGTTTTTCATAATTTTGTCACTATATTTGCACTGCCTTAAACAACCGAACAGATAAACCATGAAAAAGCTATTTCTGTGCATCATAGTTACGCTCTTGATTCTGCCGACGTTCGGCTGCAGGGAGGAAAAGCACTACCGTATCGGCATATCGCAGTGTAGCGAGGACGACTGGCGCCGGCGAATGAACGATGAAATCTATCGCGAAATCATGTTCCACCCCGAAGCCGAGGTGGAAATCCGTTCTGCCGACGACAATAACGAAAAGCAGATTGCCGACATCCGCTACTTCGCCGATAACGGCTTCGACATAATCATTGCCGCGCCCAACGAAGCCGACGCAATAACCCCTATTATTAAAGAGGTGTATGAGTCGGGCATTCCGGTTATTGTTTTTGACCGCGACATCAACGGCACATCCTACACATCATATCAGGGAGTCGACAACTATGCCATCGGCAAAGCCGCGGCGCAATATGCCTATAATCTCGTAGGCCCGAACGGCAAGGTGCTTGAAATTTACGGTTTGGCCGGTTCAACGCCTGCTATTCAGCGCAATCAGGGCTTTCGCGACGAAGCGCAACGGTGTGGGCTGACGGTTGTTGATTGCGCCCACGGCAACTGGAACTACGAGGACGCCGCAGAGGTTGCCGACTCGCTGCTGACGCTTCACCCCGACATTGACCTGATTTATGCCCATAATGACCGCATGGCCATAGGGGCATCGGAGGTGGCCCAAAAGAAAGGTTTGTCGGTAAAAGTTATCGGCATAGATGCCGCCCCCGAAATCGGCATCAAGGCTGTTGCCGACGGCACGATTGACGCCACATTCCTCTATCCGGCCGAGGGTTACCGGCTGATACGCACCGCATTGGCAATTCTGGAGGGCAAGCCCTACGAAAAGGAAACGATTCTGCCGGTACTATCGGCCGTTGATAAGTCTAACGCCGACATTCTGCTGCTGCAAAATGAGTCGCTTGCCGAGGAAACCGCTAAAATAAAGCTGCTGAAATCGCAGGTCGATGATTACTGGAACCAACATTCGGCGCAAACCTCGCTGTTTTATGCGGCAATCGCCATCGTGGTCCTCCTGTTTGGCTTCCTGTTTATGGTTTTGAGGGCATTCTGGCTCCATAAGCGCCACCAAAACGCGCTGGTTGAGCAAAATAAGCTTTTGGCCCAGCAGCGCGACACCGAAAAGAAACTCAACGAACAGCTCAATGCCGCCACCCAATCCAAGCTGATGTTCTTCACCAACGTGTCCCACGACCTGCGCACGCCGCTGACCCTGATTGCCGAGCCTGTCGAACAGCTTGAAGAGGCCGACTACCTGACCCCGCAACACCATGCACTGATTAAGATAGCGAGCAAAAACGTAAAGATACTGCGCCGGCTGATAAACCAGATTCTCGACTTCCGCAAGTATGAAAGCGGTCAGCTCACGGTTAATCCCACCGAAGTATACATTGCCGAGCTGATGCGCGACTGGACCGAATCGTTCGCGGCCATAGCGCACAAACGAGACATCAAACTGGCCGTTGACATACTTATTGACCAATCGGTTACGCTGGCTATCGACGTAGAGAAAATCGAGCGCGTTTTCTTTAACCTGATGTCGAACGCGTTCAAGTACACGGCCGACAACGGCAGCATCCACCTTGTTTGCACCGTCAACGACTCTCTGCTCACCTTTTCGGTTGAAGATACCGGCCGGGGAATCGCCGTCGACGACCTGAGCAACATTTTTGACCGCTTTTATCAGGTCGACAAGATTCACCCCAACGGCTCCGGCATCGGGCTTTCGGTTGCCAAATCATTCATAGAGCTTCACGGAGGCACCATCGAGGTTGAAAGCACCCTGGGCAAAGGGAGCAAATTCACGGTGCGGATTCCTGTACGCCACATCGGCGACACGGCCGCAACAAACATTGCGCGCTCGATAACCGACAGCGACGTAATGGCAGAGCTTTGCGACGTGGAACTGGAAATTTCCGAGGGATACGACAACAAGCCTTTGCTGCTGATTATCGACGACAATTCCGACATCCGCAAAATGATTCGCGAACTGCTGTCGCCCGACTACCGCATCATCGAGGCCCCCAACGGCAAGGAGGGCATAAGGCTCGCGTCGAAATATGTGCCCGACCTGATTATCTGCGACGTCATGATGCCGGTTATGGATGGTATGGAATGCTGCAAACGCATTAAAAATGAGATTACTACCTCCCATATTCCGGTGCTGATGCTCACCGCCTGCAGCCTGGACGAGCAGCGCATTCAGGGCTACGAAAGCGGGGCCGACGGCTACCTGTCGAAACCGTTCAACAGCAAGATGCTGCGCATGCGCTGCGAAAACCTGATTGAAAACCGCAAACGTATCAAGAATCTTTGGGAGGCCACTCGCGATATCAAGGCGCCTGAACATGAGCCGCGCCCCGACCTCGACAACGAGTTCTATGGCCGCTTTGTTGAACTCGTCAACAAGGAAATGGGCGATGCCGACCTGAATATCGACACTCTCGCCGCCAAGATGAACCTGGGCCGCTCGCAATTCTATCGCAAAATCAAGGCTCTGACCAATTACTCGCCGGTTGAGCTATTGCGAAAAATGAGATTGACCCGGGCCAGAGATTTGCTGGCCAACACCGACAAATCCATAAGCGAAATTGCCTACGAGGTCGGATTTTCCGCCCCGGCATATTTCACGCGCGTGTTCCGCGAGCAGTTCAACGAATCGCCGTCGGAACTCCGCACGCGCCTCGGACTCTGAGGCCCGAGAGTATGAATTTTTGCGCATAATGCTGTAATTTTTCTGCATTGACCAAAATTTAATAGTCAATGCAACATGCTTATTACCGCTAATTTGCAAACGTCAAATAACTTTGTGGCAAAAATTCACCTCAATAATCAATCCGCATGAAAAAAACAATTCTCAGTGCATTACTGCTATTGCTCACAGTAATAGTTGCACAAGCACAGAACATTACTGTGCACGGGACCGTTGTTTCGGCTCTTGACAACGAGCCGCTCATTGGCGCAAGCGTTATTTCCGACACGAAAGGAGCGGCCGGTACCGCTACCGACATCGACGGAAATTTCGTCATCACCGTTCCCGACGGTTCAAAACTCCTTGTATCCTACGTTGGATATAAAACCAAAACCGTAAAAGCCGAGAGCAACATGACCGTTGCCCTCGAAGAAGATGCCGCCCTGCTCGACGAAGTAGTGGTTATCGGCTACCAGACGGTTCGCAAGGCCGACCTCACCGGCGCCGTGTCGGTTATGGATCTGAAAGAGCCGCTGAGCGAAAACTCGCCCAACATTCTCAACTCGATGGCCGGCAAACTCCCCGGCGTCAACGTTATTCCCGATGCAGCCCCCGGCGGCGTCGGCTCGATCAGGGTCCGCGGCATGTCAACCGCCAATTCGAGCAACGACCCGCTCTATATCATCGACGGCGTGCCGACCGACAATATCAACTGCATCAACCCCTCCGACATCGAATCGATGCAGGTGCTGAAAGATGCCGCCTCGGCATCAATCTACGGCTCGCGCGCAGCCAACGGCGTAGTAATCATCACCACCAAGCAGGGCAAGGGCGACCGCATGGTAATCAACCTCAGCTATGCCGCCAGCGCCCAGACCATTGCTAAGCGCTATAAAATGCTCAACGCCGAGCAGTGGGGTCAGGCCTACTGGACCGCATCGGCCAACTCCCACATCGAGCCCTCGCACGTACTCTACGGTTCGGGCAAAACTCCGGTGCTCCAGCCCTACGTTGCCGGCAACCTGAACTACCCCACCACCGATACCGACTGGCAGGACCAAATTTACCACACGGCCTGGACCAACAACCTGACCGCCTCCGTTTCCAACAACACCGAAAAGAGCTCCGTAATGCTGTCGCTCAACTACATAAATCAGAACGGCAACATTACCGACACCTACTACGAGCGCTACTCGGCCCGCGTAAACTCCCGCTTCGACTTCAACAAATACATAACCGTAGGCGAAAACCTTATGGTTGCCCGCTGGTCTAACCGCGGCGTTGACGTTGCCGGCGACCGCGGCATTCCCTTCACCGCCATGAGTCAGCATCCGGCCCTGCCCGTCCACGGCCTCAACGGCGACTGGACCCTGCCGCTCGGACTGATTGGCTCCGACCTCAACAACCCCGTTCAGATGATTGCCAACGCAAGCGACAACAGCAGTGCTTCGTGGCGCATTCTCGGCAACACCTACCTCGAAGTCAAGCCCGTCGACGGCCTCACCTTAAAGACCAACATCGGCATTGAGCACAGCCAGTATTTCAACAACACCCTCGGCCGCGCATTCAACCCCGGCGACGTCAACAGCATGTCGAGCGTTTACGGCCAGGGCGACACCTGGACCTGGACCAACACCGCCAACTATAACAAAACTTTTGCCAAAAAACATCACCTGACCGTGCTTGTAGGCACCGAGGCCATCGGCTACACCTTCCGTGACCTTTCCGCCTCGCGCGAGGGCTACGCTTTTGAAGACGCCAACTTCATGCAGA
>CAZKPP010000058.1:0-15638 GCA_964554665.1 uncultured Bacteroides sp.
GCACGGCGTTGGCCAGCCCGAGGTTGCCTTCGGAGTTCTCGAAGTCGATGGGGTTCACCTTGTGGGGCATGGCCGACGAGCCCACTTCGCCCGCCTTGATGCGCTGCTTGAAATAGTTCATGGATATGTACATCCACATGTCGCGGTCGAGGTCGAGCAAAATGGTGTTGACGCGGCGCACGGCGTCAAACAGCGCCGCCATATTGTCGTAATGCGAAATCTGGGTGGTGGGATATTCGCGCACAAGGCCCAGTTTTTCGCTGAGGAAGCTGCGGGCAAACGAATTCCAGTCAACCTGCGGAAACGCAACGCTATGGGCATTGAAATTGCCGGTGGCGCCGCCAAACTTGCCCGAAACGGGCGTGGCCTTGAGTAGCTCTAACTGCGATTTCAGGCGGCTGACGTAGACCATAATCTCCTTGCCCAGGCGCGTGGGCGAAGCGGGCTGACCGTGGGTATGGGCCAGCAGCGCAACGTCTTGCCACTGCGCGGCCAACCCCTCCAACTGCTCAACCAAAGCGTTGATTGCCGGAGTGTAGACCTCGGTAATGGCGTCGCTAATGCTCATCGGCACCGCCGTGTTGTTAATATCCTGACTCGTAAGGCCAAAATGAATAAACTCCTTGTATTTTTCGAGTTTCAGGGCATCGAACTTCTCCTTAATGAAATATTCAACGGCCTTGACATCGTGGTTGGTAACGCCCTCGATATCCTTGATTCGCTCGGCATCGGCAAGCGAGAAGTCGCCATAAATGGCACGCAGCTGCGGAAAAACCGAGGCGGGCACGTTGGCCAACTGCGGCAGCGGCAGCTCACACAAAGCTATAAAATACTCTATTTCAACGCGAACACGATAGCGAATAAGGGCATACTCCGAAAAAAATTCATCCAGGCGCTCACACTTGTTGCGATAGCGACCATCGACCGGCGAGATAGCCGTCAGGCGGTTCAATTCCATTAAATATAGGCTTAAAAGTTAATTTTGGTGTTTCGATACTGCAAAGTTACGAAAAATTTTTGTAACTTTGCACCCGAAATAAAAAAACCGGTCGCGTAGCTCAGCTGGATAGAGCAACAGCCTTCTAAGCTGTGGGTCTTGGGTTCGAATCCCAACGCGATCACCACCCGCAAAAAGTGTTGAAATGCAATAATTTACAATGCACTTCGACGCTTTTTTCTATGCCCCAAAATCACCATTCTCGTTCCCCGCTTCCGAACTTTCCGAACATAGTTGGCGTTATTATTGCAAAATGTTTTACCATTGTTTTACTTTTATAACGTTTATAATCAGTAGATTTCAGAGAACGACCCTCAGTCTAAATCGGAAATTTGCCTTTTTGGGGGTAAAACAATGGTAAAACATTTATATAAGCTATTATGGGACGCCTCAACACCAAGCGCGAACTCGCTGAAGCTCGCAAACGCGGCACGCGTCAGGGCAAACCGCTTACCATGCCGCTACTCTCAAAATGGCTCAGTCAGGCAAACCCGCTTATAATGGCCGGGTAGGCCTATTGGTGGGGGTCGATGAATTGCCCCACCGGTAAGCCTACCCGAATTTGTCAGTCTTTGGGAAAAACAAGGTCAATGACTTTGCGGTTGGCCCTGTCGATGTTCGAGAAGTCCTTGCGAATATATATGTCGGTGACTTTCATTGCGGGGTCAACATGGTTCAGCGCCTCATGCACAGTGTATTTATCCACTTGTGCATCGTTGACCGCAATTGTGGCCCACGAATGGCGCGCCGCATAGAACTCCAAATCGTCTATGCCGATAACCTCACCAATCTGCTTGAGGCCTTTGTTCAGGGCCGCATTAAAAGTGCTTTTGTCGGTGTATAGCTTATAGAAGTTAAACACCCGCTTTCGGGTTTTGTCCCGATACTTTTCCAGCAGCTGCCTGGCCTCCGGCTCTACCTTGATTGAGATTTCAGCCCTATCGTCGCGGCGTGTTCGCGTTTTCATGCGCTGATAAGTAAGCCGCTCGCCGTCGAAATCTGAAGCGTCGAACAAGTCTGCACTATTCATTCCGACCAGCAAGAAGCTCAACATAAAAACGTCGCGGGCAAGCACAAACCGTTTTCCATATAGCCCCGGGGGGACCGTTGCGGTCATTAGCGCCCGAAGCTGCTCTATGGTTAACGCACGTTTGCGGGTAACCGGTGGCTTGGGTATGGCTGCCTTGGCAAATGGCGAATTGCCGATGCGGATTATGCCTGTGTCCTCATTGTTAAACTCCAGTTTTGCGCGGTTGTGCATGGCCCGAATGGCAGCGGCATACAAACTTGGAGCGCGCCCCGAGCATTTTCCTTTGGGTGTAGGCTGCTTAACAATCCATTTCATCCAGCCATCGACAAACTTTGTGGTGATTTCCTTGATGTCGATGCTATCCTTGCCGGCATAGCGCACCATTGAATTTATCGCCGAGCGGTAATTGGCGGCGGTTCCCGACTGGCCTTTACTTATCAGGTCCTCGATATATTCGCGCACATATTGCACAAAGTCGAGCCGGAATGGCTTGCCCGCTTCCTGGCGAGCCTCCAACCTCTCCACTATCTCCGACGCGGACATATAAATAACATTCGCCCCGAGGTCGTTGTACATTTCAGTGTACTTCCTGATAAGCTCGCCTGTGAGCTCAATATATCTATAGGACTTTATCTCCAAATCCTCGTTTAAATCTCTTTCGTGGATGTACCAAGGTGTCGAGATGTATTTGCTTTTGCGTCGGTGGCTGATACGGATTTTTATGTTATATGTGTTGTCCTTTCTTTTCTTTTGAGGAAGGACAACTGCTTTAAAAGTTGCCATATTTTGATTTAGACTAAGGGTCGTTTGTTAAAATAATTAGGTTTTAGATTTACTCTAAATATTGTTTGTATAGTGGTAGTATATAGGGTTTTGAGTGCATTTTCCTCCGAAAATGTTTTACCATTGTTTTACCCAAAAATCGGCAATATTTCGATTTAGACTGAGGGTCATTCTCCGAATCTAATTGATTATCAGCATTATAAAAGTAAAACAATGGTAAAACATTTTGCAATAATAACGCCAACTATGTTCGGAAAGTTCGGAAGCGGGGAACGATAATGGTAATTTTGAGGCACGAAAAAAAGCGCTAAAATGCTTTGTATATCGCTGCATTTCAACACTTTATGAAAGAAGAGCGATAGACGGGGGTCGAACCCGCGACCCTCAGCTTGGGAAGCTGATGCTCTGCCAACTGAGCTACTATCGCGATGCGAAGCCTTTTTCAGGTGCAAATCTACGGCGTTTTTTTTAACTGTGCAATATTTTCGGGGATTTTTTGTATATTTGCCCTCGGTTTATGAGCAAAAAAGTTTATTTTCGCTATAATGAGCGTACCGGCAGCTATGAGCGGGTGTACCCGTCGCGCCGGAGCCGCTGGCTGTCGACGTTGGGCCACGTTTTGGTGTCGCTGACGCTGGGCGCCGTGGCGTTCGTTTTGCTCAACGGGGTCGTTGACCTTCCGAAGGAACGTATGCTTCGCAAAGAAAACATCCGCCTGAAAGATGATCTGGAGCTGCTGAATGCGCGCATGGACCGCGCGCAGCAAGTTTTGGCCGACCTGGCAGACCGCGACAATAACTTTTACCGGGTAATGATGCAGGCCGACCGCATTTCCGACTCAAAGCGTTATGCTGGCCTTGAGCGTCAGATTCTCGGTGGCCTCAACGATAAATCGCTGGCGGCTGAGCTTAACGACAAAATCAACCTTTTGGAGCGCGAAATAGTTGTGCAGAGCCAGAGTTTTGACGAGCTGCGCAATCTGGCCTTGACTCGCGCCGACCGCCTGAGCCACATTCCGGCGATTCAGCCCGTTAGCGAGGCAAAACTCAAGCAAATGGCCAGCGGCTACGGGCGTCGCGTAGATCCGGTTTATGGAACCATGAAGTTTCATGAGGGCATGGATTTTGCGTGCGACATCGGCACTCCGGTCTACGCCACCGGCGACGGCACTGTAACGGCCGCCGACTGGCACAGCGGCTACGGCAAACGCATCGACATTAACCATGGGTTCGGTTATCTGACCCGCTATGCGCATTTGTCGGACATCAAGGTTCGCCCGGGCCAGCAGGTTAAGCGCGGCGACCTGATAGGGCTGTCGGGCAACACCGGCAAGAGCACGGGCCCGCATGTTCACTATGAAGTGCGCCTGAAAGATGTACCCCAAAATCCTGTGAATTATTATTTTTACGATCTTACGCCCGAAGAATACGCTGCAATGATTGAGCATGCCGAAAATGCGGGCCACGTTATGGACTGATAATTATGAGCGAAGAATTTTCAAAACGATATTATAAAATCGGAGAAATCTGCGAGATTATCTCCGAGCCGGCAAGCACCCTGCGCTACTGGGAATCGGTTTTTCCGCAGCTGAAAGTCAAACGCAACGAAAAGGGCACACGCTTTTACACTCCGGCAAACATTGCCACGCTGCGCCAAATAAAATATCTGCTCGTTGACCGCGGGCTCAAAATTGAAGCGGCTGCCGAGCAGATGCGTATAGCCTCCGACTCGGTCGGAGCCAAGACGAGAGCAATAGAGCGGCTTATGGAAATTCGCGAGGCACTGGTTGGCCTGCGCGACGCCCTTCACCGCTATCGTTAACGCCGGTCGGTTATCGATTGTCGCCGCTTCCGCCCAGGCAGTTTCGCCGGGCGCGGCTGCTGAGCTTTTCAAGGTTCATGGCGGCAATCTCGTCGAGTTTAAAGCCAAGGTCGTTGGCCAACGTTGCGGCATACCACATAACGTCGCCTAACTCCATAGCTATTGCCCGTCGGGCCTTATCGTCAAATTCGCCGCCATTGTCGCGAATCGTCTTCTTAACCTTTTCGGCAACTTCGCCGGCCTCTCCGTTCAGCCCAAGCGTAGGATAAACAATTGCATATTTACGAGGATAGAGCGCCGTTGTGAGCGCCCTATCCTGATATTCGTTAAGAGTCATAATATACTTAGAAGCGGAGGACCATTTCGGCTACGAAAACGTCGGGGGAATAGCCGCTTTCCTTGTAGTCGAAATATTTTTCGTAGTTAAGTCTAACGTCGGCATGAACGGCTTTGTAGCTGCAGGTGAGCGTCGAACCGATGGTTGCGCGCTTGCGGCCGGGCTGCTGAACCATTTTGTTGAGGTCAAGATGGTCAGTCATGCCGTCAAAGCGGCCCTGAATGGACCAGCGATTAAAGGCGCCCCACTTCACCGGCTTGTGCCAGTCAACGTAGGCCACGTAGGCATGAGTGCTTTTCTGATGACCGCCGCAATAGTTTTTAAGCATATATTCGGCAGCGGCGAGAACGTTAGAGTTTTCCCAGCTCAAAGCGCCGTCAACCAGGTTTGCGCGCAGGCCGTTGTCGTTAGGTTTGATGGAGCCGTAGCCCAAATCGAGTTTGAAGCCTTCGGGCAGCTTAAACGAGGCTTTGCCGGCATAGGCTACGTCTTTGCCCCACTTTTGGCCATCCTTGAAGGTAATGGTGTAGGGGTTGAACACGCCGAATTCAAGAGTCAGCGGCGAATGAGGAATTGCATAGCCTACTTTTGCGCCGACCGCACGGTAGTTCATAATCTGGTTACCCATAAACGAGCGGTTGGCGAAAATATAGTTTGCCGGAGCGCGGAAAGGCTCAACGCCGAAAGGCATGCGGAACTGACCACCCTGAACATACAGACCTTTGACAATGTCGAATTTGCCGTATGCGTCGAGAATCTGCATCATGCTGTTGTCATATTCCGTTTGCAGGAAATAGCTGATCGAGGGGTGGATCTTGCCGCCAACGGTCAAACGGGCGTTGCGCACACGGAAGCGCTGCTCGCCGGAATTAGTCTTGATTTCCCAGCGGGCGCGGATAACGCCGTGAACCTCGGGAGTATAGTTGAAAGCCTTATCCTCGGCAGCGCCCGAGAGGGACGCTGCCAGGAAGGCTGCACAGATGATTTTCTTAAAGGATACCATATTTGCCTGCGAAGATAAGAACAGTGTAACCGAGAAGTAGACCAACAATACCCATAATGATACCGGTCTTAACCATATCATTCTGTTTAATCATGCCGGTAGCGTCGGCCAGGGCATTCGGGGGAGTAGAAATCGGGAGAATCATAGCTACAGAAGAGCCTACGGCCACGCCGATGAGCAGGGTGCTTACGCCACCGAGTTCAGCCAGCGACGACATGTTGGCGCCAACGACTGCAAGAATCGGAACAAACAGTGCGGCGGTTGCGGTGTGAGAAATAAAGTTGGCCATGAGGTAGCAGATAAGACCGGAACCAACAATTACCATGACTGCCGACCACTGGTCGAACGGAATCGAGCTAATGAGGTGTGCTGCCAGTCCGCTCTGGTTCAGGGCAACGCCGAGCGAGAACGCACCGGCAACCATCCAGAGGATTGACCAGGAGATTTCTTCGAGGTCGCGCTTAACAATAACGCCGGTTATTGCCAGAACGCCCACCGGAAGCATGGCCACCACATTGGCGTTAACGCCGGTAATGGAGTCGGTCAACCAAAGCAGAATAGTAACGGCAAAGGTTACGTATACAACATAGTTGCGCCAGTCGGTTTTAATGTGTGAGTCGTCGATTTCGAGGTGAATGGTTTTCTGCTTGAAGGGGAACATGGTTTTCAGAACGAACCAGGCGATAATGAGGAGCACGATAGTCAACGGTGCCATAACTGCCATCCACTGGCCGAAACCGATGCCGAGGTTCATGCCTTCGGGGTCGTTGAGATATTTCAGAGCAATAGCGTTAGGAGGAGTACCGATCGGGGTCGCCATGCCTCCGATGTTTGCACCGATAGGAATGGCGAGAGCCAGACCGATTTTGCCTTTACCGTCGGCGGGCAGGGATTTCAGCACCGGGGTAAGGAACGTGAGCATCATCGCCGCAGTTGCGGTATTGGAAATAAATGCCGAAAAGAGGGCGGTTACGAGAATGAAGCCGAGCAAAACGTTTTCGCTCTTGGTGCCGAAGGGGGTGAGCATAACCTTTGCCAGCTTAACGTCGAGGCCGCTCTTAGTGGCAGCGATGGCAATGATGAAGCCACCGATAAAGAGCATAATGGTGGGGTCGGCGAAGCAAGCCAGAATAGCTTTATATGAAACGAGATTACTGAATTTTTGGCCGGCATCATCGGTTTGCATAAACCAAAGAGCGGAGTCGGAAGCGGTAAATAGCAGAATTACCACAACCATAAGCGAGGTTGTCCATGCCGGAACCGCATCGAAGAACCACATCAGAGCCGCGAATGCAAACACTGCGATAACGCGCTGCTCAATGGGGTTAATGTCATGAAGGCCGTAGGTAGAGGCCGGAATAAACCAAAGGAGAAGGGTTACGATAACCGCAATTGAAACCTTTAAAGTGCGGATGCTCAAAGGATTCTTGCGTGCGCGATGTTCTTTCTTCCGCTGAGTGTAAGCGTCGAGCAGATGAAAGCCATGGAAGTTTTTAAACATAAAAGTGTGATGATTGAATAGAAAAATGTTTCTTTAAAGCGGGTGCAAAGGTACGAAATAATTAGGAATTAGCCGTCAGTTATCGGCAATTTTTTTTAATTGACCGCAAAAAAGAGGTGACCGCCTGCAGGCAATCACCTCGTTAAAATGCTATAATTTAGTTATTCGTTAGTTTCGTCGGTCGGGGCGGCAATTTCGGTGGGCTGAACGTCTACGACCGGCTCGGCAGCAACCGGTTCGGCAGCCTTTTTGTTGATAGCGCGACGATAAGACACGAGGCCGATGATGTTGATGAAGGTAGACACGGCATAAACTATCAGCGAAATGCCGGTAATGATAACCATCATTTCCCCTACCCTTTCGGCACCCATAATGCAGATGACCACGCCACAGATTACCAGCAGCGACGGAAGGATAAAGAACCAGAAGGGGAAGGTTACAGGCCGATACATAAACGCCATGGCGCAGATTTCATAAAGGCCGAGCAGAATAATCGACGCGGCAAAGAGATATACAATAAGATTAACCATGCCTATAGGGGTCAGCACCATAATGATGCCGAGCACAGCGGCGCCAAAGGAAGCCACTATGGCCGTGAGCGAGGTTGATTTCTTGTCGGCGCGCTTGCGCGAAAACTCGTATGCGAGATTAAAAACGGCCGAGGCTATAAACATAATCCCGACAACGAGAACTATGGTACGCAGCGTAACATTAGAGTATATAACCATAAAAATGCCGGCTATCAGTGCGAGAATCGCGCTGTAGAGGCTGCCTTTGTAGGAGTTTTCCATAAATCTTGAATATTTGGTTAGTATTGTTATTTTTAGTTAAAACGAATGGTCGGGGCAAATTGTTGTCGAAACTGCAAGAAAAAAAAGCGGCCGTCCGGATGGCGTTTCGGGCGGCCTGATATACTTGAATTAGGGTTATGAGCTTTTTATACTTTTAAAACGCCCCGCTCCCCAAAAAGTTCACGTTACTTTTGGGAAATGTCTTGAAGGAGGGTTTCTACGGCTGTGCGGAGCTGGTCGTCGATGCCGGCGGCTATGCGCTCGGGGGTGTTGGCCACCTTGACGTCGGGCTCCAGCTGCTTGTTCTCAAGATATGAGCCGTCGGGCAGTTCGTAGCCGATAACCGGAATGCCGAAATACATGGTATCGTCAATCAGGTCAACCCAGTTAACCGAAGTCATGGTGCCCGGAACCGGCATACCCACAGTCTTGCCGAGGCCGCGATGAGTATAAACCCAGGGAGTGCCGTGGGCATTTGAATAGTTAGCCTCGCCAATCAGCATTATCGAAGGCTTGTTCCAGCGGCGCGAAGGCATGGTTGCGGTCTTTTCGCCACGAACTTTCTGCGTCAGATATTGCTCGCCGGAGAAAAGAACTTCGATGTCTTCGTGCATGCGGCCGCCGCCATTCCATCGGGTATCGATAACAATGCCTTCGCGGTCGTTATATTTGCCGAGCACATCGGCATACATTGTGCGGAACGACGGGTCGGCCATCGACTTGATATGAACATAGCCGAGGCGTCCGTTCGACAGCGAGTCAACGGCTGCGGCGTTGTGCTTGACCCAGCGGTCGTAGAGCAGCGAGTTCAGCGCCGATGATGTAATGGGCTTAACAACCTGCTCCCGGTCGCCGTTAACGCGCACCAGAGTCGGTTTGCCGGCCAAGCCGTTGAGCATGGCGGTAAAGTCGGTTTCGGGAGAGATTTTCACCGAGTTGATTTCCGTGATAACGTCGCCGGGAGCAACAATGGCATCGGCGCGGTCAAACGGACCGCCGGCAATCACTTCGGCAACCTTCCAGCCCGGACCTGCGTAGGTCATATCATAAATAAGGCCAAGGTTAGCGGTGGTTTCATCGGCACCGCCGTTGGGGCGATAGCCCGAACCGGTGTGGCTGACGTTGAGCTCGCCAAGAATTTCGGAGAGCATTTCCGAGAACGATGCGTTATTGTTGATATGCGGCAGGAATTTGCGGTAGTGGTCAACAAGTTTGTTCCAGTCAACGCCGTGCATCGACTCCGTATAGAAGCGTTCGCCTTCCTCGGTTCGCACATATTCGAGCATATAGTCGCGTTCGGCAGCGCGGTCGATTTTCTGGCGTCCGGAGAACGATACCGACTTCAGTTTCTCGCCCGATATGGCCATTTTCTTAATCGACGAAGGAGAGAAAATAAACAGATCCTTGCCAACTACCTGCAGCTCGGCGGCAGGGACACTCAGCTTGGAAACCAGCGAAATATCGCCCGAGCGCAGATTACGCTTCCAAAGGTCGTAGCCCTTCTCGACTTTCGACAGATAATAGAGCGTTTCGCCGTCGGGAGCCATTGCGGCATCGGCCAGCGCCGACGAATAGGGAGTCAGACGCTCGATGCGGTCTTGCAGCCCTTCGCGCTCAACAACCGTGAGCGAGTCTTTCTTTTCGTCCTTCTTCTTAAACAGGGCGAGCTCTTCTTCCGACAGTTTGGCGCGGTCGCGGGCGGCGCGGTTGAGATATGCGGTCATAACATCATATTGCGTGCCCCACGATGCCTGGTTGCGCATACCGTAGCGCTCCGATGCCCAGATTACGGCCTGACCGTCGGGGGTGAAACGCGGCTGCTCTTCAAAATAGCCGGTTTCGGTGATATAAGAGATTTCCGGGTTCTTGCCGTCGGCGTTGACGATGGCTATGTCGTAGTAGGGCGAATGGTGGTGAGGCACACAGGTGAATACAATCCAGTTGCCGTCGGGGCTCCACGAGAATTGCATATCGCCGTCGCGCTCGGGGTTGAGCGTGCCGGGAACAAGCAAAGTAGTTTTTTTCGACGTGAGGTCAAGAAGCATCAGCTCGTTGCGATTCTGAATATAGGCCAGCTTGCTGCCGTCGGGGCTGGTTTTGGCCGACGCGCGCTCTATGCCTTTCTTCTGAGGGAGTACGCGGTCAACTTTCAGGGCTGTGGCGTGGGCCATATCGGGGTCCTCCTTACGGGTCATTTCCACCTGATAGAGGTCGTTGCGACCGTCCTTGTCGCTGACGAAATAGATGCTGCGCCCGCCGTCGGCCCAGCTCGGCGAGCTCTCGGCCTGGGGAGTCGAGGTAATCTGCTTGGTGGTGTTATACTCAACGGAGGTAACAAACAGGTCGCCGCGATGAATAAAGGCAACCAGCTTGCCGTCGGGCGACGCTATGGCATCGTCGGCGCCCGAACTGAAGTTCACAAATTCAGGAGCCTGATAGTCCTGGTCGATAATTTCGATATTAACTTTCGAGGGCTCTTGCGCACCGGGGGCGAGAGTATAGATTTCGCCGTCGTAGCCAAAGGCGAGTTTTCCGGCACCGGAGCGCGACAAAAAGCGCACAGGGTGGTCGCTGAAGTTAGTCAGCGGCTGCGGCAGGGCGGCAGTGTCGGTCAGGTCCACGGCGTAAACATTGGCCGAGCCGCCGTTGCGCTCGCTCAGGAAAAACAGCTTCGAGTCTGAAACCACCGGCCAAAGGTCTTCGCCGGCATGGTCAATGAATTGGGTGTGTTTGCCGGTTTTGAGGTCATATTTCCAAATATCGCGGGTCGTTGACGACGTATGATGCTTGCGCCATGTATTTTCAACGCCTTTAACATCCTGATACACGAAGTATTGACCGTCGGGCGCAAAGCTAACGTTAATGGCGGGCGTGGGGAGCACCTGACGGATTGCGCCTCCGCCCACGGGAACCGCATAAAGCTCGGTTAGACGGCCCGAAGGGAAGGCTACGGAAGCTGCCGGGTCCTGGATGGCTGCGGTAAAGTAAACCTCCTTGCCGTCAGGGCTGAACGCCTCGGGAGTTTCATTTACGGAATAAGAGGTCAGGCGCTTAAGGCCGGAACCGTCAGCCGAAATGATAAACACGTCGGCCGAGCCATGATGGTTCGATGCAAAAGCCAAGGTCTTTGAATCGGGACTCCAGATCGGGGCGGTTTCAATATCGTCGGGAGTGGCCGTCAGGCGGCGTGCGGTGCCTCCGTTTGAATTCACCAGATATATATCGCCTTTATAGGTAAAGGCAATCGTTTCGCCGTCGGGCGAGATTTTGATGTCACGAAGCCACAGTGGAGCGGCGGCAGATGCCGTGCCACCTATAGCGAGAGCACAAATAAATGCAGTCAGTTTCATTCTTTGGGTGGTAGGGGTTTATGAAGAGGTATTGTGTAAATTAACGATAATGATATGCCGAGTTCGGAGGTGCGTTTACCCATGCCGCCAACAACCCAAGGCTGGCCCATGGCGTCTTTGGTGTGGTGGATAACGCGTTGATATTTAACGCCCCACCCTATTGCAAAGGGCCCAACGACCTTAACGTGGATGCCAACGCCAATCTGAATGAAGCCGTTCCACGAGGTCTGCCTTGGGAAGTCGACATGTTCGGTGAGGCCCCAGTAGCCATTGTTGATTTCAACATCTGTCAGGTAGAAACGCTCCGGGCTCAGGCCATAGCGAAACGAGCCGTAGATCTGATAGTCAGGATTGGAGTTATAGAAAAAGTTATAGTCGAAGCCGACCTTAAAAAACGGGCTGAGGGGTGAATGATAATTATAGTTCATCTCGTCGGGACGGTCAGAAGCGGTTGACAGGCCAACCTCGGCGGCCACAAAGTAGCGGTTATGCAGGCTCAGACGCGCCCAAACGGAGCCGATGCCATAGTCGGCACCAAACAGTCGGTTGACTGCCGGATAAATATCCACGCCAATGTTGACCGCATCGAGCAGCGGATAGTAGTTACCGATAACCTTTGGCTGCGCCATGGCCATGGAGTCAACCCACTGGTTGCCCGAAATAGTGTCGAGAAACAGGGAGTTGCCCAAATCGTCGGTAATTTCCACCACCGAGTCGGGGCGCTTGGTCTTTTCGGGCTTTTCGGCTTTTACCTTGACCTTCTTTTTCTTTTCGGGAGGGGTCGGGCGCGAGGAAGCGGAAACTATGGGGGTCGACGTGCGCTGCTGCGCGCCAACGCCCAGCCCCAAAGCAAGGAATATCAGAAAAACAAGCCGCTTCATTGTTTTTTGAGGAAAATCATAAGGCGCTCGCGCTCGATATTCGTTATCAGCGGGTCGGTAATCAACACCGAGTCGATAAGGGTGCGGTTATAGCTGAGCGACGTCAGCTCGTATCGCCACATGGCCCCGCAATCTTCGCCGTCGAAATAAGGCCACGAATTGTAGTTGATGGTCAGCGTGTCGCTGACATCGCCCGAGCAAAAGGCAAACTTGGCGCAATCCATGTTGCCGCGCAAGGGCAGGTAAATCTGATGGCTGGCGCGAGCGGTATCGAGCAGCAGTGAATCGCCCGGTGCACCAACGCCATAAACTTCGAGGTCAGACACCGAAATCGACTGCTCGCCATCGAGCAGATAAAAGCCCGCCATGGGAATGGAATTGCGGTTGTTGAGGCATCCCTCGTTGGAACACGCAATCAACCCAACGGCGCAAGCAGCCGACAAAAGCACCCTACCCCAAGTCATAAGGTCTGCGAAATTTCGTAATCATTGCGGCGGGGATTGCTGCGGGCAATCAGCTCACCAACAAAGCCGGCAAGGAAGAACTGGCTGCCGAGCAACATAAGCGTCAGCGACAGATAGAAATACGGCGAATCGGTAACCAGGATGTATGGCGCGCCGGTGTGCAGGCGCCAAAGCTTCATGATGCCCACGGCAGCGGCCGAAAAGAAGCCTAAAATAAACATTACCGAGCCCCACAGGCCGAAGAAGTGCATGGGCTTGACGCCGAACTTCGACGTGAACCACAGGGTCATCAAATCCAAATAGCCGTTGACAAAGCGGTCGAGGCCGAACTTAGTCGAGCCATACTTGCGGGCCTGGTGGTGAACCACTTTCTCGCCGATTTTATTAAAGCCGGCGTTCTTTGCCAAATAGGGAATATAGCGGTGCATTTCGCCGTAGACCTCGATGTGTTTAACAACGTCGAGGCGATATGCCTTCAACCCGCAGTTGAAGTCGTGCAGGTTCTTAATGCCCGAAACGGCGCGGGCGGTGGCGTTAAAGAGCTTGGTGGGAATGGTTTTGCTCAGCGGATCGTAGCGCTTTTGCTTCCAGCCGCTCACAAGGTCATATCCCTCGGCGGTTATCATGCGGTAGAGCTCGGGGATTTCGTCGGGCGAGTCCTGCAGGTCGGCATCCATGGTTATTACAACGTTGCCCTTGGCGGCTTTGAAGCCTTCGTAGAGCGCGGGGCTCTTGCCATAGTTGCGGCGGAACGATATGCCGTGTATGGCCGGATTTGCGGCCGCCAGCCGACCGATTACCTCCCACGAAGAATCGGTTGAACCGTCGTTTACAAAAATTATTTCGTATGAAAAACCGTTGGCCTCCATAACGCGGCCAATCCATGCGGCCAGTTCGGGCAGCGATTCTTCTTCATTGAACAACGGCACAACGACCGAAATGTCAATCTTTTCGTCACTCATTTTCCGGAAATTTTTCTTTCTGCAAATTTACGCATTTTTTGTAAACTTTCAACACAGTGCCCCGAATTTTTTAACAAATAAAAAGCCGCGCTCCTTTGGCGCGGCTCGTTGATTATGAATTAAATTTATGTTTATTATTCGGAGGCTGACACTTTTACGGTTTCTTCACCTTCGGTGTAGTCAACCGTAATGGTCTTGCCTTCAAGTGCTTTGCCGGTAAGAATCAACTCGGCAAGCGGATCTTCGAGATATTTCTGAATGGCGCGCTTCAGCGGACGTGCGCCAAACTGAGCGTCGTAGCCCTTCTCGGCAATGAAGTTCTTGGCGGCCTCGGTGATTTCGAGCTTGATGCCAAGGTCGGCACACCGTTTGTAGAATCCCTTGAGTTCAACGTCGATAATCTTGAAGATAGCGTCTTTCGAGAGCTGATCGAACATGATTATGTCGTCGATACGGTTAAGGAATTCGGGAGCGAACGCCTTGTTGAGGGCCTTTTGCAGAACGCCGTGGTTGAACTCGCGGTCGGTTTCGCGGGTATTGAAGCCTACGCCGCTGCCAAAGTCCTTGAGCTGGCGGGTACCGATATTCGAGGTCATGATTATAATGGTGTTCTTGAAGTCGATGCGGCGACCCAGCGAGTCGGTCAGTCGGCCTTCGTCCATAACCTGCAGCAGCAGGTTGAACACGTCGGGGTGTGCCTTTTCGATTTCGTCGAGCAGTACCACCGAATACGGGTGACGGCGCACTTTTTCAGTCAGCTGGCCACCTTCTTCGTAGCCAACGTAGCCCGGAGGCGCTCCGACCAGACGCGACACTGTGAATTTTTCCATATATTCGCTCATGTCGATGCGAATCAGAGTGTCGGCCGAGTCGAAAAGATATTCGGCGAGCTTCTTGGCAAGGTGGGTCTTACCAACGCCGGTAGGGCCGAGGAACATAAACGTGCCAATCGGTTTGTTGGGGTCTTTCAGGCCTACGCGATTACGCTGAATGGCTTTGACCACCTTGTCGATAGCTCCGTCCTGGCCAATGATGTTGGCCTTGAGTTCGGGACCCATCTCAACAAGGCGCATGCCTTCGGCCTGGGCCACACGCTGAACGGGCACGCCGGTCATCATGGCAACCACTTCGGCAACCTTATCGGCATCTACCGGAGTGCGATGCTGGCTCATTTCCTGCTCCCAGGCGGCCTTGGCGTCGTCGAGCTGCTTGCGCAACTGCGCGCCGGAGTCGCGGTGCGATGCGGCCTGCTCATAGTCCTGGGCCTTGACGGCGGCGAGCTTGAGCTCTTCTTCCTGGCGCACCTGCTCTTCGAGGGCTTCGATTTCGGGGGGCACGGCAATGTTGCCGATGTGCACGCGCGAACCGGCTTCGTCAAGGGCGTCGATAGCCTTGTCGGGGAAGGTGCGGTCCGAAATATAGCGCTCGGTCAGTTTAACGCAGGCATCGAGAGCCTCGGGGGTATAGGTCACGTTATGGTGGTCTTCATACTGACCCTTGATGTTGTCGAGAATCTGACGGGTCTGCTCGGGGGTGGTAGGCTCAACCATCACCTTCTGGAAACGGCGTTCGAGGGCACCGTCCTTTTCAATCGAGGTGCGGTATTCGTCGAGGGTGGTTGCGCCGATGCACTGGATTTCACCGCGGGCCAACGCGGGCTTGAGCATATTGGCGGCATCCATGTTGCCGGCAGCATTGCCTGCGCCGACTATGGTGTG
>CAZKPP010000059.1:0-14223 GCA_964554665.1 uncultured Bacteroides sp.
AGAGCATCTGCCTTACAAGCAGAGGGTCGGGGGTTCGAATCCCTCAACGCCCACAACAAAATTTTATTATTCCCCATTTCGGGCGTTTAGCTCAGCTGGTTCAGAGCATCTGCCTTACAAGCAGAGGGTCGGGGGTTCGAATCCCTCAACGCCCACCCTTCCCTACTCCTAAAGCCACCATGTAATATACCCGGTGGCTTTCTTACAAAAAATGGAAAGATGCCGGAGTGGTCGATCGGGACGGTCTCGAAAACCGTTGTACCCTTATGGGTACCCAGGGTTCGAATCCCTGTCTTTCCGCTAAAAAAGAGCAACCGCAAGGTTGCTCTTTTTGTTTGAACCGGATTCAAAGGGTTGACCCGCTCCTACTGAATAGTCGAGGCGAGGAGATAACCACATCGTTTTCGAAGGAGGGTGACATAGTGTTCAGCATGGATGAGGCCTATGCAATCAAACTGAGCGACCTGCACTGACTTATCCGCGGCGATTTGCAATGGGCTATCTGGTGGGGCAGGATTCATGAAGATGAATACCGCCGGATTCACCGCTCGCATAAAGAAAGGCAGTCGCCGTCGGCCGCCGAGTGCTGCAGAATGTTCTATGATGAGCCGAAAATGAAAAATTTTTCCGAACTTTTCGGGAGAGCATTTGTTCTATCTTATGAAGTTATGACCGCACGTACCCTCTGGGGTTATTGGTCGTTCCTCAGACGAGGAGGTCCTGCTCACCAATAAAATCTTTATAATATGTCAAAATCAATTTTAAGAGGTGTTTTATTGACACTTTCAATTATTTTAGGAATATCGTTTATGAATGCACAAACATCATATATCTTTCTTGCACCGGGTGTGGAAGAAGTCGAGGCTATAGCGACAGTTGATGCTCTCCGTAGAGCGGACATTCCAGTTACAGTAGTGGCAGTATCAGACAATCTTCAGATAAAGGGAGCCACAGGTCAGACAATAGTCGCAGACTCCTTGCTTGCTGATGTTAATACAGATGATGCCGACTGGCTGATTATTCCCGGCGGTGACCCGGGAGCACAAAATCTTTTTGCCAATGATGCTGTAAAGGCTAAGATTAAATCGCACTATCAGAAGAATGGTCGCATAGCTTCGATATGCGCCGGTCCAGCGGTGGTTCTTGCTCCTCTTGGTGTACTTAATGGAAAGAAAGCCACGTGTTACCCCGGACTGGGAGAGGACATCAACTCCAATGGCGGACAATATGTAAAACAGACAGTTGTTGTAGAACCCAACCTCATTACATCAGAAGGCCCTGGCACGACATTGCCATTTGCAATAGAAATCATCAGGGCAACAAAGGGTGATAAGGCGGCAGAATCAGTCGCTTCAGGTATGTTGGTTAATGAGTGATGCGTTAATTGTTATTTTTATCCGGGAAACTGCTTTAAAGCCGGTTTCCCGGAAAGGAGTTTTCAATGCCACCATTATTTAACAGTCATATCTCTCTTTTTGAGGACTATGTAGGAGTCGCCTTTGGTGGAGTTGAGACGTGTGATTGAGTCATTGATGCAGTCAATGGTATTAACCATAGGAAGCACCCTTTTCAGCATCTCTTCCAACTCCATGTTGTCGCAAGCCATCTCGGTGGTTGAGATTTCGGTCAGGATGATTGAGTCGGCGTTCTGATGATACTGACCGCCAATGTGGTTGCAGTTGGTTATTATCCCGAATGTTTCATCTTCCTTGAAATCAATGTAGGAAGTTATTCCCTGCTGAATTTCGGAAGGACGGACATATGAAGAGTCATTCTCGACAACATTTTCAATATCCCATTGACCTTGAATATTGACTATAGAGATTTCTTTGTCGCCGTCGTTACCAACTTTGGATTTATCCGGGTTGTTGCTTACTCCTGAACAGGAAGAAATGCCTATAAGGAGGCATATCATAAGGTATTTCCACATAATATTTTTTCGCTATTTGAGCATTTTAGATTTAATGTTATTGTTTCTAATTCTTAGATTACAAAGTTACTAAAATATTTTCATATTACGTTATTAGTTTACCTATTATTTAAAAAAATTCTTCTCCATATATGATCTAATATCAAATTTCTGAAAATAATTGTAACAAATCGGGCACTGGATATTTTTTTGTGGCAATATTTGGTAGAGATAATAAAGTTTTGTAATTTTGCGGCTGAAAATGGTTGCTCTGTCATCCAAGCGAGGAGGCGCTAAGGAGCATCAAAAGGGAATGAGGTGTGAATCCTCAACAGTACCCGCTGCTGTAATTCCCGCTCGGCAAAGCGAGCAGAAGATTTTTCGCAACCTGCCACTGGTTATTATACCGGGAAGGCGCGAATAAACCGGGATAAGTCAGAAGACCTGCCTTTTCAATCAACAAGAAATCGCCCACGGGATTATGGGTTTGACTGAATGACGACCTCATTGGGGTTGGCAGGTTGCAATGCGTTGCTTCCGGCCGATTACATTTAGAAGACACTATCATCCCGTTGATATACCCTCACCCGGTATTTCGGCGGGTTTCATTTTTATTGTAATCTACCAAGCCAATGACATATCATTCATTCGTGTCTATTGTGGCTATTTTCCTTGCTCCGGGTTTGATCAAGGCGAAAGAACACAAAGACTCCACACATATTCTGAATGAGGTTCTCGTTACTGCTCAAAAACAGAATCGCGACATCATTCCGGTTCAGACCCTTTCGGGTGAAGAATTGAGCCGACTAAACAGCAACAGCGTGGCCGATGCCCTGCGTTTCTTTTCGGGTGTGCAGGTCAAAGACTATGGCGGTGTTGGCGGCATCAAGACCGTTAACATACGCTCGATGGGCACGAACCACACAGGAGTCGTTTACGACGGAGTGGAACTTGGCAACGCCCAAAACGGTCAGATAGACCTGGGGCAGTTTTCGCTGGACAATATGGAGGCGCTGTCGCTATACAACGGACAGAAGAGCGACATTCTGCAACCGGCAAAGGATTTCGGTTCGGCCGGAACTATTTATATGCGCACCCGAACTCCACAGTTCACCCAAAACGAGACATACCACTTGCGGGCATCTGTGCGCACCGGTTCTTTTGACCTGATAAATCCCTCTGCCCTCATAGAACTAAAGCTCAGCAAACGAGTATCGGCATCGCTTAGCGCCGAATGGGTAAACTCAAGCGGTAAATATCGGTTTCGCTACCGGCGCGTTAATCCGGCAGGCGAAGTTGCGTATGACACTGTTGCTACCCGTCAAAACGGCGACATTAACGCTACCCGACTCGAACTAAACACCTATGGCACGCTTACGAGCGGCTCGTGGTCGTTAAAGGCCTATAACTACAATTCCGAGCGCGGCGTTCCCGGAGCGATTGTAAATAATGTTTGGCGGCGCGGTGAGCGCATTTGGGACACGAATTCATTCGTTCAGGGGCGATATACCGGCATGTTCGGCAAATTCACCACACTCAACAATATCAAATATGCGTTTTACCGCACTCACTATGTAAATAACGACGACAAGCAGGTAAAAATTGACAATCTTTACCGACAGAAAGAAATATATCTGTCGTCGGCCAACGAATATGAAGTCACAGAGTTCTGGAGTGTGTCGGCCGGCTACGATTTTATGTGGAATGCGCTCGACGCCGATGTTTACGGTTTTGTCAAACCCGACAGATTCTCACATTTCCTATCGGTTGCCACTGCCTTTACGTTCGACAGGGTGCAGCTTCAAGGGAGCGCCTTAGGCACGTTCATTCACGACAACATCCGCGGTCAGAAATCGCCTGACGATAAACGCGTCCTATCCCCAGCCCTATTCCTGAATTTCAATCCGTTGCACAACAAAGACTTTTCGCTTCGCGCGTTCTGCAAACAATCTTTCAGAATGCCAACGTTCAACGACCTTTATTATGCCGACATGGGCAATTCGCAACTTTCGCCGGAACGCGTAACTCAATATAATTTAGGTCTGCTCTATGACCACACGTCGCAAACTAATACCATTTCCGCGGCAAGAGTCAGCGCCGATGTGTACTATAATCGGGTCAAAGACAAGATTATAGCCTATCCCAAGGGCCAGCAGTTCAGGTGGACAATGCTCAATCTCGGGCTCGTCGACATCAGAGGAATAGACGTTACCGGCCTGCTTACTGTAAAGGCTGTTCGCGATTTATTCATTACAATCAGAGGACAATATACTTTCCAGCGGGCAATTGACATTACTAATCCCGCCGATAATTATTACAGGCATCAGATTCCTTATATCCCTCGCCATTCAGGCTCGGCAGTAGTCAATATAGAATGGAAAGGCTGGAATCTCAATTATTCGTGGATATACGTTGGCGAGCGCTATAACCAGCAGGAAAATATCAGATATAATTATACCCAGCCCTGGTATACTTCAGATATTTCGTTTAACAAGGCATTCAGAATCCGCAATATACGCTTGAAGGGACTCATCGAAGTAAATAACCTGCTTAGCCAGGATTATGACGTGATTCTCAACTATCCTATGCCCAAAAGAAATTATAGGTTCTCAATAACCGTTGAAATATGAATAAATATCAGTTTTTCTTATATTTTCTGCCGCTCCTGATGGTCGCCACAAGTTGTCGTGATGACGAACTTGTGGTGCCTACGGAGTATGAGATCATAGGTGATGAAAACCGAACAGGAAGTGTCAGAGGGTTTTATCTCGTCAACGAGGGAAACATGGGCTCTAACAAGTGTACGCTCGACTTCTACGATTATCATACCGGACTATATTCACGCAATATCTATGCCGAACGAAACCCCAAAGTAGTCAAGGAGCTGGGCGACGTTGGTAACGATATAGGCATATATGGCAGCAAACTGTATGTTGTGGTTAACTGTTCGCATAAGGTAGAAGTGCTTGATGCCTATACGGGGATTAGACTTGGCCAGGTCGATATTCCGAATTGCCGCTATATTCGGTTCCACAGAGGCAAGGCCTACGTAAGTTCTTACGTTGGCCCGGTGCTTATCGACCCTGCCGCGCCCAAAGGGGCGGTTTATGAGGTAGACACCCTCTCGCTGTCAATCACGCGGAAAGTAACAGTTGGATATCAGCCGGAAGAAATGGAGATTGTTGATGACTATATGTATGTTGCCAACTCCGGCGGCTATAGGGCTCCGAATTATGATAATACGGTTTCCGTTATCCAGATGATAGATTTCAAGCAGGTGCAGCAGATTCCTATCGGCATTAACCTTCATAGGCTGAAGAAAGATAAATACGGCAAACTTTGGGTAACCTCAAGAGGCGATTATCAATCCCGACCGTCGAGGCTCTACGTAATGGAGAAAAAGCCGGGGTTCAATCAAATGACCGTTACAGACACTATTCCGGTTGCATGTTCCAACATGGCGTTCTTTGGCGATTACATGTATTTCTACGCAACCGAGTGGAATAACTATGCAGCGTCAAACACAATAACATACGGCATTATCGACATCCGCACCAAGCGGGTAGTTTCCAATAATTTCATTACCGACGGCACGGAAAAAGAGATTACCATTCCATACGGAATTGCCGTTCACCCCGAAACAGGCGATATTTTCATCACCGACGCCAAAAACTATGTGTCGTCGGGTACTCTCTATTGCTTTTCGGCCAACGGACAGAAGAAATGGAGCGTCAGAACCGGCGATATTCCGGCCCATATAGCATTCTTAAAGAAATGAATAAGCATTGCGTAATATTACTGACATTGCTGTTGCTGACAGCATGTAAACAGGAAATACCGGTAGTGAACCTCGGTATTGATGATACATACATAATTCAACGGATGTCGAAGCTACGGCTTGAGTCAGCACTGACCGGCCAGAGTTACCGATGGGCGGTTAACGGCAAAACCGTTTCAACTGACCGCACTTATATCTTTTTAGCTCTTGCCGAGGGTGTTTATAATCTTTCGTTCGACATAGTGGATGATTCAACGCCTTACCATCACGACTTTACAATTACCGTAATTCATGAAGAAGTAGAATTTTCACCCTATATCGCCAAGGTATATGAATATTGCCCCGCCCCCGGGCAGTTCATTAACGAAATGCCTCGATATGAGAAAGGCGACACATATGCTACCATGCTTCAAAAAGTTGAAGAGTCAATTTCAGGCACCAACGATATTATGATATCGTTAGGCGGCTACGGAGGATACGTAACCATCGGGTTTGACCATACAGTAATCAACGTGCCGGGCCAAAAAGATTTCCGAATCTGGGGAAACTGCTTTTACGAGGCTACAGAACCAGAGAAGAAAGGAGGCTCCGCCGAGCCGGGCATTGTTATGGTCAGCTACGACACGAACTGCAACGGTATTCCCGACGATGAGTGGTATGAACTGGCAGGAAGCGAATACCAAAGCCCGCTAACTAAACATAATTACACAATAACATACTCCAAACCTGCCTTTGACCGCAAGCCGCATAGCGATGATACCGGCTTCCTGACCGACACTGAATATATACCATGGTCAGATTCAGAGGGCGCCGTGGGTTATATTCCTAAAAACAGTTTCCATAATCAGGAATATTGGCCGCAATGGCTATCGGCGGACCAACTGACATTTAAGGGTTCGCTCTTGGCGCCTAACGGCATTGACCGCTCGGGCACCGGACGCTACTATGTGCTTTACTCCTACGATTGGGGCTACGTTGACAATCACCCGAACGAGTATGCCGAGCTCAACAGCTTCGACATCGGCAATGCAGTTGATTCATGCGGACGGCCTGTAATTCTTCCGGGAGTTGACTTTATCAGGGTCTACACGGCTTTGAACCAATATTGCGGATGGCTCGGAGAAACATCCACCGAAATCTCGCGTGCACAAGATCTTCACATTTCACTTTATTAAACCATCGAATACAAATCATTCACACTAATTTATTTATCTAATGAAAAAGCGATTTTATTATCTGTTAGCATTGGGTGCCGTGCTTTCACTACCGGAATCTGCATTTGCAGGCGAACCGGTTGTTCAAGGTATTCCCTACCTGTCTACACTTACTCAACCCGGGCGCAACGTTCGTTCCGTTACTCCACTTTCGGATTTTATTATGCCTGACCCTGGCAGCGCCGGAGGTGACATTGGCACTTTTACCCTCGACAGCATCAAGAACTGGAGCGGCGAAGGGCCGAAACGCGCCGGCCTCGTTATTCAATGGAATACCGGCCGCGACCATTATGCACTGGCTTTCGGCTATCGGTTCGACGGCTCTCCGACTGGCATAGACATGCTTCGCTGCGTTGTTGAGAATAACCCGCAACTCTACGGCCTGTTTCAGCGCACTAACGTTTCGTCGGGCAACGAGAAGTTCGGCTACACCATCAACGGTCTTGGCTGGGATGCAAACTGCTCGGGTGTGCCTGTAACTATTATTGACACCGGCAACGGAGATGAAGCTTATACTTCCACTTCGGGTTTCTTTGATCATCCGCGCGGATGCAGCGAAAGCGTAAGTTACCCCGACTATGACTATGACAACTGGATTTCGGCCGATCCCGAAGACTATTGGCAGGCCGGCTGGTATGTAGGCTATTGGAGCTACTGGCTAAAAGATGGCAATGGAGGTTTCACCTACTCCGGAGTCGGTGCTTCCGGCCGAACACTAAGCGACGGCTCATGGGACGGCTGGAACTATTGCCCGGATATGATGAGCCGCGAATGGATGCCTGTCATAGCCGTGCCGTCGCTCATTCCGGAAGGATTTACCGAAATATTTACTGTAAACGGCATAACCTACAAACTCAAGGATTCGTCGAACGCTCAGGTTATCCGCGGCTCGGAACCATACGGCGGCGAAATTACTATTCCTAATTCGGTAACTACTGCCGACGGTACGTTCGCAGTAACATCAATCGGTTCAGAGGCATTTGCCGGTGCTGAAATCACTGCTGTTAGTATACCAAACTCAATAAACTCAATTGGTAAAAAGGCCTTTGCTAATTCGGGATTAACGCAAATTGCACTTCCTGAAAGCATACTTGAGCTCAAAGACAGCGCTTTCTTCGGCTGCTCGAAACTAACAGATGTAAATATCCCCGCCAAGCTCACTGAAATTCCGGTCGGAGCATTTGCCGAGACTGCAATCAGCAAGCTTAACCTGCCCTCGTCGGTGTCTATAGTTCAAAGCGGAGCCTTTAAGGGATGCCGTTCGCTTACGGAAATTGTTATACCTGAAGAGTTGACTCAACTTTCGTCGGAATCATTTGCAAATTGCGATGCCGTTACCAAAGTCAGCGTTTCGGCTACATTGCCATTGACAATCTCGGAAAGTGTATTTTCCGATGCGGCATACGCCAATGCGACTCTCTTTGTTCCCGATGGTTTCGAAAACGGATATCTCGCAGCTGCGGGCTGGAAAAACTTCGTGCACATATCCACTCAGATTCTTCCGGTAAATGTAGGCGACAAATTTCTGATAAACGGAATACCGATGCGCATAACATCCGTAAATCCCAACACTGCGACTGTTACCTACAATCACTTCAAAGGCAGCTTCCGTGAAACAGCCGTACAAACGGCAAACCGCAAGCTCTCCGGTGAACTGATTATCCCTGAACAGATAACATATATGGGCCAAAACTTTGACGTTAACGAAATTCAACCATACGCATTCCATGGTGCAAGCTCGGTTACCAAGGTTGTGCTTCCGGCAAACATCAAGGGGTTCGGACCACACATTTTTGACGGTTGCTATAACCTGACATCGGTTACCCTTCCCGACGCAATTACTGTCATTCCCGATGCCGCATTCAGCGGTTGCTCAAAATTGACCGAAATCGTTAACATGCCACAAGCGGTTGACACCATCGGCGAATCCGCCTTCTACGGATGCTCGAAAATCACCGAATTTCCATTTATCACCAAAGGGCTCAAAGTGATTGGTAGAACAGCATTTAATAACAGTGGCTTAACGTCTATTTCGATTCCCGCTTCGGTTGATTCAATCGGCTATCAGGCCTTCGGCTATACTAAAATCGCCTCTATTACTATCCCCGAAAGCGTTACGAAACTTGGTCAAAACCTGTTCTATCAGTGCTCTCAGTTAACCGAAGCATCGCTCCCTTCATCGCTGACTGAAATCCCGAAAGGAACGTTCCAGAATTGCAAAGTGTTGGCAACCTTCGAAATTCCCGAAGGAGTAACCATCATTGACGACAACGCTTTCTATGGCTGCTCAAAGCTTGCTTCCATCAACCTACCCAATGTTCTTGAAGTCATAGGCAAGGACGCATTCCGTTCAGCCACTTCCCTGACTGAGGTTTCGCTTCCAGAAACTCTGAAAATCATTGGCGACAACGCCTTCTACAGTTGTAAACTCACCTCCCTGCAGATTCCCGCCGAAGTTGATTCGATCGGCAAGAATGCTTTCTATGGCGGTGCGTTCACCGAGGTGACCTATCCTGCCAACGTTACACGCACAGGCGGCTACACCTTTGCCGGCTGCGCATCGCTTACTTCGGTAACTTTCCCCGACAATCTGGTTGCGATTCCCGACGGTTTATTTAAAGATTGTAAGAACCTGCCGTCAATCAACATTCCGCAATCGTGTACAAGCATCGGCAATGAAACTTTCAGCGGCTGCACGGCACTCAATATTTCCATTCCCGAGCAGATTGAAATCATCGGCCGTCGCGCCTTTTACGGCTGTAAGGCCATCGAAACTATGTCAATTCCCGCGACAGTTGATTCAATCGGCAACGAAATCTTTTCGGGATGCACGAATTTGCGCGAGGTATCTTTGCCTGATGGAATTCATGCGATACCCGCAAACATGTTCTATAACTGCTCTGCGCTTGAGAAAGTAAATCTCGGAGCTGAAATTACTTCGATTGGTAACTACGCCTTTTACGGCTGCACGGCGCTCGACCTGTCGCTGCCCTGTGGGCTGGAAGAAATCGGCTCATATGCCTTTACCAACTGCAAATTGATGAAAGAGTTTAACCTGCCGGAGACTGTGAAAGTCATAGGTGGCAGCGCATTCCAGGGATGCACTGCCCTGCCCGATACTGTTTTGATTCCCGAGAGTGTAACTTCGCTTGGCGGGGCTGTTTTTCAAGGCACGAATCTTACAACGATATATGTTTGCGACCCGCTGACTACGGCGGCGTTTGACTATACATTCCGCACCGTAAGCAGTTGGAGCAACCCGGTTTATTGCGACGTTGTTGTTCCCTTTGCATATTCCGACAAATGCAAGGAGTTGACCGGCTATATGAACGCCAAAACGCTGACGGAGCCGGAACTGAATGACGTTGAGTTTACTCTTATTCCTGAAGTCTCCGATGTAACCACTGCCATAATCACGGCAGACATAGCCCCCGATTTTGGCGCTGTTCTACCCGAAAGATTCCTGACTGCCTGCGGTAAAGGATTTGACGAAAATGCTAAGGTTGAGCTCGTTTACTCGTTGGTAAAAAATGCCGGTTCTTATGTAATCAGAAAGGCCGAGGAAGAAAACAAAGTTGAGGCTATAATGAACGCCGACGGTCACTATGAGGCCGCGCTCGAAAATCTCAATCCCGGTTCTGATTATGCCTATAAATGGAGAGTAACTGCCGGCAATAAGGTTATCGAGTCTGAGCCTCGTTATCTCACAACGCTCTCCGGCGATCAGCCTGATGGCATTGTTGAGATTCTTGAGCCGGCAGTTCCGGTTGACGTATACGCCATCAACGGGCAGTATATCGGCCGTTACGACTCTATCTCCGACTTTAACCTTAAAGGCATCTACATCGTTCGGCAGGGCACTACAGTAATCAAACTATCCGTAAAATGATTAAGCACAATCTATTGACACTCATGGCCGTTATCGGACTCAGCGCTTATGCTGAGCCCGATAACTCCAACTCAATACTCTTTGTTAACGAAGATTGGTACGGCCACCAAAATTCCACCATTAACATTCTGAGGCCTGACGAGCCGAACGGAGAATACTGGTCATATCGGGTTATCCAAGAAGAGAATCCCGGCAAGGAACTCGGTTGCACCAACCAGTTCGGGGCGATTTTCGGCGGTCGTTTATATTTGATAGCGAAACAAGACAAGGACCCCGGAGCCGACATTGTCGGAGGCAGAATAACTATTGCCGATGCCCACACGTATAAAATCATCAGTCAGTTGCGCCAAATAGACCCGTCGGGAGCACAATGCGACGGCAGGGCATTTCTCGGCATTGACAAGCACAAAGGCTACGTTTCGTCGAGCAACGGCATCTGGGTGCTGAATCTCAACAATCTTACCATTACCGGACAGGTTAAGGGAACAGCCAACCCCAATGCCGGGCAAGGAAATGACCGACCGGCGTCTGACCCAAGCGGCTCGCTCTATCTGGGCCAATGCGGCACAATGGTCTTGGCTGCAAGTAAGGTGTTTGCAGTGCATCAACAGTACGGCGTACTGGTAATTGACCCCGAAAGCGATTCGGTTATTGATGTGCTCGACATGAAGTGGGTAGCTGCAGCTATTGAGGAACTTACCGGCGAATCTCCTGCAAAGCTGCCCGGTGTAGGGTCAACTATCGTTAGAAGTAAAGACGGCATGCTGTGGCACTCGCTTTCAGCCGATGACCAGGGCCTCGGAAGCGTGTTGCCCTATATTGTCAGAATAGATCCGTCAACTCTTCAGCGTGAACTGGTTGCAATAGGCGGAGAAGACATTTATGCCCCCGGAAACTCATGGTATGCGTGGACTCCCGACCCATTCTGTGCGTCGGCCAATAACAACGAACTCTATTGGTGCGGTGGTTCAAACCGTTGGTTCTCACACCAGACCATCTATAGGTTCAATACCGACAGTCTAACGACCGAAATATTCGCGGACATGCGCGATGATTCCGGGCTTTGGAAAGTATATGGCTGTTCCATGGGCATTGATCCGGAGTCGAATGAAATCTACGCATCGCTTTACCATGACTTTCAAGACCCTACATATATTGTGCGCAGGTTTTCCCCCGAAGGCGAAGCCGTTCATGATTATCCGATGATTTCACATTACTGGTTTCCGTCGCATCCGATATTTCTCAATCGCGCCGATTTGTCAGACATAACTCAAATTAGGTATTCCGACGAAAACAACGGTTATTATGACTTAACCGGTCGCTATCTCGGAGCTACTCCACCACCCGGTCCTATATTCGTAATCAAGCGCAGGGCCAATAAAGTTGAAAAGCTACTGATTCGCTAACTAAAAAAGTGCGGTTCCTCATGGGGCTGCACTTTTTTTAGTTACTATTGTAACAAATCCGTCGTTTGTTCCGTCTATTTAATGTGAACGCAAAAGAATTCAATGAACTGATGACTCATGTTGGCCGGCGAATGATGCTTGCCGCCATAAGAGTGACTGAATCGGAAGCCGATGCTGCCGATGCAGTTCAGGAGGCAATGATCCGTTTATGGCAGCATCGCGCGGAGTTAGCCGACGCGGAGAATCAGGTTGCATACGCAAGCACAGCTGCCCGCCGCTGCGCCTTAGACATCGTTAGGTCGCGTCATCACGAAGTCTCTGTCGCCGACACCGACGTCACTAACGCACCGGTTGATGCAATCGATGCCCGCGACAGCCTTGCTCACCTTTTGCGACTGATTGATTCCCTACCCTCACCTCAGCGCGAAGTGCTGACCCTCCGCCACATCGAAGGCCTGGAAATCGGCGAAATTCAACAACAGTTAAACCTTTCGGCAGGAAACATCCGCGTTATTCTGAGTCGCGGACGCGCTGCCCTGAGAAAACAATTTGAAATATGATTAACGAACTGCTTGAAAAATTCTATAACGGCGAAACTACTCAAAAAGAGGAGCAACAGTTGCTTGACCTTTTGGAAAATAATTTCGATTCAGCCCACGAAGCCGACCTCGAGTTGCTGCGCTCGCTAAACGCGCCTATGCCCGACTTTAATGAAATGGCCCTCAAGGCATCGGGGATGAACTCCGGAATTAAACCGCGCAGGCTCCAATGGCTGTTACGGCTTGAGGCCGCCGCGGCTGCAATCATTATGGTTGTCGCAGCCGGCAGCTACTTGTTTGGTCCGACATACGCAGTTAAAAATCAGCGGGAACTGACTGTCGATGAAGCCCGCGAACAAACAATATTCGCCATTACAGCCCTGTCTAACGGAGTTAATCGTGGCTTTGATTCACTTGAAAAACTAAATAACCTATAAGATTATGAAGAAGATAATTCTATTATTTCTGCTATCGGTCGTTACATCATTCGGAGCTTTGGCTCAAAGTGAAAGCTTTTACGATGCTTGCCGGTCTGATAATGATCTCGAAACCGTTTATATCGGCAGCGCTATGCTCCGTATGGTCAAAACCCCCGGATTGAAAGTCAACGATATGGATTTCAATAAGGTCGTCAGCATAATTGACAATATTAGAATCGTAACGGCCGAGAACAAAAAAGGAATTAAAAAACTCAATGAATTGACGTCCATGTTTAGCCATAAAAATGGCTATGAGATAATGCTCGAAAGTACCGAACAAGGCGAACAGGTTGTAATTTACAACAAGAAACTGAAAAACAACCTTAACGAGTACATAATAATCACAACCGAGCCCAAGGAGAAAACAGTAATCATTATTACCGGAGCTTTAACTCCCGAAGCTCTGGCACGATTAAAAAAATGAAAAGGATTCTGACTATATTATTGATTGCCGTTTCGGCCATCGGCGCTTATGCCAAAGCTTTTGACTCAGTATTCTCAACCTTTCGCAAGGTTAACGGCGCTGACTATGTTAAGATTCCCGGACTGTTAGTCAGGCTGGGTGCAATGAAAGTTTCGCAGATTTCAGGTATGGATGACAGCGACATTCCAATGAACCTCAAGGTCACCGGACTCAGGGTACTCGACATGAGCGAATGCAAAAAGTCGAAAAGCGATTTCGTCAGCGCAGTCAATGCTGCCGGCAAGAATTGTGAACTTATGCTCGAAGCCAAAGACGGCAAAGACAAGGTGACTATCTGGGTTGAGCCCAAAGGAGCCAAATCATTCTCTAAAATGATAATTTTCGACGAAGAAGATCCCACCATCATAGAACTCTCGGGCAAGTTCACCCCTAAATAACATCCTTCAATGCAACTGAGAGCCTCCCCAAAATAGTAATTACACTGTTGTAAAGTTAGTTGTTCCAATGAATAGTTACTCTAATCGTCTCATCCTGACTATAATTATTATTTTATTTACTTTATTTTGTGGGGCTCAGAGTCGGGTG
>CAZKPP010000060.1:0-13938 GCA_964554665.1 uncultured Bacteroides sp.
CCTGGTCTTCGCCGGCATCTCCCTGGTCAACAAAACCACCCAATCTCCCCGCACGGAACAACCGAGATTTATCTATTAGTCAAACAGTTCATCCTTTGTTAAGCTAATCTGAACAGCATCGGAATATTCGTTCTCCGCCAATCCATTAGCGGTTATCATGGCTATGAATATGCTACGTGGGGATTTTAACGAAGCTTGCACCCGTTCCGATTTATTCAGCAATTGCTCCGCATACGATTTTGTTATGGCAAATTTCCCTTTTGTATATTTTATCTCACAAATGGTAATTGCCTTATCTGCACGGTCGAATAGCAAATCTATTTCAGTTCCGGCCATGCCGTTTGCTTCTTTAAGTCTTAAAGCGTACTCACTTGTGATTATTCCGCTTATCCCCAAAGCCTTCTTTATCTGCTCGGAATGAAGGAGACAAACACGCTCAAAAGCAAGCCCACACCAGTTGTAATACGCTGGTGTAACTATATTTTTTGACCAGAATGCCGGGTCATTATTTTTCCGTGATGCAAGAAATCTGAAATAAAACAATGTAAAATTATCTATTAGCTGGTACACAGAGTGTTTTGTCCTCGCACCCATAGAATTGTAGCGACGTATAAACCCACAAGATTCGAGTTCCTCCAAATAGCGGGTGAAAGATCCGCTGGGCGAAAGTTTGGTGGCTACAGACAGTTCATCTCTTGTCATTCCGACCTTTTTCTTGCCTAATGCAGTGATAATGGACATATGCGGCTCCGGATTCTTGAACAAAGACGCAAACAGGTCATTGAACTCATTGGCAAACAAAGCTTCCGGGGCAAAGAATAACCTGTCGATATTTTGAGCCAGAGTCATGCCCTGCTCAAGCTGCGACCAATAATATGGTACCCCTCCAAAAATCATATAGGCTTCAATAATTGACTGACGGTTCATGTTCCGAATACCTAAGGCCCGTACATATTTCTCGCATTCAACAAGAGAGAAAGGCTTTAGGGCAATCCTATTGGTAAGCCTATTGTGAAGACCTCCGTGGTTCTTAATAATCTTATTGATAATCCATGATGTTGAAGATCCGCATACAATCAATAAAATATCCTTGCGCGCAGATGCCCAATTGTTCCAAAATTGCTCAAAAGCCGGAAGGAAACTTGATTTTGGACCATCCATCCATGGTAACTCATCTATGAATACGACCTTGCGCTTGTCTTTACTCTTACTAAGGAATGTAGAAAGCTGATGGAATGCCTCTATCCAGTTCTCAGGAATAGGGCATTTTTCGTGCCCTTGGGCCATAAGTGAGCTATGAAACGATTGGAGTTGCATCTTCGCTGATGTATTCGCCATCCCCGAATAGCTGAATGTAAATCTGTTACCCAAAACCTCACGGACAAGAAAGGTTTTACCAACCCTTCTTCGGCCATATATAGCTATAAACTCGGATCGATTCGACTTATACGCCTTTTCAAGCAATGCTATTTCCTTAATTCTTCCTACAATCATGGTTCTGAAATTTGGCGCAAAGATAAACACATTTTACGACATAACCAAACTAAATAACAGAAATTTTATACGATTTAGTCTTTTGACGTAGGAAACAAACTCAAGATAGTGGGTCCACTATTGGTTTGAATTATTGCAGCAGGAGGGATAGGAGGGCGGCGGGGAGGGGAGAGAGGTAGGCGATGAGGATGGCGCGCGATTTGGGGAAGGGGGCGTCGGAGAGGCGGGCGGCAACGAGCATTATTGTCAGGTCGAGGGCCATCCAGGCGGTGGTGCCGAGGCCCAGGCCGGCAAAGCCTCCGAGACGATAGCCTATAACATTGAGTACCAGACCACAAAGTGCCGAAAGCACTTCGGTGGTGCAGTAAACTTTGGAGCGTCCGGCGGCGAGGAAGCTATAGCTCATGGTTATCGACAGAGGCCGGAAAGCCATGCCCACCATGCCCCACATAACATAGGGCACCGCGTCGGCAAATTCCCGGGAGTAGAGCAGCGGCATCAGCCACGGGCTCAGTGCGCAAATGGCAACCGACCCCAAAACCAATATGCCGGAGGTGATTATTGCCTGGTGCGATATTATCAGCGAGGCGTGGCGGCGGTTATGGATTGTTTTGGATACGCGGGGGTAAAACTCCATGGTAAAGCTCATAAAGAAGACGGCGGTGTAGTTCCACACCATTTTATAGCCCGCCTGATAAAGGCCCAAAACGGTTTCGCCCTCGTGGCCCATAAATGACACGAAGAGGAAGTTGACACCCTCGGTAGCCAGCGACATCAAGGTGAGCATCAGCCCGGTACGCAAAAACGGGAAGCCCATACGCAGACTCTCGCGCCACGAAATCGACGACTGCCGCAGAGGGGGAAGGGCGCCCTCGGATCGGCGCGAGAACCACCACGCACCACCAAACGCCACAACGGAGTAGAAAACAAGGCCCGGAGCGACGCCGTTAATATTCAGCAGCCAATAAAGGGCAATAGCCACAGGGAGGCCGGTCAAGGCCGTCAGCAGCCCGGAGGCGGCTATGGGCTTATAGCGCTGTGTTGACTGCAAATAGATTAGTTCGGCACCCTGAAGAGCCACAAACAGAATCGAAAGCGAGGCTAAGCGGTAGGCCCATGCAAATTCGGCGTCGCCAAAGGTAAATTCCGCTATGAAGGGCGCGAGAATGAACATCAGCGCGGCACCGACAAGGCCCAACATGCGGCTATAGCGGCGAACGCTAAGCAGCAGCGGACCGAATCGCTCGGCCGAGGCCGACGATAGCGGCGCCACGGCGCTCGTGCGGATATTAAGCTGGGTGAAGTTGCCAATCATGTCGGCGGCCTGGGTCAGCGCACCAAACAAGCCTACGCCGGTGGGTCCGACAAGGAGTGCGAGCATTTTCATGCGCACTATCGAGCAGACCATGTTTATACCCTGGGTGGAGCCAATTAGCGACGTGGCCTTCAATACGCGGGCGGTCAGCGCTTTAGCCATTGCATCGGGTTGAATTTTTCGCGTTCGCGGCGTATCTCGAAGTGGAGTTGTCCGCGTGCGGGGTCAGCGTCGCTCTGCCCTACCGTGCCGATAACGTCGCCGGCCTTCAGTTGCGCGCCTTTGCCAACCTTGAGTGTCTTGATGTTGGCATACACGGTAAGGTACTCGCCATGGCGCACCAAAACCACATGGCCCAGACCTTCCTGGACGAATACGGCGCTCACAACGCCCTTATACACCGCGCGCGCCTGCGCACCCGATGCGGTTTCCAGGTCAACGCCCGGGTTGTTGACCTCAAGGGTTTTGATGGAGCGGTGTTGCTGAATGCCAAAGCCCTGAACCACGGTAAACGGCGCGCTCAGCGGCGAGGGGAGGTTGCCGCGCTGCGACGCGAAGCCGGTGTCGGGCCATACCTGTTGCTGCTTCGGCTTCGCAGGCGTTGTTTTCGGCGCCTCGGCCGGAGTTTTGGAGGTAGACGACGAACCGACGGCAGCCTGCTTGCGGCGTTCGGCTTCAAGGCGCTGAGCCTCGCGTCGGCGCTCTTCTTCAATTTCCTTTTGTATGAGCCGTTCAATCTCGCGGTCGAGTTTCGCCAGAGTGCTCTTCTGGCGTTCAAGCATGGTGTTGAGCTGCTTCTGCTTGCCCTGGAGGTTGCCTACGGCGGTTTCCAGCGCCTTGCGGTCGGTTTGCAGCTTGCGTTCGCGGGCAAGCGACTCGCGGCGCAGATTAAGCACCTTAGCCTTCATGTCGGCCAGCTCCGCCTTTTGTTTTTCAAGACCGGCAACCAAAGTGTTGATTTCGTCGGCACGCCGGCTACGCCAACGCGAGAATTCTTCAAGATAGCTCATGCGGCGCCATGCCTGGCGAACGGTCTCAGCCGAGAAAATAAAGGTGAGCGGATTCATTTCGCGGCGGTTCTTGCGCGACGAACGCACGGCCCTCACGTAGAGGTCGCGCAGCCGTTGAAGTTCTGCCTCTCCGGCAGCTATGGAGTCTTTCAGCTCGCCCTCGCGGGTGGTCAGTGAGTCGATTCGCTCCTGTAGTTGGCGAGTGATTTCGGTGGTTCGCTCAATGTCGCCCTCAAGTTTGCCTACCTGGCGGAGGTTCTTGGTGATTTCAGCCTCGGCGGCCTTGAGTTCCTTTGCCGTGCGGGCCATTTCCTGCTCGGTCTGCTTGCGCTGCTTTTTGGCTTCAGAGCTCGTTTTGGGGCCTGTAGAGGTCTTTTTCTTCGCCTTGGTTTTGTTAGCGGGTGCTTTTGCCTTTGATTTTTTTTGCGGAGCGGCCGCGGCTACAATGCCAAGAGGCTGCCGCACGAAATCGCGCGCCGCGTCAAACCGGCCGGTAAAGCCGATTAGCGAAATCAGTAATATGAGCAGCTTACTTGCCAAGGAGCTTGGTTTTTGCGCTTTGGAGGGTCATTTTCTTATAGTTGCTTCCCGGGGCAGTGAACGCTGCCGGACGCTCAACATTCCAGCGCGCGTCGTCGCGGTTCCATCGCAGAGTAAGGTCGATGTTTCTTCCGGCGGCGGTAGTTTTCAGCGAGTATTCATCGTCGTCGAGCATCATCTGCTGCAACTTTTCGAAAGTCAGGTCCATGGCTGCGAGCTTGTCGCCAACCGGCTCCTTGAGCCAGATTTTTTCGGGCTGCTTGAGAACGAAGTCCACCTCGTCGGGCGTAAGATTAGCTTGCGCAACCTCGAAGCCCAAAAGGCGGAACGACATGTAGATATACCGGTTGTTGACCATGGTTGCCGTTCCGCTCAGGCTCATTCCCAACGGCTGGTTGATAATCAGGCTCACGGGCATCTGCACGTTGCGCCACTTTTCAACCACCTGCTCTTCGGGCGCGGGCTGAACGCTCGTTTCCACTGCCTGCTTAGAGCGGCAGCCGGAAAATCCTACGGCCAGCAGGGCCACGAGGGCTATAACTTTAGTCGTTGCTTTCATGTTTGCTTCTTTCTCTAAATTCTTTAGCTTTTTCGAGTTGGCCGAGCGACTGATAAATGTCGGCGGCATGCTCAAAAATTTCGTCTATGCCTTCGCCGTCAGACTTATCGAAGAGAATCGCCATGTCGATATAGCGCTTGGCGTTTTCGAGGTCGCCAAGGCGATAGCACACCCAGGCGTAGGTGTCGTAGTAGGTAGCCGAACCGGGCTCGTTGATAACCGCCTTGGCAATCAGCTCCTTGGCGCGCAAAAGGTCGCCGCCGTCGGTGGTCGACAGCCAGTAGGCCAGATTATTCATGGCCAGATCATCGTCGGGGTTCAGTTCAAGGGCGCGGTTATAGTAGCCGAGAATCGAGTCGTTGGGAGCGCCTGTCTGCTGGGCCACGTCGCCCATCGAGCGATAGAGGTCGGCCTGCTGCTCGTTAGAGAGCGAATCGACTTTCAGGGCATCCTTCAGCGTTTCCAGCGCTCCGGAATAATCCTTCTGCCGCGATTGCGCCGCCGACAGGAGCGTGAACAGGTCTATCTCCTGCGGGTGATGTTCGAGGCCGCGACGCGCCGCGCGCATAACGCCGTCAATGTCGTCGGCCGAGCCGTAGAAGCGGGCCAACAGCTCGAAATCGCCGGGGTCGTCGGGGCGGATGGCTATTGCGTGCTCAACCTGGTCGGCGGCCGCGAGCCATTGCTTGTTGGTTGCCAGGTAGCTCATATAGAGCATGCGCAGCTCGTAGTCGTTGGGATATTGGTTTACCAGCGATTCAAACAGGTTGCCGGCGCGGGGCGACAGAGTGTCGCGGCGCATTTCCGACGCCACGCTATAGCGCAGCAGCTCAACCTTGTCGTCGCGGTCATAGTCCTCGTCGGTAATCGCGTTGTCGATGCGTTGCTCAAAATCCTGAAGCCTGTGGCTCAGGCCGAACTGAGCAGCAGCCGTGGCCCCGAGCAGCAGAGCCTCAACGTTGCGCGGCTGCGCGGCGATAAGGTCGTCGATTTCGGCCATTGCGCCTACGGTGTCGCCCTGCCATACCATAACGTTGGTTATGCGCTGGGTCAACGCCGGATTGCGCCCTACCGACTTTTCGAGATTGCGATAAACCTTTATCGCTTCGTCGAGTTCCTGCGTATGCATCAAAATGTCGGCATAATTGGCAGTCAGCGCCGGATTGTTGGGTTTGAGCTTGACCAGGTGGTCGTAGATCTGCTTGGCACGCTCCACATTGCGGTTGCTAACATAGAATGAAGCGAGATAGGAGCCTACGAAAACATCGTCGGGGTGAGCACCATAGTAATCCTCGCAGAGTTTCACTCCCTGCTCAAAAAGTAGCGAATCGCGCTCCTGACCGGCAAAAATCATTGTGCGCGACCCTAATTCGTAGGCCTCGCGATCGGTTTTCGACGCATCCAGCTCATAGGCGCGGCCCATCATGGCGGTTGCCAGGTCTTCATGGCCGAGCGCACGCTGACGCAGCGCTTCCAGGAAGTAATAGTCGCTCTTGCGGCTCCGCGATTCGGAGTCGTAGTTATCTTTGGCCCAAAGGGTTGACCACAAGGTGCCGGCGATAATCAGCAATATGAGGCGCAGGCGGGTCAATTCGTTCCGGAGTGGCCGAAGGCCCCGTCGCCGCGTTTGGTTTCGTCGAGCCTTTCGGCAAGCTCCCACTCAACGCGTTCATATTGTTTAACAACAAGTTGGGCTATACGCTCGCCCGGAGCAATCGTAAACGGCTCTTTGGAGAGGTTTATCAGAATAATGCCGATTTCGCCGCGATAGTCGGCGTCGATTGTGCCGGGAGTATTGAGCACCGTTATTCCCTTTTTCAGCGCCAGGCCCGAGCGGGGACGCACCTGACATTCGTAGCCCGAGGGAAGCTGCATGGCCAGGCCGGTGGGTACCAGGGTGCGCTCGCCCGGGCCCAGGGTAAAGGGCTCGGAGTAGTTGGCGCGCACGTCCATGCCTGCTGCCTCGAAGGTTTCGTAGGCGGGCAGGGGAAACGGACTTTTATTTACGATTTTGATTTTCAGCATTATCGACGCGGTTTAACAGCCAGTTTCAGGAACACTTCGGTGGGAAAGTGGTCGGAATAACCGTCGAGCCATGCGCCGGCCGAGAAGGTGCGCTTCGGGTAGCCCTGGCGGGTGCCCTGACGGTCAATCAGGAAGTCGTGGTTGTGGACCACGCTCTTATAATACTGCAGTTCATCTTCGGTGGAGTTTTCCTTGAGCAGGTTGCCGGAAATAACGATCTGGTCAAAGAGGTTCCAGCCCCCCTTGTAGGCGAGAGTGCCTATGCCGCGGTCGCGCAGAATCGACCACCAGGGATTGTAGAATCCGTGGGGTTTGGCGTCGATAGGCTTCTTGACGGCGCCGAGATTGTGGGTAAGGCTGCGGTCGTCGGGGTCGTCGTTAAGGTCGCCCATAACGAAGATGCCGCGGTCGGGGTCGATGGCCCAGATTGAGTCGGCAATGTGTTTGCTCAGGTCGGCGGCAGCTTCGCGCAGATAGCTGCTCTGCTCCTGACCGCCCAGGCGCGACGGCCAGTGGTTAACGATAACCGAAACGCGGCGGTTGCCCAGCATGCCGGTTACGCACATCTGGTCGCGGGTGCGCAGACGCGGGTTTGACTCAACGTAGAGGCGATGGTTTGTAACGCTTTCGAACTTAAAGTAGCGCGGATTGTAGAGAAGGCCCACGTCAACGCCGCGGCGGTCGGGCGAATCGTGGTGAACCACCTGAAGGTTCCAGGCGCGAATCTGAGGGTCGTTGACCAGGTCGTCGAGCACCGATTTATTCTCGATTTCGCTGACGCCGATAATGGCAGGGCCGTTGGGGGTCGTTTGCGACTTCATCTGCGAAATAGCGTAGGCCAGATTGTGGATTTTGCTCCAATATTTATGGCCGTCCCACTGGCGCGCGCCCTGGGGCGAGAACTCCAGGTCGTAGTTGCCGTTATTGTTGATGGTGTCGAAAAGGTTTTCGAGGTTATAGAACGCCACGCCATAAACGCGATATTGCGTTTTCTGCTCCTGGGCAGCGGCGCCCATAACCGCAAATGCAACCAAAAGGGCAAGGATTGTCCGCTTCATAATATTATTCGGCTTCTTTGTCGGTTTCTTCTTCGGGGTTCGAGAAGTCGGTAATGCCACCGGCAATGAGGGTGTTATACCAGCTCAGGAGTTTGCGGATGTCGGAAAGGTGAACGCGCTCGCGGTCGTAGTTGGGAAGCACTTTGCCGAAATATTCGCGCAGGCCTTCGGTTTCAACGGCCTTGATGTCAACTTCCTTTCCTTCGGCAACTTCATAGAGCGAGGTCAGAACGTCGCCCAGGGGCACGTCTTCGCCGTCGGTGTACATTGCAACGTCGGCCAGCGAAATCACGCGGTCGCGCTGTTGCACCGGAAGGCGTTTTCCGGTCTGAAGCTGTTCAACAATCAGCGAGCCGCGGCCGCTCTGCACTAATTTATAAAGGCCGGGGCGACCGGCAATGCTGAGAATACCCTTAATCATAGTTGGTGAATATTTTTTAATGTTAATTGCCCACAAAGTTACAATAAAATTCTGAAACTTCAGCCGCCGGCCGGCATTTTTTAAGGTGATGTCAAAAATTTTTCGTAACTTTGCAGGGATGAACCAGGTCAGTCACGAAGAAATTATTGCCGCAAAACAGCGGCTCGGCATCGTGGGCCATTCGCCGGCCCTGATTGAGGCCGTGGGGCGTGCGCTCCGCGTGGCCCCGATTGATCTTTCGGTTCTGGTTATCGGCGAAAGCGGCACCGGCAAGGAGTTCTTTCCGAAGCTCATCCACTCCTACGGAGTCAGGAAACATGCGCCATACATTGCCGTTAACTGCGGCGCAATTCCCGAAGGGACAATCGATTCCGAGCTGTTCGGCCACGAAAAAGGGGCCTTCACCGGCGCCATAGCCTCGCGCAAGGGCTATTTCGAGGAAGCAAACGGCGGCACGATTTTTCTTGACGAAGTCGGCGAGCTGCCGCTAACCACCCAGGCCCGCCTGCTGCGCGTTCTGGAAACGGGCGAGTTCCTGAAAGTGGGTTCCTCGCAGGTTCAGAAGTGCAATGTGCGCATCGTTGCCGCAACCAACGTCGACATGGCCCGCGCGGTTGCCGAAGGGCGGTTTCGCGAAGACCTCTACTACAGGTTGTCGACGGTGCAGATCAACGTTCCGCCGCTGCGCGACCGTGGCAGCGACATTCTTTTGCTGGCCCGGAAATTCGCGGCCGACTTTGCCGAAAAGTACTCCACTCCCGAGCTGAAGTTCACCGATTCGGCGCAAACCATGCTCGAAGCATATCGCTGGCCGGGCAACGTGCGCCAGCTCAAGAACGTTGTTGAGCAACTGGCGCTGTTCGAGGCCGACAAGCTCGTTAGCGGCGACACTCTGCGCTCATATCTGCCCGATGCCGTTTATGCGCCCGCGGTCATCAGCCCGACCGGCGGCGGAGCGACATCCGATGCCTACTCGCGCGAGCGCGACATGCTCTTCAACCTGATATTTACCTTGCGCAGCGAAGTTGACGAGCTGCGTGCGCGCCTGTCGGAAGCCCCGCGCCAGGTGCCCCTGCTCCCCCACTTCTCGGAAACCGCCCGTCCCGAGCCCGAACCGGCGCCGTTCACTCCCTTTACGGAGGCAGCTCCGCGCTCGCTCGAAGAAAACGAGCGCGAAATCATTCGCGAAAGTCTCGAACGCAACGGCGGCCGACGCAAAGCCACGGCCGACGAGCTCAACATCAGCGAACGAACCCTATATAGAAAAATCCGCGAATATGGCCTTGAGTAAGTGCAAATTATGGTTGATAGCTTTTGCGGCAGCAATCGGAATGACCGGTTGCATACCCTCCTATAAGCTCAACGGCTCAGCCATTGACTACACGATTTACCACTCCATTTCGATTGAAAACTTTCCGATTCGCGCAGCACTGGTTTATCCGCCGCTGCAGGTAACTTTCGAAAACGAGCTGGTTGACTACATTGAGCGTAACACCCGCCTGCGCACCTCGGTGGGCGACTCCAAGGCCGACCTTCAGCTCGAAGGCGAAATTACCGGCTACGCCCTGTCGCCGGTGAGTGTCGGCGCCGATGCCTACGCAACGCAAACGCGCCTGACCATAACCGTTCGCGTGCGCTATATCGACAACCGCGTTGAAGGAAAAGACATCGACCAGACCTTTTCGGTGTATCGCGACTTCGACGCGAACCAGATGCTGACCGACGTTCAAGACCAGCTGTGTAGCGAAATCAGCAAGGAACTCGTAGAATTGATTTTTAACGCCACCCTGGGCAACTGGTAATTAACTATGGTAACGACCGACGAAATCCGCCAATGGCTCAACGGCGCCGCCCCCGATGCCGGGCGAGTGGCCGAGCTTGCCGAGAAGGCGCCCTGGTTCGCGCTGCCCGCAGTGTGCCGCCTGCGCAACGGCAACGTCGACGAGGCCGAACGCCGCGAGCTGTCGGCGCGCCTGGCGCTTCTGGCCGCCGACCCCGAGCAGATGGCCATGGCCGCCAATGCCGACCTGGAGCTCGACCTGGCATCGTTCTATCCGGTAGAGGAGGTTTCCACTCCCGACACAACCGACACCATAGAAAAATTTTTAACGACCTACGGAAATTCTTCGCCCGCCGAAGATGAGCTGCTCGAACGGCTGATTTTCAACCCCGTTCGCGACTATGCGCAGATGCTGGCCCAAGAGGAAGAAAAAAGTATGCCCCACGCAGGCGATGCCCCCGAAGGCTCGCCCGACGACCTTATCAACTCGTTCATTATCAAGAGCAAAGCCGCCGGAGGCCAATTCCCGCCGGTAGTCCCCGAGCCCGAACCCGAACCGGCGCCGAAGCCCGCCTCGGAGGTAAAAAAACCGACTCCGACCGACGACTCGCTGTTCTCCGAATCGCTGGCCCGCATCTACATAAAACAGGGCAAATTTTCGAAGGCTCACGAAATTATAAGTCATTTAAATTTGAATTTTCCCGAAAAAAGTATTTACTTTGCAGACCAATTACGCTTCCTCGAAAAGGTCATGGCCATTGAGGAGCGCAAATCATTGCGTAAAAATAAAAATAATAACTAACTATAAACCAAACGATTATGATTTACACCCTGGTTATAATCCTGACCATTATCGCCGCAATTCTGCTCATTTGCGTAGTGCTCATCCAGAAATCTAAAGGCGGCGGCCTGGGCTCGACCTTTGCCAGCTCGAACTCTATTCTTGGCGTTAAACGCACCAACGACGTTATCGAAAAAGTTACCTGGTGGCTCGCCGGCATCATCTGCGCCCTGTCGATTCTGAGCGTATTCGTTGCCCCCGCCCTCACCTCCACCACCGGCATCCGCACCCACGTTGAACAGACCCCGGCTCCCGCCCTCGAAGTAGAACAGCCCGCCGCTGCTGCCGCTGCTCCTGCTGCCGAAGAAGCTCCCGCCGCTGCCGAAACCCCTGCCGAAGCCGAATAATTAAATCCCAAAGGAAGTGATTACTCAAGAACAATTAAAAGAGACCTTTGAGCGCAAGCTGGCGCTGAGGAGGTATCTTTGACATCGACAGTAAGAAAATAGAAGTCGAAGAAGAAGAACTTCGAACCCACGTGCCCGACTTTTGGGAACACCCCAAAGAAGCTCAGGCACAAATGAAAAAAATCAAAGACCTGCAGGCCTGGATTAAAGGCTATGAGGAAATTGAAAAAGCGTGCGACGAACTCCAGCTCGCCTGCGATTTCTATAAAGAAGAACTCGTAACCGAAGAGGAGGTCGACGCACTCTATGCCGACACACTGTCGAAAATCGAAGCCCTTGAGCTGCGCAACATGCTGCGCCGCGAAGAGGACAAGATGGACGTAGTGTTGAAAATCAACTCCGGCGCCGGCGGCACCGAAAGCCAGGACTGGGCGTCGATGCTCATGCGCATGTATCTGCGCTGGGCCGAGCGCAACGGCTACAAAACCTCTATAGCCAACATTCTCGACGGCGAAGAAGCCGGCATCAAGTCGGTGACCATCAACATTGAAGGCGACTTTGCCTACGGATACCTCAAGAGCGAAAACGGCGTTCACCGCCTGGTGCGAGTAAGCCCCTACAATGCCCAGGGCAAGCGCATGACTTCGTTCGCATCGGTGTTCGTAACCCCGCTGGTCGACGACACCATCGAGGTTAAGGTTGACCCCGCGCTGCTCAGCTGGGACACCTTCCGCTCCGGAGGCGCCGGCGGCCAGAACGTCAACAAGGTGGAATCGGGTGTGCGTCTGCGCTATCAATACACCGACCCCTACACCGGCGAAAAAGAGGAAATCCTCATTGAAAACACCGAAACCCGCGACCAGCCCAAAAACAAAGAGAACGCCATGCGCCAGCTGCGCTCGATTCTCTACGACAAAGAGCTGCAGCACCGCCTTCAGGAACAAGCCAAAATCGAGGCCGGAAAAATGAAAATCGAATGGGGCTCGCAAATCCGCTCCTACGTTTTCGACGACCGGCGCGTAAAGGACCACCGCACCAACCACCAGACCTCCGACGTGGGCGGCGTGATGGACGGCGACATCGACGAATTCATCAAGGCCTACCTCATGGAATTTGGCGGCGATTTGCAAGAATAAAAAATTTTTTGTAATTTTGCGCGCTGAAAATAAACCGTAAACAATAAATCATCCACCATAAATGGCAACACTTGAAAAAATCCGCAGCAAATCGGTGCTTTTGGTAAGCATCATCTTCGTTGCACTCTTCCTGTTCATTATTACCATTATCGACAACCCGCTGAGCCTCTTCATCGACCAGACTTCAGTGGCTAACGTTAAAGGCGAAAAAATCGACTACGAAAAATACAACGAACGCGCCAACCTGGTTCGCGAACAGAATCCCCAGGCTGCCGACGCCGACGAACAAGCACTGAACTCGCTCGTTACCGAAGCCCTCTATAAGCAGGAATTCAATAAGCTCGGATTGGCTGTGACCGACTCCGAACTCAACGCCCTGATGGTTGGCGACAACGCACCCTACCCCGTGCTGTCGCAGTTCTACCAGCAGTTCGGCGCAGCTCCCGCCGACGTGCTCAACGCACTGTCGAACCCCGACGCCGCCGGCCTGCAGCCCGAACAGATCGCCCAGATTTCCAAGGCCTACGCCAACTTCGAGCAGAATCTTCAGGACCAGCTGCTGACTCAGAAACTCATCAGCCTGCTCCAGGGTACCATCAACGCCAACAAGCTCGACGCACGCGCCGCCTACGACCTCGGCAACACCACCTACACCCTGGCCGCCGTAAGCAAAAACATCTATCAGACCACCGACTCGGTAACTCCCGCCGAAATCGAAAAATATTATAAGGAACATCGCGAAGGCTACAAGCTCCCCAACAAGGTGCGCTACGTGCGCTACGTAACCCTGCCGATTGCCGCAAGCAACGCCGACCGTCAGAAAGCGGTTGAAACCGTGCAGATCGACCTCGGCAACGTTCAGGAAGCCGAAAGCATGAACCCGCTCACCGGCAATGGAGCCTACGTTATCGAACACTTCACCGCCGACTCCGCAGCAGTTGCCCAGGCATCGGCTCCCGGCCTGAAGGACTTCCTTGAAAACGCCGAAGTTGGCAGCGCTCAGATTCTCAACGTCAACAGCGCCTACACCGCCAACCCCCAGCTGGTTATCGGTCGCCTGAACTCGCGCGAAACCAAAGTTAACGGCGCTAAAATCGCTCAGGTTGCCTACGACGGCACCATCGGCGCCGACACTATCATTGCCCAGCTCAACGCCGGCGTAAGCCCCGACTCAATCGAAGGCGTAGCCCAGGTGTTCCCCGCAACCGAAATGTCGTTCGAACAGCTCACCAACGTTATCGACACCCTGCAGGCCATCGGCGCCGGCAAATACATCGACCTTGGCCAGGGCGCCATCGCAGTTGAAAGCTGGAACGCCCCCGAGCGCATTATCGAATACTCTACCGCAACCTACGCCGTTGAGCCCTCGCGCGAAACCATCGACGGCCTCAACACCCGCATGCGCGAATTCC
>CAZKPP010000061.1:0-13829 GCA_964554665.1 uncultured Bacteroides sp.
GCGAACTCAACGTGGGGCTCAGCACGGTGAGGGAGTTTTTGCAGAAAAAAAACATTGAAGTTGAAGAAGGCGTCAACGCCCGCGTTGACGAAACCGTTTGCGAACTATTGATAAAGGAGTTTGGCGGCGGCAAAGAAATCAATCTCGGCCAGCGAGTTCCCAAGACTCCTGCGCCCGCTGCACCCGCAGCTCCGGTTACCGCGCCAAAGGCTCCGGAGGCTCCGAAAGCCGACAATGGCCCCAAAGTGCTGGGCAAAATCGACCTTGCAACCGGCAAACCCATCGTTGAAAAACCGGTGGAAAAACCGGCTGAAAAACCCGTTGAAAAGCCAAAGGCTGAGCCCAAACCGGAACCCAAGCCCGAGCCGAAACCGGAACCGAAGCCGCAGCCCAAGGTAGAGCCGAAACCCGAGCATAAGCCCGAACCCAAAGCCGAGCCTAAGCAACAGCCTAAGGCAGAGCAGAAGCCTGAGCCTAAACCCGAGCCCAAGCCCGAACCTAAAGTTGAGGCTAAACCGCAGCCCAAAGCTGAACCGAAACCAGAACCCAAACCGGAGCCTAAGGCAGAACCCAAGCCCGAAGTTAAGCCCGAACAGAAGCCGGAACCCGCAAAACAGGCCGTTGAGACGCCAAGCGAAAAAACACCCGCTGAGCCCGAAGTATTTCGCCTCCACGACTCCGACGCCCTGAAAGCCCAAGGTCCGCAGCTGAATGTTGTAGGCAAAATCGACCTTTCAGCCATCAACGGCGCAACCCGCCCGAAAAAGAAATCTAAAGAGGAACGCCGCAACGACCGCGAAGGCGACCGCAAAAAGCGCAAGCGCATAGGTGCAGGCGAAAAGGTTGATGTGCAGAAAGAAGGCCGCAACGCCCGCGACAACAATCAGCCCAACAACGGCAATGCCAAAAAGCCCAATAACCAGAAGAACGACAACAAAAAGAACAACGCCGACAGAAATCGCAAGGCCAAACAGGCTGCGCCCGAAGTTAGCGAAGAAGACGTTCAGAAGCAGGTTAAGGAAGTGCTTGCCCGCCTGACCTCTAAAGGCAACAAAGGCCAGAAAGTCGCAGCAAAATGGCGCAAAGAAAAGCGCGAGGCTTTTGCCAACCGCGAACACGAACGCGCCGAGCAGCAGGAAGCCGAAAGCAAGATTCTGAAACTCACCGAGTTCGTTACTGCCAACGACCTTGCATCGCTGATGAATGTGCCGATCAACAACGTCATTGCAACCTGTATGCAGATGGGCGTTATGGTCAGCATTAACCAGCGCCTCGATGCCGAAACAATCAACATCGTTGCCGAAGAATTCGGCTTCGAAACCGAATATATCACCACCGACCTTTCTGAGGCGGTAGCACAGGTTGAAGACTCCGAAGAAGACCTGCTGCCCCGTCCGCCGATTGTTACTGTCATGGGCCACGTTGACCATGGTAAAACGTCGCTGCTCGACTACATCCGTCAGGCAAACGTAATTGCCGGCGAAGCAGGCGGCATTACTCAGCACATTGGTGCATACCATGTTACCCTGCCCGACGGACGCAACATAACCTTCCTCGACACCCCCGGCCACGAAGCATTTACCGCAATGCGCGCCCGCGGTGCAAAGGTTACCGACCTTGTAATCATCATAGTTGCTGCCGACGATGCAGTAATGCCTCAGACCGTCGAAGCCATCAACCACGCAGCCGCCGCCGGTGTGCCCATCGTTTTTGCCATCAATAAAATCGATAAGCCTCACGCCAATCCCGACAAAATCAAGGAGGAACTGTCGGCCATGAACTACCTCGTTGAAGACTGGGGCGGCAAATATCAGAGCCAGGAAATCTCGGCAAAGAAAGGCATCGGCGTTGAAGAACTCATGGAAAAAGTTCTGCTCGAAGCCGAAATGCTTGAGCTCAAAGCCAATCCCAACCGCAATGCGGTCGGCGCCGTACTGGAATCGAGCCTCGACAAAGGCCGTGGCTACGTTGCTACGGTTCTGGTCCAGAGCGGCACCCTTAAAGTTGGCGACATTATTCTTGCCGGCACTCACTACGGCAAAGTAAAAGCCATGTTCAACGAGCGTAACCAGCGCGTTAAAGAGGCCGGACCGGCCGTCCCCGTTCTGATTCTCGGTCTGAACGGCGCACCAACGGCCGGCGACACCTTCAACGTTCTCGACTCCGAACAGGAAGCACGCGAAATCGCCACTAAACGCGAACAGTTGCAGCGCGAACAAACCGCCCGCACCACCAAGATGATAACCCTCGAAGATATTGGTCGCCGTCGCGCAATCGGTAACTTCCAGGAACTCAACATCATTGTTAAGGGCGACGTTGACGGTTCAATCGAGGCACTATCTGATTCGCTGCTCAAGCTCTCGACTGAAGAAATTCAGATTAACGTTATTCACAAAGCCGTTGGTGCAATCTCTGAAAGCGACGTTGACCTGGCCGCAGCATCCGATGCTATTATCATCGGCTTCCAGGTGCGTCCCAGTCAGGCCGCCCGCAAAGCCGCCGAACGCGAAGGCGTCGACATCCGCCTCTATTCGGTTATTTATCAAGCTATTGAGGAAGTCAAAGACGCAATGGCCGGCATGCTGGCGCCCGAGCTTAAGGAAGAAATCACCGGCACGGCCGAAGTACTGCAGACCTACCATATTTCCAAGGTTGGCACAATTGCCGGCGCCTTGGTTCGCGAAGGCAAAATCAAACGCACTAACAAAGTGCGCCTGATTCGCGACGGCATTGTGCGCTACACCGGCGAACTCGGCTCGCTCAAGCGATTCAAGGACGACGTTAAGGAAGTGGCTTCAGGCTACGACTGCGGCTTGAGCATTGCAGGCTATAACGATCTTCAGGTCGGCGATATAATTGAAGGCTTTGAAGAAGTTGAAGTAAGTCGCACGATTTGATAGCCCACATCAATATCGGATCCAATTTGGGAGACCGCGCGGACATGTTGTCACGCGCGGTATCGCTACTTAACCGTATGGTCGGCAAAGTCGAGGCGGTTTCAGAACCGATTGAAACCGAGCCATTTGGCTATGATTCACCAAACAACTTCCTCAATATAGGAGTGAATGTTGAAACCGACAAATCCCCGCTTGAAATTGTCGACTGTCTGAAAAAAATCGAGCAGACATTAGCTCCCGGGGGCTGCCACCGCGATGCCGCCGGTAACTATTGCGACCGCGAAATCGACCTCGACCTGATCTGCCTCGGTTCAACCGTGTCAACCGACCCTCGCGCCACTGTGCCCCACCCCGGCCTGACACACCGCAAATTCGTTCTGCACCCCCTGGCCGAACTCCTTCCACAATGGCGCCATCCGCAAACCAATTCGGCGGCTGCAGAAATACTTAAAAGATTATCAGATTCCAAACAATAAATAACAAACTCAAAACGTTAAAGAGTAAACGCTTATAAGCACCAGTCATTATATGAAAGTCAACCACATTATCATTGCCCTCGGGGTTTGCATAGGCTTGAGCGCTTGCTCTTCCAGCAAGACCGTCCTCCCCTACTTCACGGACCTGCCGGCCGAAGGTGCAGTTGCCGTCGGCGACTTCACAATAAAAATCGTCCCTGACGACGAACTCGTTATCAACGTTTCTGCCGGCGACCCGACTGCAGTTCAAGACTTTACGATACCATATCAGCATCCGCGTGTGCGAGATTTCAACTCTCCCATAACTACCGATGAGGGTCAAATTATTTCCCGCCGCGCCCAAAACCTGCCCTTGCAGACCTACCATGTTGATGCCTCCGGGTTCATATCATTCCCGGTCTTAGGTAAACTTCATGTTGCCGGCATGACCCTCAACGGACTTGCCCAATACCTTGAAGAAAAAATCAGCGAAACGGTAATTGACCCGATAGTGACTGTTGAACTGGTGAACTTCCACGTAAATATTATGGGCGAAGTTACCAAACCTGGCGTACAGCTGGTTAACCGCGAGCGCTATTCGATTCTTGACGCAATTGCCGCCGCCGGCGACCTTACGCCATACGGCGAACGCAAAGCCGTTTGGCTCATACGCGAAGAAAACGGTGAGCGTCAGTTCCACAAGCTCGACCTCAACGACTCCAAGATTCTTGAGTCGCCCTACTTCTATCTGAGCCAAAACGACGTTATTTACGTTGAGCCCAACAAGGTTCGTATCAAGAATGTTTCCATCGACCAGGAACGCCAATTCAAACTATCAATGACATCGGTAATTGTAAGCGCCGTATCGGTAATAGCCTCGCTCGGCATAGCCCTTTTAGCTAAATAATTTTTGAATCACCATGAGCAACAACAATAACTCCGAATTCATAAGCCTGAACAGCTGGATTAAGACCGTACGCGCTAAATGGTATTGGGTCCTGATTTCAGTAGTGGTTTGCTGCGCTATAGGCGCATTGTCGCTTTTGCTGATCCGTCCTATCTATCAGGTAAAGGCAAACATCATGCTTTCCGAACAGTCGCCGATGTCCAAGTTCATTAGTGCCGGACTGGGTGCTGGAATCTCCAATTTCTTCGGTGGCAACGCCAGCACCGAGGATGAAATCCGCATCCTCACATCCCATACCATACTCGAATCGGTGGTTGAAGAACTTGACCTGAATGTGGCCTACTACAAGCGTCTGGCTCCTAAAAACTATCAGCGTCTCACCGACGAATCGCCATTGAAACTCGTTATTGACGAGAACACCATAAATACTGACACCCTCGGTGCCATACTCAAATTTAAGGTAAAGGTTAATGCCAGTAAAAAAGCATCAGTTTCAGTAACCGCCGGCAAAACCATTTTCAGCGGTTCTAATCTGACGCTTCCGGCAAAAATCGCCACCGACTACGGCACCTTCGTGCTTGAATCGACTCCCAAACTCAATCCGGAAACCGCTGGTACATATCGCGTAACGGTTACCAGCCCCAGCATCGCTGCCGAAGAACTGCGCGAAGACTTGAAGGTTGACGTTGCCGGCAAAAGTTCTAAGATCATTACTTTGGTGATGTATACCGACAATGAACAACTGTCGATTGACATCCTCAACACTTTAATAAAGAAGTATAACCAAAGCTCGCGCACCGACCTCGACAATCAAAACTCAACTACGGTCAACTTTATCAACGACCGACTCGGAACGGTTCGCGTACAGCTTGCCAACGCCGAATCGAATCTGGCCCAGTATAAGGAGAACCGTGGTTTGGCAATGATTGAAGCCGACGGCACCTCTTACTATGAAAAGATGGGCGCCTCCGAAAAGGCCCTCATGGAACAGGAATTGTTGACCGAAAAGCTTCGCCTGACCCTTGACATGGCTCGCGCAAGCGCCAAAGACAACAGCATGATTCCTCCCATGGAGGATGCTGCAGGCGCCGGACTGATTGACTCATATAACTCGCTGCTGATGCGCCGCGCATCGCTCGAAACTTCGTCCAAGCCCGACAACGTTGCCCTGCAGCGCCTTGACGAGCAAATCACCTTGGTTCGCAACAATCTGATAAACACCCTCGAAAGCGGCATTGAATCTTCAAAGAAAATTGAAAAGCAATATCGCGACATCTACAATCGCGCAATGGGTAATATCAACTCCATTCCCGAGATTGAGGAGAGCTACCGCAAAGTCGCACGTCAGCAGGCAATTGAAGAGGAAATCTATCTTTTCCTGCTCAAAAAGCAAGAGGAAATTCAGGTTCTGTTCGCCAACCTCAACGCCAAGGCTAAAATTATCGATGAAGCCTACTCCCTGCAAGAAGACATTTCGCGCACGCCGATGAAGACAATGGCTATTTCGCTATTGGCCGGACTACTTATTCCCTTGATGTATTTCTACTTCCGCAACGACGAAGATAAGTGACCCTGACTAAATCGCACACAACAGAAACATTTCGAATGCCTGCGGCCCAATGGTGGCAGGCTATCGCTTTTTGCCTGTTGATGTCGCTTTATGGGTTGCAGTTTTTGCCCATACTCCTTGTAATAGCCCTTTGGCTAATAAAGATGTGGAAGCAAAACCGCTACTTCTTTTTAGTCGAGGTCATGATTTTAGTTGGCCATTTTGGACTGGCGAACTTTAACCTCCTCCCTATTCGCATTAGCGATATGGGTATGGCAATCGGCGTTATAATGCTGATAATCTACAGGAAATCGCCAAAGGTAAGGCTAATAACCATTGCTATGCTCGGATATTTTGCCCTGATGATTTTCTTTGCCACAAAATCGTTGGAAAGCATGTCGATTCAGTTTCTCAACATGCGAAACTACATGACGATAATCGGCTTTTTCATTCCGCTACTGACTTTTGCCAACAAGGAATTTGAATGGTCCAAGTTTCTGGAGGCACTTACTGCTCATGCACTGGTGATCTGCGGTTTTTACGTTGTCGACGCCTACATTATCGGCGGCTTTATGCTCCTGCCGGCAACCAATGCCAACGGTATTGTGGTTACTTATTATGACCCCTATTACAGCAACTATACTGCTCGCCACTATCCGCCCGGACTATACTTACTGTTGCCACTGGTTCCGGCCATAACATTCAATAAGATAAAACTATCAATTGACCATTACATTCTGATTGCTCTGTCACTTTTGGCCTCACGCACTAACACCATGCTCTTTGCACTGTTGATTTGCTGGGCTTTCTTCAGACCGCAGATTAAACAGATTATTAAATACATACTTGCGTTGGTAATAGTGGTAATAGCGCTATATCACATCGACGTGCAGACCGGCGGCTATATGCGAGTGGCAGAAAACATTGACCAGTTCTCAATTCTCGAGTTGGCGGAAGATGATGAAGATCTTGCCAAATTCGGCACAGGGCGTATGGCGCAGATTTTGCCCAAATGGGAACTACTTGAGCGTATGGATCGTGTGAACATCGGCTTCGGCTTCCTTCATCGCGATAAAACGACTAATCCCCATTATATAATAAAGAACCCATTCTATACAGATGTCACTCAATCCGAAGAGGTCGCCACGGGTGTTGAGGTCACTCAGGTCCAGACCATTCTCGACATCGGCCTTTATGGCCTTATTGCGCAAACACTGTTCTATATAGGCATATATTTCATTATCAGAAAATACGAACAATCAAAATATTACCTGTCAACATTGGTTGGCATCTCGGTTTTGGGTATCGGCGGCTTTGCGGGCCTCAATAGCGTTCATGGCCTTGTTTTGCTATCGTTTGTTTTAGGTGCAATTCTCTGCGCCAACAAAGAACGCCAACCCTCACCCTCAATCTCTCACTCCACTCCCCGACTCCTCACAGAATGAAAAACAACGACCGGATATTCTCCAAAGTGCTGACCATCGGGCCATCGCGCAAAGCGTTGGCCGGTATTGCTTCGGTACTGAATATCTATAACGAAACCATACCCGATTTCCGCCACCTGCCAACAAACTCGATAAAAGGGTTCATTCCCGGCGTCATCGCTCTGGCAAAAACCTTTGCGCTAATGCCAATCGAGCGGTTACGCGGCCGGAAGATTCTCCATGTCCACGCCGCCTCCGGCAAAAGCTTTATTCGCAAACGTTTCCTAATGAAATGGGGCCGGGCACTCGGTTTTAAGATTATCTTCCACTGCCATGGCGGCAATTCTCGGGAATACTTCAACTCGATAGGCAACGATAAAGTTGGCAAACTACTCACCCGCTGTTCGGCAATCATTGCCTTGTCGAAAAGCTGGCAGGATTATTTCGCTTCAACGTTTAACCATCCGAACGTTCACATAGTTCCGAATCCACTGACTCCATCATCAAAAGTGGTTCAGCAAAAACAGACTAAACCACTCGGATTGCTCTTTTTAGGCAACATAGTCGACGCCAAAGGCATCTTTGACCTGCTCGAAGTATTTGCCGCAAACCGCGACCGCTGGAAAGGCCGCGTAAAGCTTACCATAGGCGGCAACGGTGAAAACGATCGTCTGAACGAATTTATCCGCACCCACGAACTTGGAGAACTCGTTGACTTTGCAGGCTGGGTAGACGGTCCGAAAAAGGAAAAATTTTTTGCCGAGAACCACATTCTTATACTCCCGAGCTACATAGAATGTCTGCCAATGACTATTATCGAGGCCATGGGTCGTGGTCTGGCTGTTATCTCCACACGCGTCGGGGGTATTCCGGAAATGGTTCTTCCCGGTGAAAACGGCATTCTTTTCAAGCCGGGCGACCTTCAGGCCATGAGCGCTGCCATCGACTGCTATCTACTCAACGACGGACTTATCCGCCGCCACGGCTCGGCAGGCTTGCGTATGGCGCCAAAATTCTATCCCGAGAAAATAAAAGAAACCCTTTTTGAAATCTACTCAACGATTCTCAATAATGATTAAAGCGATTGCCCGCAAATTTCCCAAACTGATTATTCAGCTGCGCTCACTCAAAGCCCTTCATCGGTTAGCCAAACTGGGCGGTCCGATAGAGTCGGTGCCATACATGTGGTCATACGTTTTCCGTGCCGCACTTGCCAACGGCCGCAATCCGCAATGGGCCATGAAGGCCGACAAACTCGGAGTTCGCAAGTTCGTGGCCGAGCGCATTGGTGAGCAATATCTGATTCCCCTGCTCGGGAGCTGGGCTGATGCCGCCGATATTGACTTCGACAGCCTGCCAGAGCAGTTTATTCTGAAAACCAACAACGGCTGCGCAACCAACATTTTTGTCCACTCCAAAGAGAAACTCAACCGGCCGGAAATTATACAGGAACTGAACAAAGCTCTTAAATTCCCATATCCGGAACTGACCGCCCAACACCATTATTCGCTTATTCCGCCGCGAATTATAGCCGAACAGCTCATGGTTGAGCCTGGCCACGAATCGCTGACCGACTATAAGATTCATTGCGTTAACGGTAAACCGGTGCGCATCTACGTGTTTCAAGACCGTAACGAAAAAGAGCACTTCAAATTCCGCGTAATGGCATTTGATAACGACTGGACTGAACACCCCGAAGCACTGGCCGAACAGTTCCGAGCCAAAGCTGGCTCAATTCCCCGTCCCGCCCAACTCGACGAAATGCTGCGTTGCGCTTCTGCTTTGTCAAAAGATGAAGAATATGCACGTATCGATTTTTATCTCATAAACGGGAAAATATATTTCGGCGAAATCACCCTCACGCCCGACACTGCCGCTCATCCCGCTTACCCGCTCCATTCAATGGACCCGATACTCGACCAAATAAAGGCCGACAGAGCGGCCGGCATATCGAAGGCGACTTTCTAATTCTCGATTATGGCGAAAGAGAAGGTCTACAGATGGTCGTTTATCGACCGCGCGAGCATTGCAGTAATCAATCTTGCAACCAATCTTATTCTTGCCCGATTGCTGACCGAAGGCGACTTCGGCCTGCTCGCCATGGTTGCTCTTTTCACGGCCATCGCCTCCGACTTGAGCTCGTGCGGGCTGTCTGACGGTCTGATTCACAAACCGAAGCCAACCGAAACTGACTATTCAACAGTGTTCATTTTCAACACCGGCGTAGGAATGCTACTCGGACTCATCGCTTTCGTTTCCGCCCCATGGCTGGCAGGCTATATGGGCCACGAGGAAATAACGATTATTATGCGCATTTTCGGCGTTTCTTTCTTTTTTCAGTCGATGGGCTACGTTCAGGAAACGCGCCTGCGCAAGCAGCTGAAAATGAAAGAAGTGTGTTTTGTGCGCGTCGGGGCGACCTTAACCGTTTCCGTCGCCGCCATAATCATAGCGCTTGCCGGCGGCGGATACTACGCGCTGATTTGCACACAGATTCTGCTTAACTTCGTAATCTTCATTTACTACACCATTGCATCACGCTGGTTTCCGCGCCTGCGCTTCGACACTCGCGCTTTCCGCGAATTTTTCAGTTTCGGCATTCACCTGATGCTTGCCTATATGGCAAACATCATTGCCAAGAATATCAACACAACCGTACTCGGCCGTTTCTACTCCTCGGCGGCATCCGGTATCTACTATCAGGGTGCGAAACTTTCGGTTGTGCCCTACGGAGTCTCCGAGGCATCACTTAACGCCCCGTTTTTTGTTGTTGCGTCCAACGAGGAAGACAAAGAAAAGCAGCGTCGGCTGGTGCAGGAAATGACCGGAACGTCACTAACCGTTAACCTTACCATTATCGCTCTGCTTTTTGCAGCTGCCACCCCCTTGATTGAATTCCTTTTAGGAGCAAAATGGTCTAATGTGATTCCCGTATTCCGAATTTTGCTTTTTGCTGAGTGCTTCTATGCCCTGAAGTTATTCTTAATCACCTTATGCAAGCTGCGCGCACGAACCCGCTTTGTACGCAACATCGGCTTTCTGGAGATTTTTATTCAGCTTGGCCTGCTGTGGCTATTCTATAAAGACGGTATTATGTGGATTGCGGCTACGCAGGTTGCCGGCGTAGCATTCTCGTTTGCGGTATATTCCGTTTATTGCTCACGAAAATTAAAATTCTTCGGGCTTCGTCAGTTAGTTGGCATTATTATTAAGAGTGGTTGGAATCCCCTGCTTGCAGGCATAGCTACTGCCGGCATTCTTTGCCTGACTAACTCAACGGCTTTTGTTAACTGCATCGTAGCCGGCGTTACGTTCGTGGCCGTCACTTTCGCACTGGGCGCCGCCACCAACTCAGGCATTTACCTGATGCTCAAAAAAAGATTCTCACATCAATCCTGATTATCCGGCTTCGGAAGAAGGCGGAAGGTCAGGCGGTGGAGCGGTGACGGACCGAAGGCGGCAATGGCCGCACGATGGGCAGCCGTAGGATACGCCTTGTTTTGCGCCCAGCCATATTGCGGATAATCTTTGGCAGCCGCAGCCATGAAATCATCGCGGTAGGTTTTGGCCAAAATCGAGGCGGCGGCTATGTTCCCCAGCTTTGCATCGCCCTTAACAACCGTTGTATACGGCACTCCCAGGCGCCATGGCGTAAAGCGGTTGCCGTCAACCGCTATCAGCTCCGGCTCAACATCTAACGCGTCGAGGGATCGGTGCATGGCCAGTATCGACGCGCGCAAAATGTTTATCTCGTCAATCTCCTTGGCCGAACATGAAGCTACGGCCCAGCTTACGGCTTCGCGCTGAATGAGCTCGCGCATTTCAAGGCGCTGACGTTCGCTCAAAGCCTTGGAATCATGCAGAAGCGGATGCGTAAATCCGGGAGGCAAGATAACCGCAGCGGCAAAAACAGGACCGGCCAGACATCCCCGGCCGGCCTCATCGCATCCTGCCTCAAGCAGCTCCGTTTGAAACGACGGAGGCAGCAGAACGGGAGCCTTCATATATTTACGCCATAGCGGCGGAGGACTGAACGCAATTTGGCCAGAAGCACATTGGCCCGCAGCGGCTTGTCAACAACCAGGTCGGCACCCGAATCATACGCGCCAATCGGGTCGTCGGGAGAAATTACTACCATTGCCGGCAGCCCCTGCCCAACCTCGCCCTTCGGATCGCCATCAACCAACACCACCGTGTAGGTTTGATCGCCGTAAGGCTTCATGCTGTGGGCATCGACCCGTTGCACCTCAATTCCGGTAGGCGCAAGCATAGCCGACAACACTTCGGGGAGCGAATTGTCGTCGGTGGCTACAAGAGCACGCTTTTCGAGGTTTGATTCATTCATGTGTGCAAAGTTACACACAAATCTCCGGAAAAGTTAAAAACGTAACATAATTGTAGCGGATTTTTATTACAGAAGTGAGGTCGTAGCCAACACCAGAGCCGACACGCGGATATTAGGCCGCGCCTTGAAAACTGCCTCCACACACGCATTAAGGGTTGCGCCCGTGGTGCATATATCGTCGACGAGCAAAAGGTGGTTAACGCCATCTATTCCGCCGGGTTTCACGCTATATACGTTTTTCAACGCCGCGCGGCGCTCATCGGCCCCGAGGCGCGTTTGCGACTTATGGCGACCGGCGCGCAGCGCATCCACAACCGGCAGCGAGGTTACGTCGGCAACCCCGGCGGCAACGTAGGCCGACTGATTATATCCGCGGCGGCAGTGACGCCAAAAATTGAGCGGCACCGGAGCTATGGCGTCAATTCCGTCGAAAAAGCCCTCGGCCTGCAACTGCCGGGCAAATTCCTCCGCAAGCCGGCGGCCGATATTCGGCCGACCGTGATATTTCATGTCGTGGATAAGTGCAGCCTGAAAGCCTTCGCGACGATAGGTAAAATATGCCGCGGCGCGGTCAATGGGTGCGAAGCCTTGAAGTTTGTTGGTCAGCGAGTTATCGGTGTAGTTCTTAAAATGGTCGGTAAATGGGAAATCTACGCGGCAGCTCAGACAGATCGGCCCTTCGCCGCGCGTCATCACCCCTCCGCAGCACGGACAGAGCGGAGGATATATCACCGACAGCAATGCGTCAGTCAGCGTTGCGCCAATATTCTTCATCGGCTACCATGTCAAGTATCAGCTCCGGTTCGTAGCCGCGGCCGGCAGCAAAGCGAATCAGCTTGGCGCGGTCTTCGGCAGTTAAAGGCTCGGAAAGGTTGCGCGCCTTAGAGCGTAAGGCCGCAGCGAGGTTCGAAAAATACTGTTCCTCGTTGAATTCGGCCTCTATGGCCTCGTCAATCATGGCCGACGACAGCCGCTTCAGGCGCATGGCAGCGCGGATTTTAATGAGGCCCCAGCGTGCGTTATTTATGCGATCGCGAACATAGAGCGAGGCAAAGCGGCGGTCGTCGACGTAGCGCTCCTGAATCAGCCGGTCAAGAATCTTATCGCCGTCGGCGGGCGCAATTTTCCAGTCGCGCAGCTTCTTCATGACGTCGGCCGAGCATAGTTCAGCCATGGCCGCGCGGTCTGCAAGGCGCTCAAAGGCTTGTTGGGGCGTGAGTTGACGGGTCATAGATTGCAAAACGGACTTTACCGAAGGAATCGCGCACGAGCTCGGCACCCTTGAACTTCGGGGCCTCCAACGGATTGATTTCGAAATAAAACGCACCTGCTCGCCCTGCAAAGTTACGGAGAATGGCCGAGTAAAAGCGCAGCGGGTCGGCGTCAGGCACAAACAGGGCCAGCTCCGGCTCATGATCGAGAACACGAGGCTCCATATCGCTCCTCTCTGAGTCGAGCACATATGGCGGATTGCTGACAACAATATCGAAATCATGCTCGGGCCGACAGGAAAGCATGTCGGCGCAGACGAAATCGATTTTTACACGCTGGTCAGCAGCATTTCGGCGCGCAACGTTCAGTGCCCCTTGCGAAATATCAACGGCGGTTATCTGCGGAAACTTCAGGGTTTTGGCCAGAGCTATGGCAATGGCTCCGGAACCGGTGCCCAGGTCGCAGATGCGCAAGTCACTGCGTCCCCGATAGCGGTCTGCAATAATGTCGACCAGCTCGGCGGTTTCGGGCCTGGGAATCAACACGTCGGGGGTCACCGCAAGGTCGAAGCCATAGAACGGCGCGCGGCCCAAAACATACTGCACCGGTTCACCGGCAACCACCCTGTCGGCAATCACCTCGATCTTCTCGCCAAGAAAGTCGGGCATCTCGCGCTGCGGGTCAACAACTATGTCGACCGGACGCAGCAGGGCCACCTGCTCAAGGATTTCGCGCTCAATGCCGCGCGCATCGTCGAGGCCGGCGAGCTTGGCTCGCAAAGTGCGGGTGATTTCGGCAACGGTCATAACTCTAAAAATAATAACCGGACTTGACTGAGTCAAGACCGGCTATTTTATGAGTTGTTTGCTCGGTTGAATTATTAAGCTACTTCAGCAGCAACAACGGTGTCAGCAGCAACGGTGTCAGCAGCAACGGTGTCAACTTCTTCAACAACTTCAACTGCTTCTTCAACGGGTTCAACTGCTTCTTCGGTAGCAGCTTCTTTGTTACCACAAGCTACGAGGGCGGTAGCAGCAGCT
>CAZKPP010000062.1:0-8897 GCA_964554665.1 uncultured Bacteroides sp.
GTGTTGAGGTTACTCCAGTTCAGCGAGTCGGCGGCGAAGTTATAGCTTTCGGAGAACGACAGGTTTTCGATGAGCGAGATTTTGCGGTCTTCGAGCGAGTCGGTGCGCGAGCGGACTTTGGCCTCAAGGTTGTTGGCCACCGAGAAGCTCACAATGCCTGACTTGCCGCGCCCGGGCACGCCGAACGTGGCGTTGGGGAAGCGCGAATAAACCACCTCCTGTGGCGCGCCGTTGTAGCCGGGGCGTGTGTAGCGGCCATAGTAGCCCCAGAACGGATCGCCGTAGTCGGGAGAGCCGGAGAGCGAGATTGTGGGGGTGATTACGTGGCGCACCATTTTCAGCGGGCTCTTGAATATCGGACGCCAGAAGCCGTAGACTTTGGTTGAGAGGCCTACGGAGGCGTTGAAGTCAAAAACGTTGTAGAAGCTATAGGTGGTGTCCATTACTTCGGCTGCAGCATTAGGGTCCCACTGGCGGTCGACGCGCTGGGTGTACATGCGGTCGGTGAGCTGCAGCGACGGCGAAATGTTGATGTATTTAAACAGCTGGAACGTTGCCGAGATCGGCACCGAGTGGCGTATGCCGTTTCGCCAGTCTTTGAGCAGCGATTTTTTGAAGAATACATCTTGCTTGGCCGTCAGCGAGTTCTGGAGCTGGCCGCTATAGGAGAGTTTTATGCGTTCATACCATTTTTCCTGGCCCACGGCGTGTTTGCGCTTGAACGGTGCCACCTGCGACATGCTCACGGTGAGGTTGGGGAGCGAAACGTTGAGGGTTTCGTCGCTTGAGCGCTGGGTAATGTTCATGCCGGCCGACATGCTCCATTTTGTTCCGGGGAAGCGGTAGGTCATGTTTATGGTCGAACTCTTGGTGTTTTCGGTAAACGAAGAGTTGTAGTAGCTGTTGACGTTATTTCGCGAATAGCCGCTGGTTGCAAAGTTCACCGAGGCCGAGAAAGTCATGTTGGGGTTATATTTCGAGTCCTGCTGGTGATACCATATAACCTGGAAGTTAGTGGATTTGGCATAGTCGGCAGAGCCCTTTTCGCCGTCGACCGTGTTGAGGTAGCTGATCTGGAAATTGCCGGCGAACTTATAGCGCTTGGAGTAGGATGAACGGGCGGTCAGGCCCCATGTGCCTTTGGTGTAGATCTGGCCTGTGAGGGCCATGTCGATGTTGTCGTTGATGGCGAAATAGTAGCCGCCGTTGTCGAGGTAGAGGCCGCGGCGGTAGTCATCGCCGAACGTCGGGAATATGATGCCCGACGAATATTTTTTGGTAAAGGGAAAGTAGCCGAACGGAACCGCCAACGGTAGCGGCAGGCCGGCCAGCACCAGATATGCCGGTCCGGTAACGATGTTGCTGCCGGGCTTTACGCGGCCGCGGGTTATCTGGAAGTGGAAGTGGGGGTCGTCGTGGTCGTCGCAGGTGGTATACTGGCCCTGATAGATGAAGAACTCGCCGTTTTCCATCTTTTTTGACTTTTCGCTGACCAGGTAGCCTTCGCCCTGCTGGGTAACTACGTTGGTGATGTAGCCGCGCTCGGTCTTGAAGTTATAGCTCATGGTTTCGGCGTCGTAGCCGTCAGAGCCTTGTTCGAAGCGGGGCAGGCCGCGCATGTTGCCGAGCGAGTCGGGCATGCCGGCGGCGTTTACGTCGTTGGTGCGCAGGTCAATATCTATCTGTTCGGCATCGAGATTTATGTCGCCGTAGGTAACGTGGCCGCTGCCATACATGTAGGTGTGGTTACGGCCGATGATTATCATTGAGTCTGACGAGTTGAAAACAACGGTGTTGTCGAGGTCAACCTTCTGGCGGCGAATCTTCGATTTGCTCTGAAGGGCGCTGATTGAGTCGCCAAGGGCGGTTGCTACGCTATCGGCAGGGAGCGGCACAACAGTATCAGTCTCTTCGGCCAAGGCGGCGAAGGGACAGAATATCAGGCAAATAAGCACATATATAATGTGTCGCAACACTGGATAATATCGGTTTTATAACTGCAAATATACGCAAAAATCGGAAATTTTCACTAACTTTGCGCCCTAAAATGGAATGGATAACTGATTTATTAAGCAATCATTCGCCGCTGCAGGCCGTAATTGTGCTGTCGGCGATCATAGCCCTGGGCCTCGGCCTTGGCAAGATTAAGGTGTTTGGAGTATCGCTTGGCGTGACTTTTGTGTTTTTCGTGGGTATCCTTGCCGGTCATCTCGGTTTGAGCATTGACCCGCAGATGCTTCTCTACGCCCAGAATTTCGGTCTTGTTCTTTTTGTTTATGAACTTGGCCTGAAGGTTGGCCCCGGCTTCTTTTCGTCGTTTCGGTCGGGTGGAGTGAAACTCAACCTGTTGGGCTTGGCTACGGTGCTGGTAGGCACGGCTTTGGCCGTAGGTTTTACGTTCGCGCTGGGGATTCCGATGAGCGATATGGTGGGTATTCTCAGCGGTGCGACCACCAACACCCCGGCCCTGGGCGCGGCGCAGGAAACGCTGTCGCAACTCGGCATTCCGTCGGCGGGCGCGGCGTTGAGCTGCGCGGTAACTTATCCGCTTGGCGTAGTGGGCGTTATACTGGCGTTTGTGGTGATACGCAAACTTTTTGTGCGCCCCAAGGATTTGGCCGTGCATGTCCATGAGGACGGCACCAAGCCCTTTATTGCGGCATATCAGATTCATAACCCGGGTGTGTTTGGGCGCACGGTGCGTGAGGTCGCTTCGTTTGCGCCTCATAAGTTTGTGATTTCCAGGCTTTGGCACGACGGTCAGGTTTCTATTCCAACTTCAGATACGATGCTCTGCGAGGGGGACCGCCTGTTGGTTATTTCCAACGATGAGGACGCAGCGGCATTGACGGTTCTTTTCGGCCGGCGCGAGGAAACCGACTATAATAAGTCGGATATTGATTGGAATGCCATTGACTCGACGCTGATTTCCAAGCATGTAGTCGTTACCAAGCCGGAAATCAACGGCAAGCGCCTCGGCTCGCTCAAGCTCCGCAACAGCTATGGCATCAACATTTCCAGGGTGCTCCGCGCGGGAGTGCAACTGCTTGCAACTCCGCAGCTTGTGTTGCAGCTGGGCGACCGCCTGACAGTTGTTGGAGAGGCTAAGGCTATTGAAAATGTGGAGCGCGTGCTCGGCAACGCCACAACCACGCTGCGCGAGCCGAACTTGGCGGCTATTTTTATCGGCATGGTGCTCGGTTTGCTGTTGGGGGCGGTGCCGATTTATATTCCGGGGGTCGATACGAAGGTTTGTTTAGGTGTTGCCGGCGGCCCGATTATTGTGGGCATACTTGTGGGCGCTTTTGGCCCGCGGTTTCATTTGGTGACCTACACCACGCGGTCGGCCAACCTGATGCTGCGCGGCATAGGCCTGTCGCTGTTCTTGGCGTGTCTGGGCCTGAGCTCGGGCGCTGACTTTTTGGAAACCGTTATGACCTCCGACGGTCCGCTGTGGATTCTGATAGGCTTCCTGATTACCGTGTTGCCCATGTTTATTATGGCTATTCCGGCAATGAGAATATGGAAGCTGAATTTCGGCGAAACCTGCGGCATGCTGTCGGGCGCCATGGCTAACCCTATTGCCCTGACCTTCAGCAATGATACCTGTCAAACCGACGACCCGGCGGTTGCCTACGCAACCGTTTATCCGGTGTCGATGTTTCTGCGTGTAATTATTGCGCAGCTGCTGGTTGTTTGCTTTTACTGATTACTTTTTGAGCTTTTTCAGCCACTCGCGAACCAGGCCGATTTTGTAGCCGTGGCTCGGCGGGTCAACGTTGGCCAGACGGAAGAATTCGTCGCGGTCAACGCCGTCGGGCATCTCTTCGAGCTGCACGCGGTCGGCCGGGTCGGAGTATTTCGGATAGTGGTAGGCCTCGAAGTTTTCGGGCGCTCCGGCCAGCTCAAAGGCCTGGCCTACGATGCGGAAATCGCGGTCCATGCCCCCCTCGGTGCAGATTACCGGACGCGGAGCCAGCGCGGCAACAATGTCGGGGAAGTCGAAATAGAGGAAAAAGCCGGGAATAAGATGCTCGATGTTGTTGGGGTAGGGGCGATGGCCGTTGGCGTCGCGCTTGTTCATTGTCAGTGCGCGCTCGCGGGTGCGGCAAAGGAAGTCGTTGTAGACGAACGCTTTGATTGTGGGGTCCATGAGTCCGAGAACCATCAGCGGCTCGGTGCCCAGCGAGAAGCCGCTGACAATAATGTTGTTCGGGTCGATGCGCGGGTCGGTCTTCATCCAGTCGAGAATAACCTTGTCTTGCCACGAAGCGAGGCCGAGCCAGCTCCAGCCCATTTCGAGCAGAAAGCGCGACGAAACCACATAGTCGTTTACGCCGCCGTCGTTGAGCTCGCCACACGAGGGATTGTCGACAACCACGGCAATGACGCCCTCTTTCATCAGCTGCCAGCCCTGGCCGTTTTCGGCAACCAGGCGCTCTTTGGTCTGGCCGAAGCCGGGAATGCAGAGCGCCGAGAGGCCTGAGAGCGAGTCGGGAATCATTACGTAGAACGGAACCACAACGCTATCCATCGGGAACGACAGCCAGCGTTCGAGGGTGTAGCCATCCTTGCGCTCGCTCGATTCGAGTTTCGGAGCTGCGACGGGAGCCTCGGGGTGTTTCATCAGGCTGATCATCGCCTTCGACATTTCTGCCTGCCAGCGGGGGAAGCTGTCGGCAGTCATGGTCTCGGGCTTGAAGTAGAGGCGCGGGGGATTGTTGCGCATAATCTGTTCGGCAACGCGGCGGGTTGAGGTTGCAGACTGAGCGGAAGCGCTCATAAGGGCCGATAGGCCAAGCAGTAGAGTAAGCAGACGTTTCATAAGCGCAAAAGTAAATAAAAAAATTCGGAAAAATTATATTTTTTTAAGAAAAAATTTTGCCACCTCATGGGAAATACATATATTTGCGCAGTGAATGACTGATTTAGCGAACTTTTTCTCTCCCGCAATCGTTGAAAAGTCATAACAAACATATTGTAAAACTAAAACTAACTTACAAAATGAAAAATTTCAGCATCTTCCTCGCAGTTATTGGCGGCGTTGCAATCGGCGCAGCCGCAGGTCTGCTTTTCGCTCCCGAATCGGGTGAAAAGACTCGTGAAAATATTAAACGTTATCTCCGCGAAAAGGGTGTTTTCCCCAACAATGAGTCGAAGCTCGACGAACTGGTTGACGAAATCGCCGACGAACTGTCGAAGAAATAATCATTAAAACGTAATAATCCTCATATATCTATGGCATCTAATTCAAACAGTGGAACTATGGGCGCCTTTATCGGTGGCGCTATGGTAGGTTTTGCAGCAGCACTCCTGTTTGCCCCGAGCCCGGGCCGCGACCTTCGCAGCCGACTCATCGATAAGTTCAGCCGCCACAGCATAATCCTTTCCGACGCCGAGGTTGACGAACTGATTGCTCGATTGGAAGCCGACGACGAGGATTTTATCTAACCCTTGAACATTAACTTCAATTCACCCGATATTTGAACGGCAACGCCTTCAGGCAGATTCGTCCTTTGGGCGTAGCCGTTTCTTTTATCTGAATCACGTTTGAGAAATATTATTTATGAACTTTTTTTCTCAACAGCCGGCCGAAGAATCAGCCTATAGCCGAATCTATTCGGAGGTCAAGCGATTGGTAGGGCTCGAAGTCGAGAATGCCCGACTGATGGCAACCGAAAAGCTGACCCTGCTTTTGGGTCGCATAGCTTTGGTTGCGGTCTGCTTCGTGGTGAGCACCACGGCTTTGATATTCCTGTCGATGTCTGCCGCCGATTTTCTGCTTCAGGGCCTTCCCGCACGCTGGACCTATCTGATTATCGCTGCGTTCTATATTTTAATTATAGTGATAGCAGCGTCGTTCCGCCGGCAATTGATTATCGACCCGATAGCACGCTTTATTTCGCGGGTGCTTCTTGACCCGCCGACCCCCGAGGTTAAGGAAACCTCGGTAACATTAACCTCTAACACTGTTTCCGAAGAAGAATGAAAAGCAAATATTCTATCAAACGACCCGAAACAGAGTGGGATGGGTTGACGCTCGACGAAATCCGCTATGCGCGTGCACTGACCGAAACCCGAATCTTGATTTCGCGCGAAATCCTGGCGTCGCGGTTCCAAAAGACTCTCGGCGGCAAGATTGCCTCAACCAGCTCGCGCTCGTTTATCGGGCGAATGTTGTCGGGTCTGTCGTGGCTCGATCTGGGGCTGCTTACCTTCAGATTAGGCTCTAAAGTAACCGGAATTTTCCGGCGTAAACGTTGAAAATTTTAATTCCTTAATAACCAAATAAAAATTTATTCGTTATGACAGTAGAACAAATCGGCACCTTTGCAGGTGAAGTATGGAAAGCTCTTGCAGAGCAAGACGCTAACTCAATCAAGACCATTAAAAAGGCCACTAAACTGAAAGAAAAAGAAATTTATGCCGCACTGGGCTGGCTTTCGCGCGAAGGCAAGCTGATTCTCGGTGATGCCGGCGATCCTAAAGAAGTTGACGTTGTGCTGATTGAAAAATAAGCCGCCGTCAGTTTGACCTGATTCGTAGCCGACGCGAAGATTTTTGTATCTTCGCGTCGGTTATTGTGAACATTATCGGGCCGGTTGGCGTTAAGTAGATAAAATTAACGCTCAACTATCTATCTTTATGAAAACAAAATTTATCTCCGCGCTGGCTTTGGCCGCAGTTGTTTTTGGTGCTTGCCCCGATGAGGCTCGCGCATGTACCCGCGTTGTTTATCATGGTGATTCCGTAACCGCAACCGGACGTACCCTGGACTGGACAACTCCGATTCCCACCTCACTGCGGGTGCTTCCGCGCGGCGAACAGCATATCAGCTTCGACGACCCCGCAAAGAATATGGTCTGGACCTCGAAATATGCAACCGTAATGGCCGTTGGCTACAACATGGGCTATTCCGAAGGTTTGAATGAAAAAGGCCTCGCCGCCAACGTGCTTTACCTGCCCGGCTCGGTTTATTCCTACGGCCCCGGCAAGGAACACCGCAAGATTATGGCAACCAGCGTTTGGCCGCAATATGTGCTCGATAATTTCGCAACCGTTAAGGAGGCCGTTAAGTCACTGAGCAAGGATGAATTCTATCTCTATGCTCCCGAAATGCCCGACGGCTCGGCCGCTACGCTCCACATGGCAATTTCCGACCCCAGCGGCGACTGCGCGGTTATTGAGTATAACCAGGGCAACCTGCAGATTATTCAGGGCCCGGAATATTCAGTTCTGACCAACGCTCCTTTCTATAATCAGCAGCTCGCAATCGGCGACTACTGGAAAAACGTTGGCGGCATGCACATGCTCCCCGGCACCAACCGTTCGTCGGACCGCTTTGCCCGCGCATCGTTCTACTCGTCGATATTGCCCAAGACCCTGAGCCATCGCGAAGGCCTGGCAGGCGTGTTCGGCATTATCAGAAACTGCGCCGTTCCTATGGGTATTTCGATTCCCGACCAGCCCGAAATTTCAACCACCCAGTGGTTCTCGCTATGCGACCAGACCAACATTACCTACTACTTCCAGCTCACCCAGAGCCCCTCGGTAGTGTGGATTGACCTGACCAAGCTGAACATTGAAAAGGGTGCCCCGCAGCTGACCGTAAGCCTGACCACCGACGGTTCGCAGATTGGCTGCATCAACGGCCTGCTGAAACCCACAACTCCGTTTAAACCGGTATTCCACCTCTAAAAACAGAAATGAAACTTAATTCACTGAAATCTTCAGTCGCCATTGTTGCAACGGCAGTTGCTGCGGTGGCGGCTGAATCGTGTTCCAAAGGAGCACCCGCCAACGCCATTGAGTTCGAAACCCGCGTTGACTCCGTGGGCTTTATGCTGCCCGATGTTGGCGGCGACACTATCTACACTGCGGCGAAATATTCCGTAGTGTGGCCCGAGAAAATCGGCGACGCCGACCTCGAAGTGTTGAACGATTCGCTGCTGGCATTCACTTTCGGCACCAAGGCAAAAACTTTCGAGGAGGCAACCAAGCAGTTTATGCTCGATGGCGTAAACCTTCTGCGCAGCGAGGAAGATTCGACTTTCACCTACGTAAAGGTGCCTTACGACGAGGCATATAATGCCGACGACAAGAATTATTCTTTTGTTGTTAGCGACGTTACTTTGCTGACTGCTAAGCTGCTGGTTATTCAGGTCTACGGCTATCAGTATTATTACGGCGCAGCCCACGGCATGCCCTCGGTGCGCTATCTGAACTATTCGATAGCCGAACATAGCCTGCTGACGGTCGAAAATATGTTTAAGCCGGGAAGCACCAACGCCATTCTTGACCTGATTAACGCCAAGGCTCGCAAGGTTTATCCGACCGAGGGCACGCTGTTCGACGAGCCTATCGCCACTTTAGGTTCGGTTCAAATCGAAGAGGATGACATTACTTTTGTTTACCAGCCCTACGAAGTGGCGCCCTTTTCAACCGGCATAGTCCGCATTCCGGTTTCGCGCTTCGACCTTCAGCGTTTCCTTACGCCTGAGGCTATGGATGCGCTATCGCAGAATGAATAGTCGGGTCGCGTCGAAGCGCGGCAGAACTATTACCTGCAAATCCGTAAGATTCTCCCGGAGGCCGTCGCCCAGCGATAGCTCCGGGTGTTTTTGTGCAAACACGCGGTGATAGGTTTCCAGGGCCTTTTCGGGCCGGTTGTTGTCCTGGCTGAGGTGGCAGAGAAACACGTGGGTCAGCTTCGGGGTCCACACGTCGGCCACAAATTCGGCCGAAACGCTGTTGTCGAGGTGGCCGTGGTCGGCAACGATGCGCGCTTTCAGATAGTCGGGGTAGTTGCCGGTCATGAGCATCTCAAGGTCGTAGTTGCTCTCCAAGACCATAAAGTTGACCTGCGACATGTAGAACCTCACGCGCTCGGTTATGCA
>CAZKPP010000062.1:8997-13735 GCA_964554665.1 uncultured Bacteroides sp.
CCAAGACCATAAAGTTGACCTGCGACATGTAGAACCTCACGCGCTCGGTTATGCACCCCAGGTCGGTGGCAACCGCCATGGAGTAGGGGCCGTGGGTAACGAAGAATCCGCAATTGTCGGTGCCGTCGTGGCTCACCTCAAAGGGGGTTATGACGAAATTGCCGATTTTGAATTCAAACTCCTTATATATTGCGCGGTGGTAGTCGCGTATGCGGCGCGAAATCGAGTGGCGGCGCAAAACGCCGTTCATTATCTTCGGGGTGCAGTAAACCAGCAGGTGGCGATGGTTGCGCAGCAGCGAGTAGATGTAGCGCACGTGGTCGCCATGGTCGTGGGTGAGCAATATGCCGCGCACCTTCGTCATGTCGATGCCCCGCTCGTTAAGTTCCGTTTCAACCTTCTTGGGGTCGACGCCTGCATCGATCAGGAAGCCGTTGGTGCTGTCGCCGATATAGGAGCAGTTGCCGCTTGAGCCGCTGCCGAAGCTGATAAAGCGTATGGCCTCGTCGGCGGGCGACACGGCAATAGGGCCGAGCGGGGCTTCGGCGTCGGTAACTGTTTCGCCGAGCATGTCGGAAGTGAACAGGCCCGGCGAGTCAAACTGTTGTTTTGAAGGTTTTCGCGGAGCCATTAACTATAGAGCAGAAAAATTGTTGGAACTTTGTTGTAATCGTAAGTTGCGCGGGCCCACTTGCCGAGCGGGCGGGTGATAACCGACTCGTTGGGGCCGGTCAGGTCGCTGGCCACGCAGAGCAGCATGTCGCCGGGCAGTTTCTGGGCAAGCTCGGCAATCAGCCGGTTGTTGCGATAGGGGGTTTCGATGAAGATTTGCGTCTGGCGCTCTTTTTGGATGCGTTGCACCATTTCGCGCAGGCGCTTGGTGCGTTGCGCCGCATCGATGGGCAGATAGCCCTCGAAGGCAAAACGCTGGCCATTGAACCCCGATGCCATGAGCGACAGCAGAATGCTCGACGGCCCCACGAGCGGCACAACCCGAAATCCGCGGCGCTGCGCTTCGGCCACCAGGTCGGCCCCCGGGTCGGCCACGGCCGGACAGCCTGCCTCGCTGATAACCCCGATGGCTTCGCCGCGTTCCAGCGGCGCGAGCATGGCCGGAATTTCCGCCGCGGGGGTGTGCTCGCTGAGCTCAACGAACCGGAGGTCGTCGATGTTGATCGAGCGGTCAACCTTTTTCAGGAAGCGTCGGGCCGAGCGCAGGTTTTCAACCACGAAAAAGCGCACCGAAAGCAGCAAATCTTTGTTGACCTGCGGAAGTTCGGCGGTCATGGCTTCTTCGCTCAAACCAACCGGAAACAGATATAGGGCGGCCTCTATCATCTCACCGCAAAGTTACAAAAAAATTTCTGAAACTTTTACCGATTATCATTTTTTCAATAATTTTTAAGATTTCATAAACTTTTCGGACCTCAGAATGTTTATAAAGTAAAACTACAATACTACACTACTACATTATTTACTATTATGATTAAGAAAGTTTTATTTGCACTGATGCTTGTTCCCGCCATGAGTTTCTTTACTTCCTGCAGCTCTGACGACAAAGACCTCCCCGAAGTTGATTTTGAAGTTGCCATTTCAGGTGGCGTTCAGGACCCTAACACCAATAAAATCTATGTTGAACAGGGTACCCCCCTCGATGTTGAAAGCATCACCGCCATTTCGCGCAACGGCAAACGCACCTCTCTTGGCCTGACAACCTACTATATTAACGGTATTCCCCAGTATCAGACCGTAACCGTGCCGTTCAGCGCATCGTTCGACACTGCAGTCCTTGAACCCGGTGAATACGCATTTCAGATTAAAACCTCTGTTTATCAGATTGATAAGTCGGCCGCATTTGCGCTGCTCAGCTACGACCTCGTAGTTACTCCCGCAGCCGACGACGACCAGACTCCGGCTCCCGGCCGCAGCATCGTCAAGCCCGACGAACAACAAATTGCCCAACAGTAATTTTCTTTTTGTTATTCATAAGCCCGAGGGGTGCGCCGCCAACCGCAGCGCATCCCTTTTTCCCTTTACGTCTGCCGGGAGTGTGGGCGGCTCGCCCACACATCAGCGACACCAGCGCGACGGCGGGCCGCCGTCGCCCCCCGCAAGGCTCGGAGAGCCGATTTGTGGATTTCCATCCCAAAAGATTTGCGGATTAGAAAATTTTATTGTAACTTTGCATGAAATAATAACGTTATAATACAGAATTGAATATGGAAACGACAAACACTATTCGCATTCCGAATCCCTCTAAGGAGTTGGTCGCTTTCATAGAGAAAGCGCAGCAACAAAAGGATGAACGCATGCAGCAAATCTGCAACAAATATCTGAAGTTGCTTCAGGGCTAATTCCACATAGTGACTGCAAACATTGCAGAAAAATATACCAAATAACCATTACCACTTTCTCTATTTTGATTTGTTTGGCGGTTCCTTTTCCAAGTTTTCGCTCCCAAATTTTTAAACAGACGGTGTAAAATCCATTTTTTTATTGTAACTTTGCAATCTAATAGACCCCTTAAGAAGAGTTATGGATTGGAATAGCTTCACCTTTATAGACCTATTTGCAGGAATAGGTGGAATTCGCTTAGGCTTTGAAAGCATAGGCGGAAGGTGTGTATTTTCTTCTGAATTTGATGAGGACGCTTGCAGAACGTATGAAGCGAACTTTGGAGAACATCCTTCAGGAGATATTACGAAAATAGAAGCAGAAGATATTCCAGATTTTGATATACTGTTAGGAGGCTTCCCTTGTCAGGCTTTTTCTATTATTGGCAAAAGAGAGGGTTTTAATAACGAAACTTGTGGAACCTTATTTTTTGAAATAGAACGTATATTAAAGGCTAAAAAGCCTAAAGCCTTTATGTTAGAAAATGTTCGGAACTTAACAGCTCACGATAACGGTAATACTTTCAAAGTTATTCTCGCGCATTTAGAAGCACTGGGTTACTATGTTCACGCGAAAGTGCTTAATGCTTTAGATTACGGTGTGCCACAAAAAAGAGAAAGGATTATAATAGTAGGCTTTTTACAAAATGTATTTTTTACCTTCCCAGACCCTGTTCCTCAACATACTAGAAAAAATTTAACTGATATATTGGAAGAAGAAGTGGATAGCCGCTACTTTGTGAAAGATAGTATTAGGGAATCTAGGCTAATGCGCATAAAGAATCCCAACTATCCGAAACCATACATATCTCACGAAAATAAAGCCGGTAGTATAACACCTCACCCTTTTTCGGCAGCATTAAGAGCAGGTGCATCTGCAAACTACATTCTAATTAACGATGAACGTAGACCTACAGAACGTGAAATGTTACGACTTCAGGGCTTTCCTGATAACTTTAAAATAGTAGTACCCTATAGTAAGGTAAAGAAACAGTGTGGTAATTCTGTGGCTGTTCCAGTAATAAAAGCTGTAGCTTCACAGATGATAAATGCACTAAAAAATTATAATCAAAACTAATAGGCTGAATTATGGCACGAAAGGCAAAACAAAATAAACTAGAATCGCCTAAGGACTATTTAGATAATCTTATAAAAGCAGGCAGACTTTTATTATATAAGCCTATTCAGGTAGCAGAAATCTTATATAGAGATAGAATTTCTGATGAAATTAATTTTGACAATATTGAAACTTTTCGCTTACCTTCTAGAAAGTGGCGTGATGTTATAAGCTGTATGTTAGTTAATGCTACAAGTAGTTCTTCGGCAAAATATCAAGATGCACTTTTTACTGAAACAGAAATGCCAGTAGAGAAACTTGCGGAACTTTCTGCAATTAACAAGCAAACAAGGGGTGGAGTAGAAGCCTACATATATCGCTGTTTTGAGGGTAGATTTAATAAAATGGTGAACGCTTTAGAGTATTGTTACAGCCATAACGAAACTAATTTTCAGGTCAGCGAGCTTCTAAATATATTTAACACTACAAAAGAATTAAAACGAAGTGTAGATAAAATTTACGAAATTATTGTATATGCACTATTTTCTGCGTTGGTTGATTGCTTGAATGTTCAAATTACCTTAAAGGCGAATGAAGCAAAGATAGCACTCCTGAAGGAATTTGAAGATTTTGCAAAACAAGTCATAGGTTTGTCAGCGGCAAAGCCTAGTATTACTATTCCCGCTAATATTCATCGAGTGGGAGCGACAAATGCAGCTGATGGAGGCTTGGATATGTGGAGTAGTTTTGGAATGGCTGTACAAATAAAGCATATTTCTTTAGATGAAAATAAGGCTAAGGAAATTGTTCAAAGTATTACAGCTGATAGAATTGTAATTGTATGTCAAGATGCTGAAAGGAATGTAATACTATCACTGCTAACTCAAATTGGATGGAAATCTAGGATTCAGGGGATAGTAACTGAAAAAGAACTAATACAATGGTATGAAAAAGCTCTTAGAGGTTATTTTTCAGATTCTTTAGGGAAGAAGATAATTAACACTATACTAACTCAAATTCAGAAAGAATTTCCATCTACTGATAGTGTTTTTACACCGTTTTGGAATAGCAGAGGTTATTCTATAAATCTTATCCCTTCTGACTGGAGATAAATATTAGAAGCCGGCGGAAGCTAAAGGGCAAATATACTGGGCGGAGTTTAGCTAGTGTCGCTGCACTCCTGTAGGGTGTGTGCTATAAGCAGGAGCTTCGGTCCGCCAACGCTGACGTTGCTCTGCCGGGAGTGTGGGCGGCTCGCCCACACATCAGCGACACCAGCGCGACGGCG
>CAZKPP010000063.1:0-9891 GCA_964554665.1 uncultured Bacteroides sp.
CCCACCCCCACCTTCTCGGCCTGCTTCGGCGCAGCATTCCTCAGCCTCCACCCCACCAAATATGCTGAAGAACTCGTTAAGAAGATGGAAAAATCGGGTGCCAAGGCTTATCTGGTAAACACCGGCTGGAACGGCACCGGCAAGCGCATTTCGATTCGCGACACCCGCGGCATCATCGACGCTATTCTCGACGGCGCTATCCTCACCGCTCCCACCAAGCAGATTCCCATCTTCGGCTTCACCGTGCCCACCGAACTCCCCGGCGTTGATCCCAAAATCCTCGACCCGCGCGACACCTACGCCGATCCCGAAGAATGGAAGAAGAAAGCTACCATGCTTGCCGAGAAGTTTATCAACAACTTCAAGAAGTTTGAAAACAACCCTGCCGGCAAAGCTCTCGTAGTAGCAGGCCCCGCCCTCTGATTCCAACAAACTCCCTAATAATCAAGCCCCGGTTCTCCACGACCCGGGGCTTGATATTTATTTTGTCAAGTTTTTACATGCAAAAACTTGACATTTTTTTCGTATCTTTGCAGCATGAAATCTAAAGAACTAATAGAGAAGCAGCTCAACCGGATTCCTGAAGGGATGGTCTTTGACTATTCAGATTTAGCTTTGCCGACGGATTACTCACTTTCCGCGGCCCAAACCTTTAGTCGCATGGTCAGGGCCGGTCAATTACGTAAAGTTGGTAAGGGGAGATTCTATAAACCTAAGTTTACAAGGCTTGGGGAAGTTCCGCCGATGATTGAGGGATTGACGAGAGATTTGGTGTATAAGGACGGGGAGCGTATCGGCTATATTACCGGAGTGCAAGCCTTTTCGCAAATGGGGCTGACTACGCAAGTATCATCTAATATACTAATAGCGAGCAATACTTATCGGCGACCGCTTAAAAGAGCCGGATATGGCATATCGTATACCAAACAGGAGAACATCATTAGCGAAGCCTCCATTTCCCTGTTAAGAATTTTGGATTCCCTGAAGTTTATCAAACAAATACCGGCAACAACGCCCGGGGAGGTTGTCGCTAAACTACGTGGGTTACTTCAAACTTTGACCAACGAAGAAGTATTGGCATTCGAAGATTACGCATTCAAATATCCGGCTTCAGCGAGGGCATTAGCCGGAGCCATAATGGAGTCAGCACTTGGAATTGACTCTAAGTTGAAGGCTACTCTTAATCCTTTTACGGTGTATCGCATAGGAATCACCGACAATGTATTACCCAATAAAGCAAATTGGCGAATAATATGAATCTGCACGAAGATAAAGAACTATTCTCGGAAATCATTTTGAGGGCAAGTCAACCAAAAGAATTGGGTGGACTCGGGATAAATGTGGGATTTATTGAAAAGGATTATTGGATAACTCGTTCGCTGCAGCAATTGTCGCGAAGTAAATCGGCTGCTAATGCTGTTTTTAAGGGTGGTACAAGTTTATCCAAGATTTATAAGATTGGCGCTAGGTTTTCTGAAGATATAGATATTGCTATTGTTAAAGATGAGGGCGTTACGGATGCAAAGCTTAAGTCTATTATCCGAGCCACTCAGAAATCTATGGCCGAGGGCCTTGTAGAAATCGAAAAGCCGGGTGTGACGAGCAAGGGTTCACGCTATAGGAAGGTGTTTTATGGTTATCCTCTTGTGGAAGGAATAGCTCCTATTGGTAGTTTATTGTCCGGACAGCTGCTAATTGAGATAAACTCGTTTGCTAATCCTATTCCATTTGCAAAGCATCCGGTGTCAAATTTTATTAGAGAATATCTCTTGACTTCCGGCCATGCAGAAATTATAAGTGAGTTTGACCTTGACACTTTTGAATTAAATGTTTTGGACAAACGAACAACTTTAATCGAAAAACTGGTTTCGTTGATCCGCTTCTCCTTGTCGGAAAATTATCTTACTGACTTGTCGGCAAAGATAAGACATTTCTATGATCTATATTATTTGAGTCAAGATAAAGAATGTATTGACTTCATTGAAAGTGAGCAATACATATCGGCGTTCAATCAGCTAATTGACCATGATAAGAGGCTCTTTGATCAACCAAATGGTTGGAAAGAAAAGAAACTCCCTGATTCATTATTGCTTACAGACTTACATGGTGTGTGGCAGGATTTACAGCAAAAATACTTGCGAGAGTTGCCGGCATTGGCATATTCCGAAATTCCGAGAGTGGAAGATGTTTTCCATAGCCTCGACTATATTACCCGGCAACTAAAAACATGTCTCAGATGGCAAACTTAAGCCCCGAATCTCATCGACTCGGGACTTAAGTATTTAAAGTTTTATTTTTGAAGTATTGCCGTTTCTGTCACGCCGAATGTAGATACCGTGCGGTGCATTTTCGGGTGCAACGCGGTGGCCTTGCAGGTCATATAGAGCTTCCGTTGTTGGGGTCAACGGTCGGTTAGATGTGTTGTTGATGTCAGTCGTTTGCCGTTCAAATATATTGGAGAAATATTTCCAGTAGTCGGCGTTTTGGTAGAGAGGCTTAGAGCCTTGAGGCACATATAGCTCTACTTCGTCGGGATTATAAAGGAGATATCCGTCTATGCTCATAGTCGCCGGATCTGGGCTTTCAACAATCAGGGCTTTCGGCGAAGGATTGGTGTTGAACGCATATGAACCTATTGACCGCACTGTTTCCGCTGTTGTTATTGTTTTGATATTATTAACGTTGTGGAATGCACGTTCAATAATGTTCTCTGATGTTATGCGAATGTCGGGTTCCTCTTTGCCGGCAATAAACAGCGAATAGTTGGGGAGCAAGCCAGAATAGAGGCGCGGCGTCGAGGCCCAGAAGTCGACCGAAGGAACGGTGATTTTATTCGTTGTGTATTGCATGCAGGTTAATAGCTGCGCGTTCAGGCGCGTAACCTTCGAGCCGAATTCCACATGCTGCACCGGGCTGCTGAAGTGGGACTTAAGCGGAGAGCCGGCAGCTTCAAGGTTGCGTCCGATGTAGACATATTTGCAATTGCCGGTCGGTATGGCTTCAATGTAGCCGTCGTCAACGCTCATGGTGTAGATTTTTATAGGCCCGTCGCTGTCGGCAAAAACCAGGCTGCGAATGTTGCGCGTATCCCAAAGATCATGGTAACCGGCACCAAAGTCTTCGCCTCTGACGCTTTCAACCCCGGAGCCGATTTCCAGGTATTGCAATTCCGGGCAGTTTGCCACGGTAAACGACGTTATTCCGGCCCCCATCTTTAAATATTTAAGCGCCGGGGAATTCGACATGTAGAGCGCACCCTCAACGGAATCGGAAATCGTGAGACTGTCGAGATTGACTTTTGAAGCCAACTCAGAGCCGACGCTGCGCACGGTCGAGGGCACCGTGTAGGGGCCGGGTTTGGCAGCCGGATAGACAAGGAGATTGCCGACATCTTTATTGAAAAGCACGCCGTCGATGGTGCTGTAATCAGGATTGTCGGGCTCAACTATTATTTCTTTAAGGCCGGTGGTTGAGTTGTTGATTCCCGAAATTGCAGAGATGGTGTTAGGGATTTTAATTGAGGTGACGTTGCTGGTAAAGGTAAATGCCGCATCGGCAATTGATGTTACGCGGTAGGTAATGCCGTTGTCGGTAACTACTGCTTCCGGTATAACGACTTTTTCGGGGTAGTCTTTGCCTGCTTCGGGCGAAGTTACTTTGCAAGTGTGGTTTTCGGGATCGGTAATTTCAAATCTCAGGCCGTTATTTTCAAAAATGTGGCCGGCCAAGCCCGGCAATGGTTCGGAGAGGATAGACTTAAAGTTAGACCAGCCCGGAGCGTCGCTGTAGAGCCCGATTGCGTTTTCCGGAACGTAGAGGGAGGCGCTGCTGACGGTTCCGAGATAAGCCGGAGCGGCTGGTGGAGTGGCTGACTTTGCGCTCACCTTGAGAAGGTTGGAGCAACTATTGAATACGGCCTTAAGTTCCGGTGCTCCCTCAAACATTGCTTCTTCGAGCTTGCCAAGATAGAACACGCATTCGCCTATATTCTGAACCGAAGCCGGGAAGTTTATGGATTTGATATAGGATTGGGCGAATAAGTAGTCAGGAATCGAGATGACGCTGTTGAGCAGTTCAACGTGGGTCAGCGACTGGCAGTCGGTGAAAATATATGAATGTTCATCTTCGCGGTCTTCTTTAACGTGGTAGCCGGCAGTAGCGTTAGCAGCGCCGTAGGTTAAGTCCTTCAGGCGGAAGCACCCTCTGAACGCGGCATTGCCGATTTTGGAAACTGAGGAAGGAATAGAAACCGAGGTGAGATATTTACAATCGCGCAGGGCGTTGTATTCGATTTCTTCAACACCTTCTTCAATGGTGAGTGAGCGAATAGCTAATCCTTTAAACAGATAGTTTTTCAGGGTTTTTATGTCTCCGGGGAACACAATGTCTTGAATCGGGTTGCCGTTGGAGTCCACAAGGTTGGTGGTTGCACTGAAAATCGGCGTATAGCTGTTGTTGTATGAAATATGGCAATAGCTGTCAATGTCTTCAACCACGGCGGTTGTCAGGGAGCTGCATCCGCTGAATCCGCAGCGAAGGGTGGTTAGCGATGGCGGCAGGGTGATTCTCTCCAATTCAGTGTTTCGGTCGAAGCCATACGCATCGAGAGTGTGGACGGTTGACGGAATGGCATATTCTTTAGTGCCTGCAGGTGCAAAAAGGACCAGCGTGCCGTCGATAATCAAACATTTGCCGTCGGCGGTGGCGTCGGGGCCTTCAATATGCTCCAGCGCGTAGAGTCCGCTTAATGCGCTTGTTCCGAATTGTCGGCACGACAGAGACAAAGACTTGAGGCCCTCGCACCCCTGAAATGCGTAATTACCAATGGCTGTGACCGATGAAGGAAGGCTTATGGCGCTTAATTGTCTGCATGACTGAAAGGCGTTGGCGCGTATTTCGCCAATGGTAGCTGGAATGGTTATGCTTTCAAGCATGTAGCACTGATAAAAAGCAGCTGAGCCGATAGCAGTTACGGGGTAAGTAACATCTTTATAAGTCACTTGCTCCGGAATCACAATCTCGGCCTGCCGATAAGAGCCTGATGAATACCTGCCATTGTAGGTCACAACGGCATTACCTTCCTCAATGTTGTATGCAATGTTGTCGACAATAAAGTCGTAGGCAAAGGCGGGGATTGCCGGCGCGGCTAAGAGTGTTAAAAACAGTGATGTAAGAGCTCGTTTAATCATATGATTGGTTGTTGGTCTTAGGGGTTGTTTTCGATGCCGAGGCCGAAGAGGGCGTAGTCGAAAAAGGCGGGGTCGTCGGGGCGCAGGGTGCGCAGGGCGGCGGTGATTTCTTCGGTGGTGCGTCGGTCGTTGGCGTTGCGCGCGGTCAAGCCGAGGGCGCGGGCGGTGTTGCCGGCGTGCACGTCGAGGGGAATGTAGAGGTCGGCCGGGTCGAGCGACCGCCAGATGCCGAGGTCCACGATGCCGTCGCGGCGCACGAGCCATCGCAGGGCCATGTTGAGGCGCTTCAGGGCCGTGGTTTTCAAGTTTAGCGGAAAGCAGCGCGGGTCGCCTTGGCCGGAGTTGGCAGCCGCCATGCGCTCGTTGAGCGCCTGAGCCAGCAGCCAGGGGGCGCCCTCCTTGCCCTTGAGGCCGAGGGTTGCGGCCCAGGCGTCGAGGGTGGGATATTCGTTGAGAATGCTTTCGAGTCCCCGCAGCAGGTGCTTGAGGTTGCGCCCGAAAAAGGTGCGGTGGATATTCATGTCGTCGGGCACCGACTCGAAGGCGCCGTTGCGCACCCAGGCCGCCGGCGACGGGGTCATCATTGCCAGCAGTCGCTCAATGTCGCGGCATATCATCTTGCGGTTGCCCCAGGCCAGGTGGGCCGCCAGCAGGCTTACGATTTCGATGTCGGCGGGGTCGGAATAGCGCCGCGGAAACTGAACCGGGTCGGCGGCTATGAAATCTGTGGAGTTTATGCGCGCGGCCTCGCGTTCGAGCAGTTGCGCAACTTCGGGGTCTATCATCGCGGGGTAAGGGTTATGAGCGGAATAATCATCTCTTCGAGCGATATGCCGCCGTGTTGAAACGTGTCGGTATAGTACTGAACGTAGTAGTTATAGTTGTTGGGATAGGCAAAAAAGTCGCGGCCGTAGGCAAAGATATAGGTGGTGCTTACGTTGGGCGCCGGCAGTCCGAAATCTTTCGGGCGAGTAACTTCAAACACCTGTTTGGGATTGTAGCCGAGCGTCTTGCCCAGCTTATAGCGCAGGTTGGTGTTGACATTGCGGTCGCCAACAACTTTTATGGGCGTGTTGACCTTGATGGTGCCGTGGTCGGTGGTCAGAACGATGGTGTGGCCCTTGTCGGCGATTTTGCGTAGCAGGTCGATAATCGACGAGTGGCGAAACCACGATTCGGTCAGCGAGCGGTAGGCGGCATTGGTCGAGGCGAGTTCGCGCATCATTTTCGACTCTGTTCGCGCATGGCTCATCATGTCGATAAAGTTGAAAACAATAACGTTGAGGTCGTTGTTTTCGAGGTTGGCGAATTCGCGTATCAGGCGGTCGCCGGCTGCCGAGTCATTGATTTTGTTGTAGCTGAACTTTACGCCCCGGCGCCTGAAACGCTCAAACTGGGTGGCAATCAGCGGCGACTCGTTAAGGTTCTTCCCCTCGTCGGAGTCTTCGTCAACCCAAAGGTCGGGAAACATCCGCTCGATGTCGAGCGGCATCAGGCCCGAGAATATGGCGTTGCGGGCATATTGCGTGGCCGTTGGCAGAATCGAGCAGTAGGTTTCTTCGTCAACGTTGAAAAACTCGCCCAGCAGCGGCCGCACCGTGCGCCACTGGTCGAGGCGGAAGTTGTCGATGAGAATGAAAAAAACTTTTTTGCCCTCGTCGAGCAGGGGGAAGACGCGCGATTTAAACACGTCGGGACTCATCAGCGGGCGGTCGCGGCCGTCGAGCCAGTCGCGATATTTTTCGCGCACGAACCGGGCGTAGGCGGCGTTGGCCTCGCGCTTCTGCATGTCGAGCATCTCGTCCATGTTTGTGCCGCGGCCGGCCAGTTCGAGTTCCCAGTAGGTCAGGCGGGCATATAGCTGTTGAAAGTCGGCGAAGCTGCGGCAGCGGGCAATTTCGTCGGAGAGCTGCATGAATTCCTGGCGATAGTCGGCCCCGGTCTGTTCGCTGACCAGGCGCTCGGCGTGGAGATTCTTTTTTAGGGTAAGCAGAATCTGGTTTGGGTTGACGGGCTTAATGAGATAGTCGGCAATGTTGGCGCCAACAGCCTGGTCCATAATGTTTTCCTCCTCGTTTTTGGTAATCATTATGACCGGAGTGTCGGGCAGCAGCTGCTTGAGGCGCTGAAGGGTTTCGAGGCCTGAGAGCCCGGGCATGTTTTCGTCGAGGAAAATAATGTCGGGAAGTTCGCGGCGGGCCAGGTCGAGGGAGTCGCGGCCGTTGTTGACGGTCACAACGTCGTAGCCCTTTGATTTCAGGAAGATTATATGGGGTTTTAGCAGGTCGATTTCATCGTCGACCCAAAGAATTTTTCGGTTTGCCATAGGTGCAAAATTAGCGAAAAATAATGAAATAAAAAAGCCCACCGGGGGGGTGGGCTTTTGAGGGGGGAGAAAAGGGGAGGGTTATTTGATAACTTTTTTGCCGTTGATGATGAAGAGACCGTGAGCGGGGTTGGCCACTGCGCGACCTTTCAGGTCGTAGGCGCGGCCGTTGATCTTCATGGAGGTGATTTCCTTGAGGCCGCTCAAGTCGCCGATGGTCCATTCAACAATGGTTTCTTCGTTGATGTCGCCCGACATGTTTTCGAAGAAGCCGGCGGGAATGGTGAGCACATATTTGCCGTTGGCGGTGAAGTCAACGGGGATTTCCCAGCCGCCACCTGTCCAGTTGTCCCAGTCAAAGGCATCATAAGCAGTCATGGCGTCGCCGTTGAGCGAGAGCAGGGTGCCGTCGGCAGCGGTTGCGATTTCGCCGTTGAAGGTAACGGTGATGTCGCCAACGCTCTGACCAACTGCCCAGCCACCTTCGCCGTTGGGGTCAATGGTGATTACGGAGATTGATTCAACCTTGCCGGCTTCGGGAGTAACGATGAGGCTGGCGGGAGTTGCGGGTTCCTCAATGCTAACTCTGATAGAGGCAGCGGTGGAGTAGGTGGTTTGGTCGTCGGCGGTCAGCGAGAAAGCGTAGGGGCTCAGGCTGATGGTATAGGTGCCGGGGTTGGTAACGTAGTTGTTGGTGATGAGGGTGTAGACGTTAGCTTCAACCGAAACGGTTTCGAAATCCTGAGTAGCTTCATTATACTGCTGATATTCTACGGTTTTAGTGTCGGGAGTGATGTCGGCGAGAGATTCCGAGGTCCACTTGTTGATGGTTGAGAGGCTCCAGTCTTGGGCGTAAACCTGCATTTCAACTGCGCCATAGCCGGTGGGGGTGGCACCTAAAGGCACGTAAACCTCAACGGCCGAAATCATCTTGTAGGAGAAGCCGGTTTCGTCTTTTTCGCCAACGACTTTAACCATGGGGAGCACGGTGTTTTCAAAGGTGGGCAGTGCGTTGAACTGGAAGAAAGCGCCGGCGTCGTTGGTGTAAGGATAAATGGTCAGCTTGGGGTCGGTGGGATTGTTGGAAACGTTGAGATATTGGTTCTGTTTGTCGTTGTTGTTGATAATGAGTTCAAAACCGGTGGAACCCATAACCAGGTTCATGGTGCCGGCTTCTTCTTTAGTGTCAACACCGGCGAGTACACTGCCGTCGTTAACATTCTTGGCAATATATTTGCCGGAGGCAGCGTTGCGCAGATAGAAAGACTTGAACTCGATGCCGTCGACCTCGATGGGTTCGCCTTCAGCGGGTTCGGCAATCCAGAGGCTCTTAATTGAAGTTGCCTCGGTGCGTTCAATGGGGTGATTTTCGGCACCGGTGTAGGTAACGGGCTGGTTCATGCGCACGTTGATGAGTGTAGCGCCGCTGGTCAGCGAGTGTTCGGCATAGCGAACGGCAGCCTGCTTGACGCTCTTAACTGCTTCGGCGAGTTCTTCCTCGGTTTCGGCATAATAGATTTCATACATAGAGCCTTCGCCATATTCGCGGCCGCCCCACGATGCGTTCATATAAACGTTAATGTCGTTGATAGCCGATTTCTTGGCCTGCGCAAGGCTGTAGAGCTGATCAACTTTAGCCGAAATCTGCTCTTCGGTTTCGCTGGGGTCATAGGCCAGGAGGAAGAACGACGAGCCCTCGTCGAGAGTCCACAGGCCGATACCACCGTTTTCGGTATCGGCGTCGGTGTTCAGGGCGTTGAGGAAAACGTATTGGCTTCTGGCGGCGTCTAAAGTGGTTGTGATACCGTAGGCACCCACAACCACCTCGCTCTCCATAACGGCCAGACCTTTGGCGGTCGACGAGAGGGTTATGTTGCGCGATTGATTGCCTTCAAAAAGGTAGCCGCTAACGCCGACGTTAGAGATTGTTTGCTCGAAGTCGTCGTTGTAGTCACCCTTCCAGAGGGCATTGTTGTTGATGGTGTTGGTGGTGATGAGTCGGCCCTCGGCGGTCACGGCCATATACTTGCCGTGGGGGCGAGCAGACTGCGAGGCGGAGGCGATGATGAAATTGCCGTCGGGGAGCTGTGCGAAAGCACCGGCTGCCATCAGCAAAGCCGACATCAGGAGTGTAAATTTTTTCATACGCAATGATGTGTGAATAAAGTGAATAATAACTCCGCAAAGTTACAAAAATAATTTTGAATTTCGAATTTTGAATGTTGAATTTTTTGCCGCTTGGGGTTAGAGGGGGAATTCGGCGAGGAGGGGGGTGAGTTTGTCGAGGTCGCCGAAGCGGGCGGCTGCGGCGCGGACTTGGTCGATGGTTTTGCGTTGGCCGGAGCCTGACTTGGAGTAGAATTTGTCGGCAAAGCA
>CAZKPP010000063.1:9991-12950 GCA_964554665.1 uncultured Bacteroides sp.
GGGCATGGCGCATATAAATATCCCGAAGGGGGGTGCCTTCGGGATAATATTTGTCGATGATTCGTTGATAGTCCATTAGTCGAGAATGGTGTTCCAGCCGTGGGTGTCGGGGGCATCGCCATATTGAATGGCCTGCAGGCGGTGGTAGAGCTCGGTGGTTACGGGGCCTGCCTGGCCGTCGGGGCTGATAATGTATTTGATGCCGGTGTCGAGGTCGTGGATTTCGCCTACGGGCGAGGTTACGGCCGCGGTGCCGACTGCGGCGGCTTCGCTAACGTCGTTGAGCTCGTCGACGGTTATGTGGCGCTGTTCAACCTTGAGGCCCATGTCGCGTGCAATCTGCATGAGGCTCTTGTTGGTAATCGAGGGGAGGATTGAGTCGGAGGCGGGGGTGATGTAAACGCCGTCTTTAATGGCAATGAAGTTTGCGGGGCCGCATTCGTCGAGATATTTCTTCTCTTTGGGGTCGAGGAAGAGGACTGACGCGTAGCCTTTTTCGTGGGCTTCGTGGATTACGGGAATCGAGGCTGCATAGTTGCCGCCCACTTTCCAGCGGCCGGTGCCTTTGGGGGCCACGCGGTCGTGTTCGCGGGTAATGCAGTAGTTTGCGGGAGTGAGACCGCCCTTGAAGTAAGGGCCTACGGGGCTAACGAAGATAATAATCATATATTCGGTAGCTTCCTTAACGCCAACACGGGCGGTGAGGCCGATCTCGAGCGGGCGGATGTAGAGTGAAGCGCCTGAGCCGTAGGGGGGCACGAAGCGTTCGTTGGCGCGGACCACGCGTTTAACCATTTCGGCAAACAGTTCTTCGGGCACGGGCTCCATGAGCAGGCCGCGGGCGGAGTCGGCTATGCGTTTGGCGTTTTCTTCGAGGCGGAAAATGCGGACTTTGCCGTCTTTGCCGCGGAAGGCCTTGAGGCCTTCAAAGATTTCCTGGCCGTAGTGGAGAGCGGTTGCGGCCATGTGGAGGTTGATGTATTCGGAGGTTGATTCTTCAATCGGGCCCCATTTGCCGTCCTTGAACGTGCAGCGCACGTTAACGTCGGTGGGATAGTAGCCGAATTGGAGCGATGACCAGTCGATTTCGGGATTTTCCATATTGGTTGTTAGTTTAAATCGCCGCAAATTTAGTAAAAATTTCCAAAATGGCAAAACGTAGTTTCCGGTTTTTAACCTTAGCGGGTCGCGGCCATGCGCAGCCATTTGCGGTAGCCGAGCAGGGCAATTACGCAGTAGCCGCTATAGAGAATCGGATAGAACACCAGGCCCTTATAGATTTGCATCGGCACCGTTACCAGGTCGACCACCAGCCAGAAGAGCCATTGCTCGCAATATTTTTGCGCGCCCATCCAGAGGGCCACGATGCTCACTGCGGTGGTGAAGGCGTCGAGCCAGGGGATGGTCGAGTCGGTGAAGTTGATGAGCACCAGGGCGATAGCCACCCACAGAACTCCGACTGCGGCTATGCAGCCGGCCAGTACGGAGCCCGGGATGCGGGTTATGGGCAGGGTCTGTTTTTCGGTTCCGCGGCGTCGCGTCCAGTTGCGGTAGCCGTAGATGGCGATGGCAACGTAGTAAATGTTTATTGCGAAGTCGGCATAGATTCCTTTTTCAAAGTATAGCCACATTGAAATCAGCGGCATTACGATGCTCGCAATCCACATTTTGGGGTCTGCCTGATATTCCCAGTAGAGGTAGAGCAGACCGACGAGGAAACCGAAAATCTCTAAAAACATCAGAATTTGAGGGTTAAAGTTCCCATTGCGTTGATGGTCGCCTGGGCGGAATAGCCGGTCCAGTATTGCACGCGGCGGGTGGGGTCGTCGTAGCCGTCGTAGTAGGCCGAGGCGTAGCCGTTGTTTTCGTATTTGGCGTTAAAGAGGTTGTAGACGTTGAGGCCTATGGCCCATTCTTTTACGCCGCGGACGCGGGGCAAGGTGTAGGCCATGAGCAGGTTGGTTACGCAGTAGGCCTTGAGTTCAACCTCGGCTGCACCGGTGTTGTCCATAAACTGGCGGCCTACATATTGGGTCTGCAAGGTTGCCTCGAAGCCTTTAACCTTGAATATGAACGAGTTGTTGAAAATGGCGTCGGGCGAGAAGGCAATCGGGGTGTCCTTGTAGTGGAACTGCAGGATTTCGCTTTCGCCGTCGTCTTCGCCCCAGTTATAAACATATTGGGTGAAATCTTTAATGCGGTTGCGGCTCAAGGTTGCCGAAACCTGCCATTCAAACCAGCTGCAGGGGCGGAAGTCGGCGCTGATTTCGAGACCCATGCGATAGCTGCGGGGCACGTTGACGCTCAGCGGGTTGCCGGTGTCGGAGAGCTGGCCGTTGAGCACCAGCTGGTCCTTATAGTCCATGTAGTAGAGGTTAAGACCTGCCGAGATTATGGGGTGGTTGAATGCGTAGCCGAGTTCGTAGTCGAAGAGGCGTTCGGCGCGCGGGGGCACCAGCGGGTTGAAGCCGTCGGTGAAGTTAGAGCGCACCGGCTCCTTGTGGGCCACCGACCAGGAGGCGAACGCGCGGTGCGGGCCGTTGTCGAAGTTCAGACCCAGTTTGGGGTTGAAGAAGTTCCAGCGCTTGTCAACGTCGAGCGGGTCCATGGCCTGCAGCAGGTCGTTCCAGTTGTCGGATGCACCGTCGATGGTGTAGTGCACGCCGCGATATTGCAGGTCGCCGAAGGCCGTGAAGCCGGAGCCGAACGAGTAGTTTGCGCGGGCATAGATGTTGCCGTCGAGCTTGCGGCCGATGTTTGAATAATATTCCTGCAGGGGATTAATGGCTCCGTAGTAGTTGCGCACCCACTGAATCTGGCCGAAGTGGTGACCGTGGAAATAGTTGATGGCGCCGCCGAAGGTCAGGTCGAGGTTGCCGCTGCGGAAATTAACGTTGGCCAGGGCGCCGCCAAAGCTGTTGTCGTTATATTTCAGGCGAATAATGTCTTGCTTGTTCTT
>CAZKPP010000064.1:0-12561 GCA_964554665.1 uncultured Bacteroides sp.
AAATCAAAAGCACCTGCTCCTGCGGCCGCAAAACCATTGTCAACGCCCGCATTGATGCCAACGGCGACATGGTTGAAGAGGGCGCGCAGGTTGAAATCGGCGGCGATGACAAGTATATTGCCGTTTGTAGAAACTGCTGGCGCAACAAGCGCATCGAACAGGCCCAGCGCAACGCCCTGCCTTTTGTTATATGAAGCGCCTGGTAATCTTTTTAGCCGTAATCTGCTCGGCGCTGTCGCTGATGAGTTCGGTGCCGACCTACACCGACGAAACCCTCAACTATCGGGTAACCTACAAGTGGGGGTTCATTCAAAAGCAGGCCGGTTCGGCAAACTTTATCTTGCGCAAGAATCCGGAGTATTATTCTGCAAAACTCACTGCGCGCACCCAGCCGTGGGCCGACCGCATCTTTATGGTGCGCGACACCCTGTCGGGCCGTATGCGCCTTGGCGACATGGCTCCGCTGCTCTACGACAAAGCAACCTACGAGAAGGATGACATCCGCCACGACGTTTTGCACTATACCTATTCCGGAAATATGGTGACCGCCGAAAGCCACTGCGAGCGCATAGAGCGCAATGGCGACGTGGTTACTTTAGACACGGTTTTGGTGGCCACTGCGCCGGCAACCGATATGCTCAGCGTTTATTACCTGGTGCGTCGCCTGCCGTTTGACACCATGAAGGTGGGCACTGTTGCCAAAGCCAATATCTTTTCCGGGAAACGCATTGAATCGCTCGCCGTCAAGTATGTAGGCATCGAAGATGTTAAGCTGAACGGTAAGGTTTATAAATGCTACAAAATCAATTTTACCTTCACCAGCGAACGGTTGAAAAACTCGTCGGCGCCGATGTGGGCATGGATTGATGTCACCGGCTCGCGCGTGCCGGTAAAACTCGTTGGCGAACTGCCCATAGGCCAGATTCAGGTGCTATGGAACGACCCCGACGGAAAATAACTCGAAATCATTGTTAAATCAAAAATAATTCATCACTCACCATGAAAAAAATATTGACCGCTGCCCTGCTCGTTTCCTCCCTGCCGGCGTTTGCCCAGGAAGCAGCAGACACCACCGCCAAGAAGCCCGAAGGCTTTGTTTTTACCGAACAGATTGTAATTCCCTCGACCTCGGTCAAGGACCAGAATAAATCGGGAACATGCTGGAGCTTTGCCGGCACCGGTTTCATTGAAGATAACGTGCGCAAAATCAAGGGCGACTCTCTCGACCTGAGCGAAATGTACACCGTTTATATGTGCTATCTCGACAAGGCGCGCCGCAACATGCGCCTTCAGGGCAAAGGCAACATCAGCCAGGGTGGCAGCATTATTGACGTGCCCTACGTAATGGCAAAATATGGCGCCATTCCCGAAGAAGTTTACAACGGCCTGAACTATGGCGAGGCCAAACACGACCACGGCGAACTGTCGCGTGCGCTGACCGCCTATCTGCAGGCCGTAACCACCGGCCGCAAGGTGTCAACCGCCTGGGAAGCAGGTCTGGTAGGTATTCTCGACGCTTATCTCGGCAAGGTGCCCGAAACATTTGAATATAACGGCAAGACCTACACCCCGAAATCGTATGCCGAAAGCCTCGGTCTCGATTTCGATAACGACTTCATTGCCCTGACTTCATATACCCACCATCCCTACTACGAGCAGTTCCCGCTCGAAGTGTGCGATAACTGGCTGTGGGCTCCCTATTATAACGTTCCGCTCGACACCATGATGGAGATTATCGATAATGCCCTCGAAAACGGCTATACCGTTAACTGGGCTGCCGACGTTTCCGAAAAAGGCTTCAAATGGAAAGAAGGCTACGCCGTTCTGCCCGCCAAGAAGAACGAGGCTGACTTGAACGACACCGAGCTGAGCCGCTGGGTGAAACTGTCGGATGCCGACCGCGAAGCCGAGGCCTTTAAGTTTACCGGTCCGGAAGATCTGGTTGAAATCACCGTTACTCCCGAAGAACGCCAGCGCATGTTTGACACCCTCGAAACTACCGACGACCACGGCATGGTAATCTGCGGCACCGCCGTTGACCAGCTCGGCAACAAGTATTATAAGGTTAAGAACTCGTGGGACACCAACCAGGTCTATGACGGCTACTTCTACGCTTCGCGTCCCTACGTTATGGCCAAGACCATGAGCTTTATGGTCAACAAAAACGCCCTGCCCAAAAACGTTAAAAAGCAACTCAATCTGAAATGAAACTGCTGAAAGCATTTGTAATCGCCGCAGTTATGCTCTGTGGGTTTGCCTCGTGTAAAACTACCGAGGCAAACTATCGGGCTGCATATGAGGCTACCAAGGCCTCGCAGGCAGCCGCCGATTCCGACGACGGCCTCGATGAGAACACCCGCCGGTTGCTGGCCAAGAACACGCGCAACCGCCGTTCGGTGCAGATTGTGGGCAACGACACGATTGCCGTTGCAACCTTGTTTGCAAATCTCGAAAAGAACCAGGCCGTTGACCGTTTGCCGCAGTATTCGGTGGTTTCAAATGCTTTCTCTCAGGTTTTCAATGCCCGTGCCCTGTGCAAACGCTTGCAGGAAGCGGGGTTTGAAAATGCCTATATCTTCTATACGTCTACTCCCGACTACTACGTGGCAGCCGGTGGCAGCGACGACATTGCCGACATTCCGGCGATTATCAAGAAACTCGCACAAAGCGGTAATCCGGGTTCGCGAGCCGGCTTTCCCGCAGTATTTCGTAATGCCCAATACCGTCCGGTAAAATGATTTTAGAAAAAGCAATGGCCGACCTCGGGAAGTACTGTGTCCTGATGGTCAAAGTACTTTCGGTTCCCGACCGCTGGAAAGTGTTTTTTAAGCGCACCATCAGCGAAATTTTCAAGCTCGGCATCGATTCCATACCTCTTGTAATTACCATATCGGTGTTTATCGGCGCGGTAATTACGATTCAGATGCAGCTGAATATTTCGTCGCCCCTGTTGCCGGCTTATGCGGTTGGCCTGACTACCCGCGAAATCATCTTGCTCGAATTCTCGTCGTCGATTCTCTGTTTGATTCTCGCCGGCAAAGTCGGCTCGAATATCGCCTCGGAAATCGGCACTATGCGAGTCACCGAGCAGATTGACGCCCTCGACATCATGGGCGTGAACTCCGCCAACTTCCTCATTTTGCCTAAGATTATCGGTTTTCTGCTGATTATGCCGATTCTGGTAATCTTTTCGATGGGCACTTCGATTTTGGGCGGTCTGGCCATTGCCGAGTTTACCGACATGATTTCGGTCAGCAAGTTCACCTACGGGTTGCAGGCTTTCTTTAACCCCTGGTATGTTTGGTATTCGCTTATCAAGGCTACGGTGTTTAGCGTAATCATCACCTCCACGTCGTCGTTTTTCGGCTACTACGTTAAGGGTGGTGCGCTCGAAGTGGGCCGTGCGTCGACCCGCGCGGTGGTTAACTCCTCGATTCTGATATTGTTTTTCGACGTAATCCTGACTAAACTTCTGCTGCAATGATTAAGGTTGAGAATCTGACGAAGTCGTTCGACGGTAAAACCGTGCTCCACGACGTTTCCTGTGAATTTCTCACCGGAAAGACTAACCTGGTTATCGGCCAGTCCGGATCGGGAAAAACCGTGCTCCTGAAATCGATTGTGGGCCTTGTTACTCCCGAAACCGGCAAGATTCTTTTCGATGGCCGCAACCTGCTTGCCATGGGTTCGAAGCAGGTCAAGGAGCTGCGCAAGGAAATCGGCATGCTCTTTCAGGGATCGGCGCTGTTCGACAGCGAAACCGTATTGGGCAACGTAATGTTCCCGCTGGTGATGTTCTCTGACATGACACCCGCCGAGATGCGCGACCGAGCAATGTTTTGCATCGAGCGCGTAAACCTTAAAGGGTCAGACAAAAAATATCCGTCGGAGCTTTCGGGTGGCATGCAGAAGCGTGTTGCCATTGCCCGCGCCATAGCCCTGAATCCGAAATACCTGTTTTGCGACGAGCCCAACTCCGGCCTCGACCCGCGCACCTCTATTCTGATTGACGAACTGCTCAGCGACATTACCCACGAGTATAATATCACGACTATCATCAATACCCACGACATGAACTCCGTTTTGGGTATCGGCGAGAATATCGTGTTCCTCAACAAGGGTCATCGCGACTGGGTAGGCACCAGCCGCGAGATCTATACTTCAGACAACAAGGCCCTTATTGATTTTGTGTTCGCCACCGACCTGTTCCGCAAGGTTCGCGCCTACGAGCTCTCAAAAATGGGCAAATAGAAACTTTCGCGGCCGCCCGGATGTTCAAGTATCATGGAATTGGAATATCATCCGTTTGAACCGTTTGTGCCTGCCGGAGCGCGGGTTTTGGTCATGGGCACGTTTCCCCCGCAGCCAAAGCGCTGGTCAATGGAGTTTTATTACCCCAACCGAACCAACGATTTCTGGCCGATGATCGGCCTGATTTTCTATGGCGACAGATATGCGTTGTTTCAGCCTGACCATAAGCATTTTGATCTTCAGCGAATCAAGCGGACATTGACCGAGCGCCATATTGCCCTGAGCGATACCGGCCATGCGGTCCGACGGCTGATGAATAATGCGTCCGACAAGTTCCTGGAAATTGTTGAACCGGTGAATCTTGAAGCACTGCTGGCGCGCATGCCCGATTGCCGCGCAATAGCAACCACCGGCGAGAAGGCCGCGCAGGTGGTTGCGCAACTGACCGGCACCGAGCCGCCCAAAATGGGCGAGTGCGTCGAGGGCCCGCATGGAATCAAACTGTGGCGAATGCCGTCGACCAGCCGGGCTTATCCGCTCGCTCTCGACAAGAAGGCCGCCTTTTATTCGCGGCTCTTCGAGTCGGTTGAGTGATTGACGAACCAGTCGGCAAACGCGCGGTTAACCAGGCGGGTGCCACCTTCGGTGGGATAGTCGCCCGAAAAATACCAGTCGCCGCTATGGTTGGGAACCGCCGAGTGCAGGCCGCTTAGCGTTTGATAGATTATTTCTACCGGGCATTTAACCTCGTCGGGGGTAAGAATCTGCGCGATTTTGGCGGCAATTTCCTCGTCGGTAAACGGCTCATAAACGCGCTTGACCCAGTTTTGTTCCGACGGCCGTTCAACGCATAGTTTGTAGGTTGAGGTGAGCACTTCCTCCATTGAGCGTTCGCGCAGCAGTTCAACCGCGGCCTTGAAGGCGATAAAATCGGTCATGCGGCTCATGTCGATGCCGTAGCAGTCGGGATAGCGCACCTGCGGCGAGGAGCTCACAATAACGATTTTTCGCGGATGCAGGCGCGAAAGCATGGTCAGGATTGACTGTTTCAGCGTTGTGCCGCGCACTATGGAGTCGTCGATAACTACGAGATTGTCGATGCCGTTGCGGATGCAGCCGTAGGTAACGTCGTAAACGTGGGCCGCCAGTTCGTCGCGGTCGGCTCCCTCGGCAATAAACGTTCGCAATTTTATGTCCTTAATGGCCACTTTGTCGATGCGCAGTCGCCGGCCCATAATTTCATTGATAACGTCTGCATTAAGTGTGCCAGCCTGCTGATGTTGGAGTATCTGCGCGGTTTTCTCTTTGTTGAGTGCCTGCTCCATACCTTCGACCATTCCGATGAAGGCGACTTCGGCAGTGTTGGGAATGAAGGAGAATACAGTGTTGGCGAAGTCATTGTCGACCGAACGGAGGATTGCTTCCGAAAGGTTATGGCCCAGAGCTTTACGCTCGGTGTAGATGTCGGCGTCAGACCCTCTGGAAAAGTAGATGCGTTCAAACGAGCATTTTTCGGGCTTCAACTCCGGCAATATGCGCTCAATGCTGATTTTGAGGTCGTTAGTGACGATTAACGCGCAGCCTGGTTCGAGCTCTTTAACGTCGCGCCGCGCAACGTTGAAAACGGTTTGGATAACCGGGCGCTCGGAGGCGAGCACAACCACTTCGTCGTTGGCGAAGTAAAAGGCGGGACGGATGCCTTTGGCATCGCGCACGGCAAACATGTCGCCCGAACCGGTGGCGCCGCAAATAACGAAACCGCCGTCCCATGTGGGGGCCGTGGCGCGGAGAATGCGGCCGATGTCGAGGCCGTCTTCAATGGCTCGCGAAAGCGCCGGCTCGTCGAGTTCCGAGCGCAGCAGGCGGAACAGTCGCTGGTTTTCCTGGTCGAGCGCATAGCCGAGCTGTTCGAGCAAAACAACCGTGTCGCCATAGAAGCGCGGGTGCTGGCCCGTTGCCACTATCGAGTCGAAAACTTCGTCAACGTTCGTCAGGTTAAAGTTTCCGCAAAGCAGCAGGTTGCGGCTCTTCCAGTTGTTGCGGCGCAGAAAAGGGTGAACGTAGCTGATGCCCGATTTTCCGGTCGTGGAGTAGCGCAGGTGGCCCATATATATGTCGCCGATAAATGGCGCATTCTTCTCATCGGCTTCGCGGCGAATGCTTTGGCGCGCGGCATCGAAGATTTCAGATATGGCACCGGGCCCGAGAGCGCGTTCGCGAAAAACGTATTCGTTACCCGGTTCGGTGTTGATTTTCACAACACCGATGCCGGCGCCCTCCTGGCCGCGGTTGTGTTGCTTCTCCATCAGCAGGTAGAGCTTGTTGAGGGCCCACTGATAGGTTCCGTACTTTTGGCGATAGTATTCGAGGGGCTTGAGCAGACGAATCATCGCCACTCCGCACTCGTGTTTCAGCTGTTCCATTTAGCGGATGAAGAGCAGTTCGCGATATTTGGGCAGAGGCCACATTTCGTCGTCGACATCGAGTTCGAGTTTGTCGATGTTGTAGCGGATAACGTCCATGTGGGGGAGAACGGTGTCGTGATAGGCCAGGGCTTTTTCGCGTTCGCTGTCGATGCGGTTGGCAACCTTTCGGGCTTCGACCATGGCCTCAACCTCGGCACGGATAATGGCGATGTGTTCCGATATGCGCTCAATGGCGGCGAGGTCCTGGGCGGAGATTTTCTCGCACTTTTCGGCGGGGAAGAGCTGTTTGATTTTATAGAGGTTATCGAGCAGCAGCGACTGGTAGCGGGTGGCAACCGGAACTACGTGGTTGATAGCCAGGTCGCCGAGAACGCGGGCTTCGATCTGGATTTTTTTGGTGTACATTTCCCACTTAACCTCGTTGCGGGCTTCGAGTTCAACTTCGCTGAACACTTTTGTGCGGCGGAACATGTCGATGCTGTTTTTCGACAGATACGCGTCGAAAATCTTTGGGGCCGAAGTTTCGCAGTCGAGGCCGCGGCGTGCGGCTTCTTCCTTCCATTCGTCGGAGTAGCCGTTGCCGTCGAACACTATGGCGCGGTGGGTCTTGACCAGCGATTTGATTTCGCCGAGAATAGCCTCGGTGGGGTTTACGCCGGAGGCCACGGCGGCATCTACCTTGTCGGCAAAACGGTTGAGCTGGTCGGCCACTGCAGCATTCAGGGCAATCATGGCCGATGCGCAGTTTGCGCTGGAGCCTACCGCACGGAATTCAAAGCGGTTGCCGGTGAAGGCAAAGGGCGAAGTGCGGTTGCGGTCGGTGTTGTCGAGCATGATTTCCGGAATCTGGTTCAGGCCGAGGCTCATACCCTCCTTGCCCGACAGGTTTTCGAGGTCGGCGGCAGTGAGCTTTTCGAGGCCGTCGAGAATCGACGACAGGCGCGAGCCCATGAAGATGGAGATGATTGCCGGGGGCGCTTCGTTGGCTCCGAGGCGGTGGGCATTGGTGGCCGACATTATAGATGCTTTCAGCAGGGCGTTGTGGGAGTGCACGGCAGCGAACACGTTGGCTATGAAAGCGAGGAATTCGAGGTTTTCGCGTGCGGTTTTGCCGGGGGCGAAGAGCAGGCGACCGCGGTCGGTGCCGAGGCTCCAGTTATTGTGTTTGCCGGAACCGTTTATGCCGTCGAAGGGCTTTTCGTGGAGCAGAACGCGGAAGTTGTGGCGGCGGGCCACTTCGTTCATAACGCCCATGAGCAGTAGGTTATGGTCGTTGGCCAGATTTGTTTCCTCAAAAACCGGAGCAAGCTCAAACTGGTTGGGCGCCACTTCGTTATGGCGTGTCTTGGCGGGGATGCCCAGGCGGTGACATTCCAGTTCGAGGTCGAGCATAAAGGCCTCGACGCGCGAAGGAATGGCTCCGAAATAATGGTCTTCGAGCTGCTGGTTTTTGGCGCTTTCGTGGCCCATGAGAGTGCGGCCGGTGAGCATCAGGTCGGGGCGTGCGTTATAGAGGGCTTCGTCAACCAGGAAATATTCCTGTTCCCAGCCCAGATAGCTGATAACGTGTTTAACCTCGGGGTCGAAGTAGCGGGCAACTCGCGTTGCGGCAACGTCGACGGCATTGAGCGCACGCAGCAGCGGCGTTTTGTAGTCGAGCGATTCGCCGGTGTAGGAAATGAAAATAGTGGGGATGCAGAGCGTTTTGTCGAGGATGAAAGCGGGCGAGGAAATATCCCAGGCTGAATAGCCGCGGGCTTCAAAGGTGTTGCGGATGCCGCCGTTGGGGAAGGAGCTTGCGTCGGGTTCCTGCTGAACCAATAGTTTTCCTGAGAAGTTTTCAACAACTCCGCCCTTACCGTCGTGGTCGATGAATGCGTCGTGTTTTTCGGCGGTGCCGTCGGTCAGGGGGTGGAACCAGTGGGTGTAGTGGCGTGCGCCGTTGTCGATTGCCCAGCGCTTCATGCCTTCGGCAACGCTGTCGGCAACGTCGATAGGCAGCGGTTGCTTGTTGTCAATGGCGTTAACCAGTGCGTCGTAGGTCTTTTTGGGCAGGTATTCAAACATGGTTTTGCGGTTGAATACATACTTGCCGTAGTAGGTTTCCGGGCGTTCGGCGGGAATTTCAACAGGGCGGGCCTTGCGGTTAAAGGCTTCGTCAACAACTTTGAATCGTAGCATATAAGTTTAGTGAGAATTGATATTTTCGAATCGTTTGAATGCTTTATTAGTATTTTCGAGAGTATTGAAGGCTGTGAGGCGGACGTAGCCCTCGCCGGAGGGTCCGAAGCCGACGCCGGGGGTGGTTGCAACCCCGCATCGGTTCAGCATCAGGTCGAAGAACTGCCAGGAGTCGATGCCGTCGGGAGTCTTGAGCCATACGTAGGGTGCGTTAACGCCGCCAAAGGTCTTGAACCCGAGGTTTTGAAGTCCGTTGCGGAGAATGCGCGCGTTGTTAAGATAGTAGTCGACGGTTTCGCGGATCTGGCTTCGGCCTTGTGGGGTATAAATGGCAGCGGCGGCTCGCTGAATGGGGTAGGAGGCGCCGTTGAACTTAGTTGTTTGCCGACGCAACCAAAGGTCGCGAAGCGTAACCCCGTCGGCATCTTTGAGTTCGCGAGGAACCACCGTGTAGCCGCATCGCAGGCCGGTAAAGCCGGCCGTTTTGCTGAATGAGCGGAACTCTACGCAGCATTTACGGGCCCCGGGAATCTCGTAGATGGAGTGGGGGACATCGCTTTGTGTAATGAAGATTTCGTAGGCTGAGTCAAAAAGTATGAGCGACCGGTTTTCGAGGGCATAGTCAACCCACTGTTTGAGCTGATGGCGGTTAAGGGTGGTTCCGGTCGGATTGTTGGGATAACACAGATAAATAATATCCGGAGCTACGGTCGGAAGCGCTGGCTCGAAGCCGTTGGCCTCGGTGCAGGGAAGGAACTGAATCTTGCGTCCGGCCATGATGTTGGTGTCGACATATACCGGATAAACCGGGTCGGTAACGGCGACCGTAGCGTCGGTGGAAAGAATGTCGCCGAAGTTGCCGATGTCGCTTTTAGCTCCGTCGGATATAAAGATTTCATCGGGTGATATTCCAAGTTCGCGATAATCGTTTTCGGCGATTGCGCGGCGCAGAAAATCGTAGCCCTGCTCGGGGCCGTAGCCGTGGAAGCCTTGGTGCGTTGCCATTTCGTCGGCGGCACGGTGGAGGGCTTCTATAGCTGCGGGGCAGATGGGGCGCGTAACGTCGCCAATGCTCATCTTTATGATTTCAACGTCGGGGTGGCTTTCGTTAAAGGCCGCAATTTTGCGCGCAACCGTTGAGAAGAGGTAACTTTGTGTTAACCGGCTGAAATTTGCGTTGGCCTTAATCATAATTGTGCGTCAAATTAAAATTTTACCGGTGAAAACTGTGGTGGCGGAGCCGGTCATCAGTATTTTATTGTCGTTGAGAATCTCAATCTTCAGAGGGCCGCCGGGAAGATTTACGGTGACGACGCTGTCGGTCAGGCCCGCGCTGTGTGCTGCCAGGGCGGTGGCGCAGGCGCCGGTGCCGCAAGCCATGGTTTCGCCGCTGCCACGTTCCCACACCCTCATTTTAATAGTTGAGCGGTCGATAACGCGGGCAAACTCAATGTTTGCGCGGTCGGGCCAAAAGGGATGGTTTTCAAGTGCCGGCCCGATGTGGTTGACGTCAATCTCGTCGGGGTCGCAATCAATAAAGGTTACACCATGGGGATTGCCAACGTTGACCGGATACACTTTGAAGCCGTCGAGCTCGACCGGGGCGCTGACCGAGCCGAAACCCATGTCGACTTCAACGCTTTCGATTTTATTGTCGGCGCCCGGAAAGAGCCTTAAGGTTTTGATGCCCGAAAGAGTTTCAAGAGTCAGGGTGGTTTTGGTCGTCAGCCCTAAGTCGTAGACAAGTTTGCCGACGCAGCGCGAACCGTTGCCACACATTTTGGCTTCGGAACCGTCGGCGTTGAATATGCGCATGCTGAAGTCGGCCTTGGTTGAGGGTAGGGCTAAAATTAAACCGTCACTGCCTATTCCGCAGTGACGATCAGAGAGCGCGCGGCTCAGTTCCGGTAGTTTTTCGGGGGGGCAGGGCATCTCGGTAAAGTATATGTAGTCATTACCGAGACCATGCATTTTGGTGAAACCTACCTCAATCATGGGCGCAAAGTTACGAAAAAAATAATTATTCTTTGCAACTTTTTTCTTTAAAAAAATCGCCCCGCAGAATCAGTTCTGAAATTTCTTTGGCCAATTCAGTCTCTTGCTCGGTTTGAGCCGGCCCGAGCATCGAGGTTCCGGCCCCTTTCCAGCGGGCCGAGTCGCCGGCACCACTCAGTTGCAGAATTGTGGGAAAAACGTCGATTTGCCATGTTCGGCGGTCGATTTTTTTGCCTACGCCTGCGTTGATGGCCATAAACACCATGCTTTCCGAAGTTTGCCACGCTCCGGTCCTTACATTCTGGGCATGGTCGGAAACAATGAAAATCATTGTGTTGTCGTAAAGATGCCGCTCTTTGAGCTTGTTGATGAAGCGCCCCAGGGCTGAGTCGAAATAGTTGACCATGCGGTAATATTTCTCAAGCGAGCCAACTGAACCGTCGGGCTTGGTTATCCACCCGGCAATCATGCTTTCGGGAATGTCGGGGTCGTTGAACGGAATGTGCATCGACGCGGTGAGCAATTCCAGAAAGAATGGCTCCTTGAGGTTCGGGAGCAGCGAGTCGGCCGTTTCAAACATTGCCGCATCGGCTCCGAGCTGATGAAGCTTGTCGGTGTAGTCGAGGTTACAAACGACACGGTCGAATCCGAAGTTCAGGAATGTTTCGGTTTCGTTCCACGATTCGTTGGAGTCGGCAAAAATTACCAGGTTCGACTTTTTGTCCAAAATGCGCGGCAGGCCGGGAAATGTGTTTTTGCTGCCCAGAAGAATGGAGGTTGAAAAGCGGGGCAGGGGATAGAGGCCGGTATTGGCCAGCAACTGGCCGTCGCCGGAGCCGCCGATGCGAATCTGCGTTTCAATATCGAGAGCCGACACAACCGAATCGGAAGCGTTCAGCGCCATCAGTGTCGGCGCGACCGGCCGGCCATTGCTTTCGGCGTTGATAACCGATGCGTTGAGCGATTCAACAACAATCATGATTATGTTTTTGCGGGCATTTGCCTGCTGCAGCGAATCGGGAAGAGATGCTTTGAAGCCCGAACCGGCAATAAAGGATTCGATTTTGGTTAGTTCGTCGTTGCTGAGGCTATGGTTAACCGAACCCATTTCAAAGGCGTAGACTATCGTTGAGATATAGTGTGCCAGGAAGCCGTTGACTCTGATTGAGTGTCCTTGATTTGAGTTGGTGTCCGACAGTCTCATGTGGGTTGACTGCCGCCAGTGCATGTCAACCTTTTCGGAATTATAGTGCCTCGATAATATTATCGAGTAGCCCAGTTGGCCGGTAAAGAAGCCGACAATGGTTATGACTATGGCGGCGATGCGCAGCCGGCCCGGAATCCGTTCGCTTTCAATTCCTTTACGGAACGCGAAGTAATAAACGGTTGCGAGAACCGGCAACACTAAGGCTCCGACATCGCGCCATTTCCATAGTGCGGAGATGCTGCTGAAAAGTTCGGCGTTGAAGTTGTCGACGTAGGTAATGGCCGTCAGGTCCGGAAAGTCGCCCCAAAACCTCTGATACCAGATGCAGGCGGTAAACCACAGGAACAATGCCCAGATTGGAATCAGTGTGAGCCATCGGCGCCTGCGCGGCAACAGCCAATATGGCAAAAGAAAAGTCACGGCGTCGATAGTCGGCAGCAGAATGCGAACTATCAGGTGATTACCGGTAATTGCGTCAATCTCCGACAGGGGAATCCAGCA
>CAZKPP010000065.1:0-12304 GCA_964554665.1 uncultured Bacteroides sp.
CCGTTTATAAAATCACCAACGTGCCCACCGCGCGCACCGAAGTTACCGACTCGGTTCTGCTGATTCTCCACGACTGGGCCAACGAGCTTCTGCTCGACCCCACCGAAATCGACAAGGAGCGCGGCGTTATTCACGAAGAATGGCGCACCGGCCAGGGTGGCACCATGCGCATCCTCGAAAAACTGATGCCCACGATTTATCCCGGCTCGAAGTATGCCTACCGCCTGCCTATCGGCACGATGGAGGTTGTTGACAACTTCCCCCACAAGGCGCTGCGCGACTACTACGAAAAATGGTATCGCCCTGACCTGCAGGGTATAGTGGTTGTTGGCGACATTGACGTTAACCGCACCGAAGAGGTTATCAAGGCAATGTTCAGCGACATTGAAATGCCCCCCTACGCACCGCTGCGCCTTGAGTTCGACGTACCCGACACCCCCGGAACCATTTATGCTATCGGCGACGACAAGGAGCAGACCACTCCGATTGTCTACCTGATGTTTAAGCACGACGTGCTCCCCGCCAATATGCGCAACACCCAGGCCCAGCTCGTGTTCGACTATGTTCAGACCATGATCGACATGATGCTCAATGCCCGCTTCCAGGAAATGATGTCCGACCCGGCAACTCCCTTCGGTTTTGCCCAGGCTGAAATCGGCAACTACATGATGAGCAACACCAAAGATATGTTTGCCGTTATGGGTGGTGCCAAAGACGGCAACATCGTCAACACCCTGGAATCAATCTATCGCGAGGTGCTCCGCGCAAAACGCGGCGGCTTTACGCAGACTGAATATGACCGCGCCAAGGCCGAATATCTCGCTTCGCTCGACAAGATGTATAACAACCGCGAAACCGTTGAAAACGGCGTGTTCACCCAGGAAATCATCCGCCACTTCATAGATGGCGACCCGATGATGGGTATTGAAATGGAACACGAGGTTATGACTCAGATTGCAAATATGCTCCCCGTTGAGGTCATCAACCAGACATTTGACCAGATGGTTACCGACGATAACCGCGTTGTTCTCTGCTTCCTGCCCGAAACCGTGCGTCAGCCAACCCGAGGCGAACTGGCCGACATGATGGAGGCTGTTGATGCCGAAGAAATCGCAGTGTTTACCGACAACGTGCGCACCGACGCCCTGATTCCCACCGAACCCGTGGCCGGCAAAATAGTTGAAAGCGTGCCCGAATCCGTCTGGGCCGGCACCGAGGCCTGGACCCTGAGCAACGGCGCCAAGGTTTATGTTAAGAAAACTGACTTCAAAGCCGATGAAATTATTTTCAGCGCAGCGGCTCCCGGCGGCCTGAGCGAGATTTTTGACTACACCATTCCCGCCGACGTTATCAGCCTGCAGAATATCTGGGGCGAACTCTTCGGCATCGGCGAATATTCAAGCTCCGACCTGCAGAAATATACCGCAGGCAAGAAAGCCGGCTTCAGCCCCACTTTCAGCCTCTATGAGACCACTATCACCGGTAGCACCACTCCCAAAGACCTGCCCACGCTGATGGAGCTGATTTATGGCTATTTCACTGCCGCAACCTATCAGCCCGCCGAATTCGAGGCCTCGCAACAGCTCTATGTGGGCTTGCTCGAAAATCAGGAGAAAGCTCCCCAGGCAGTGTTTAACAAAGTGCTCTTCCAGGGCATGTTCACCTCGCCCTATCAGCAGGCAATCACTGCCGCCGACGTTAAAAACGCCAGCGCCGAAGGCATCCAGACCATTGTTCGCTCGCGACTCAACGACGCATCGCAGTGGAACTTCGTATTCGTCGGCAATTTCGACGAGGCCCAGCTGCGCGAACTCTGCGAAAAATACCTTGCATCGCTGCCCACCACTTCCAAGCCCCGCAATCTGATTCTGAACGCCGACCCGCTCTACACCATTAAAGAGGGTCCCGCTACCGAAGTGTTCCATACCCCCATGGAAATTCCTCAGACCTATTGCGCAATCGTTGAGAGCGCAACCGTGCCCTATAGCTCGCTGAATGCCAAGCTAACCTCCGTTGCCGGCCAGATTCTTTCGGCCCGACTGCTCAAGAACATCCGCGAAGAGATGCAGGCCGTTTACTCCATCGGCGCATACGGCGACATCGATCCTCAGGTAGGCCGCAATGCAAGCCTGCTCACCTCCTTCCCGATGAACCCCGACAAGAAATCGGAAGTGCTCGATGCCATCCGCGCCGAGTTTGAAGCTATGGGCAACGAAATCACTGCCGAAGAACTCAATAAGGTTAAGGAATATCTGGTTAAGTCGTATACCGAGCGTGCCGAGCAGAACACTCCGTGGGCCACTTATATCAGCAACTGGACCCTGACCCGCTCCAACAACTTCTCCAACGCCATTGAAGAAGTCAACTCGATTACTCCCGATATGGTTAAAAATTTTGTTAAGGGATTGAACGCTCAGGATAACTATCGTGTTATTCTCTTAGAACCTCAACCCTAACAAAATCATAATGAAGAAACTGTTTTATATCTCCGCAATAGCCCTGTTGGCGTCTTCCTGCTCGGTTTTTAAGAAAAATCAGCAGGAAACGTTCAACACAGGCGATGCTATTCCTCTTTATCCGGTGGCTACCGACAACAGCATGGACCGCTCGCTTGCGGGTCATTGGTATATCAAGTCTGTGGGCACTATCCAGCTCCAGGGAATTGAAGATGACGAATGGCCCTTCGTAGAGTTCGTGCCTGCCGAGGCCCGCTTCTATGGCCAGGACGGATGCAACGTTATCAACGGTTCATATCGCGTTGAAGGCACCAATGGCCTTGAATTGAGCCAGGTTGCCACGTCGATGCGCCTTTGCCCGTCCGACACCCTTTCCTATCCCATAGCCAGGGCTTTGGATGCCACCCGCGCGTTTGACATAACAACCACCGGCGGCACATCGATTCTTACCCTTACCGACGAATCGCAGAAAACGGTGATGACCCTGCGCAAAAGCGATATCGATTACCTCAACGGCGCCTGGCAGGTAACTGCCATCAACGGCAAGGAAATCAACGTTCCGGCCGCACGCCTGGTATTCGATGTTGACGCCAACACCGTCAGCGGCAACACCGGATGCAATCGTCTGCGCGGCGACATTGCCCGCAACCCCCGGGTATCGACGGCCCTGCAGCTTACTAACCTGGTGACTACGCGCATGACTTGCCCCGACATTCAGACCGAGTCGTCGCTGCTGATAGCGCTCGAAGAAGTTGCGGCCGCCCGCGAGTCGGGTTCAGGCAAAGTTGAGCTTCTCGATGCTGCCGGTCACCCCATAGTAACCCTTAGCCGGTTAACCAAGGCGGATTTGCAAAATGAGTGATATTCAGGCGCGGGGAGTTCGCGTCAATAACCTGAAGAATGTTGACGTAACCATTCCCCGGAATCAACTTGTTGTTATTACCGGCCTCAGCGGCTCCGGAAAATCGTCATTGGCCTTCGACACATTATATGCCGAAGGCCGCCGCCGTTATGTGGAAAGCCTGTCGGCCTACGCCCGCCAGTTTATGGGCAAGCTGCGCAAGCCGGAGGCCGATAAGATTACGGGCCTCCCCCCGGCCATAGCCATAGAACAGAAGGTAAATACCCGCAACCCGCGCTCAACGGTTGGCACCTCGACCGAAATCTACGACTATCTGCGTCTGTTGTTCGGCAGGGTAGGGCACACATTTTCTCCGGTATCGGGTGTGGAGGTTAAGAAACACACCGTCAGCGACATTCTGGCTGCCGCGGCGGCGATTCCCGATGGTACGCGCATAGCGGTTGTTGCGCCGCTGATAGTTCCCGAGGGCCGCGACCCGCGCAAGCATCTTGAAGTGCTGCTCAAGGGCGGCTATACGCGACTGATGCGCGGGGGCGAGTTTCTCGACGTTGAAATGCTCCTTACCGACCCTAAGGAGCCTGACCTCAGCGGCGTAGACCTGCTGATAGACCGCACAACCGTGTCGTCGGCACCCGACGAAGTTTCGAGGTTGGCCGAGAGCGCCGAGGCGGCGCTGTTTGAGGGCCATGAGGCCATGGCGCTGGTTGTTTTCGACGGCCCGGAGCCGCGTCGCCTTGAATTTTCAACGCGCTTCGAGGCCGATGGCATAACTTTTATGGAGCCGTCGGAAATGATGTTCAACTTCAACAATCCGGTTGGTGCGTGTCCTACATGCGAGGGCTTCGGCCAGGTTCTTGGCGTTGACCCCGAGCTGGTAATTCCCGACCCCGGGCGTTCGGTCTACGACGATGCCGTTGTTTGCTGGCGCGGCGAAAAAATGAGCGAATGGAAGCGCTATTTCATTCGCCAGAACCCCGGATTTCCGATTCATACCCCCTACGCCGAACTTACCGACGATCAGAAGCGGCTGCTTTGGGAGGGCGGTAACCCCGCCGGATGGCGCAAACGCGACATCGCTTCGATCAACAACTTCTTTAAGATGCTCGACGAGAGCCTCCACAAGATTCAATATCGCGTTATGCGCGCACGCTATCGCGGCAAGACCATCTGCCCCGACTGCCACGGCTCGCGCTTGCGCCCCGAGGCCTTATATATTAAGGTGGGGGACAAAACTATTGCCGAGCTGGTCAAGATGCCGGTCAAAGAGTTGCTCGACTGGTTCAACGCATTGAAGCTAAACGACGAAGACGAGCGCATAGCCTCGCGCATTTTGCTCGAAATCCGTAACCGCTTGACCTTCCTCAAGGAGGTAGGCCTCGGTTATCTGACTCTCGATCGCCTTTCCAACTCGCTGTCGGGTGGCGAAAGCCAGCGCATCAACCTGGCCACGTCGCTCGGGTCGAGCCTCGTTGGGTCGCTCTATATTCTCGACGAGCCGAGTATCGGTCTTCATTCGCGCGACACCCAGCAGCTTATCGGCGTGCTTAAAAAGCTTCGAGCCTTGGGCAACACCGTAGTAGTTGTTGAACATGACGAAGAAATCATGGAGGCCGCCGACTATATAATCGACGTTGGCCCAAAGGCAGGTAGTCTCGGCGGCGAAATTGTTTATCAAGGGCCGGCCGACAAGATTGACAAGGCAAAGGGCAGTTATACTGCCGATTACCTGAGCGGACGGCGCGAGATTCCCGTTCCGGCGTCGCGACGCGCTCCGTCGGGCTATATCGAGGTTAAGGGTGCTCGCCACCATAACCTGAAGAATATCGACGTTAAGTTTCCGCTCGGCGTAATGACGGTCGTTACCGGTGTCAGCGGCTCAGGCAAGTCGACCCTTGTGCGTGACATTCTTTATCGCGCGCTGGTTCGCTCGCTCGGCGACCAAGCCGATGCCCCGGGGGCTTTTTCGGGACTTGGCGGCGACTTGAAGCGCATCGAGGCGGTTGACTTCATCGACCAGAATCCCATAGGCCGGTCTACGCGCTCCAATGCCGCAACATACCTTAAGGCCTACGACGAAATTCGCGCGCTTTATGCGTCGAAGCCGGCGGCGCAGATTTCGGGCTTTACCCCGGCTTATTTCAGCTTCAACACTCCCGGCGGACGCTGCGAGGAATGTAAGGGCGAAGGCTCCGTAACCATCGAAATGCAGTTTATGGCCGACATTACCATTCCCTGCGAGGCTTGCCACGGGCTCCGCTTCCGCCCCGAAGTGCTTGAGGTGCGCCATAAGGATAAGACCATCAACGACGTTCTCGACATGACGGTCGACGAGGCCGTAGAATTCTTTTCGGACGGCACCACGGCCACCGAGCGCCGCATTGTTCAGCGCCTGCGCCCTCTTCAGGAGGTCGGCCTGGGATATATTAAGCTCGGGCAGTCGTCGTCAACACTGTCGGGCGGCGAGAATCAGCGCGTGAAACTCGCCTATTATCTGGCCCAGGAGTCGCCCCGACCAACCTTGTTTATATTCGACGAACCGACGACCGGACTCCACTTCCACGATATTTCAACGCTGATGCACGCCTTTGACCGCCTGATTGAGGCGGGCCACACGGTGGTGATTATCGAGCATAACCTCGACGTTATCAAGTGTGCCGACCATGTTATCGACATCGGTCCCGAAGGTGGCGATGCGGGCGGCTCGGTAGTTGCTGTCGGTACCCCCGAAGAGATAGTTGCCGCCGGCGGACACACCGCCGAGGCTCTCCGCCCCAAGCTCTTTTCTAAAAAATAGTAGATATGCTTCTGTTCCCTCATGCCAAAATAAATATCGGCCTCGACATTGTAGGTCGACTACCCAACGGCTATCATCTGCTCGAAACCGTTATGATTCCCACCGATTGGGAAGATATGCTCGAACTCACTCCGGCCGCAGGCGCCGAAACTACGCTGACGGTTACGGGGCACGCCGTTGACTGCCCGGCGGAGAAAAACCTGGTTATGAAGGCCTACAATGCTCTGGCGGCGACCGTAGGAGGGCTGCCGCCGACCGATATTCACCTGCACAAGATTATTCCCGACGGCGCCGGTCTGGGCGGCGGTTCGGCCGATGCGGCTTTTACAATCCGCGGGCTCAACGAACTCTACAACCTCGGTCTGCCTGACGAAGTTTTGGCCGACGCGGCTGCTAAAGTTGGCGCCGACTGTCCGTTTTTTATCTATGACCGGCCGATGCTCTGCACCGGCATCGGCACCGAAATGACGCCGGTTGAGCTCCCTTGCGAGCTCAATGCGTTTACCCTGGCCATAGTCAAGCCTCCGGTTGGAGTTTCAACTGCCGAGGCCTATCGCGGCGTAACCGTCCGCACGCCAGCCGAGCCGCTTGCCGCACGCGTTGCCCGCTCGGTTGAAGATTGGCAGGGTTCCGTCCGTAATGCTTTTGAGGATACAGTCATTCCCCTATGCCCCGAAATCGGTGCGGTTAAGGAGCGGATGCTTGCTCTCGGTGCGGTTTATGCGTCGATGTCGGGCTCGGGGTCGGCGGTCTATGGCTTCTTTCCGAAGGTCAACGCCGAGGTTATGGCCGATTTGTTGCTTCAAACTTTTCCCGATTGCGACGTACATGTGTGCAAAAAATGAACGTTTTCGTTGAAAAGAACGTTTTATAGGTAATAATGGCACACTTTTTGATATATCTATCTGATGAGAAATAAAAAATTTAAATACCGCTACCGCAAAATGGAAAACGAAAATAATACTCCGCAACAGGAACCGCTGGAACAGCCCGAAGTTGTTGAAACCGCCGATGTTCAGCCCGAAGCCGCTGCCGAAGAACCCGCATCTGAAGCCGCTGAAATTGAAAAACTTAAGGCCGAACTCGAAAAGGAGAAGAAAGATTATCTTTTCCTGATGGCCGATTTTGATAATTTCCGCAAACGCACTCTCAAGGAAAAAGCCGAACTCATTAAAAACGGCGCCGAAAGCGCCATGAAAGGCATTTTGCCCATAGTCGACGACTTTGAGCGCGGCCTGCAGGCCATTAACGATACCGAGGGCGCCGAAGCCGTTAAGGAAGGCATGGTGCTTATCTATAATAAGTTCGTTAAATATCTTGAGCAGAATGGCGTTAAGGCCATGGATTCTACCGGCGCCGACTTCGACGACCAGCTCCACGAAGCCGTGGCTCTCGTGCCCGGTCCGGAAGAACAGAAAAACAAGGTTATCGACACCCTGCAGAAGGGCTATACTCTAAATGATAAAGTAATCCGCCACGCTAAAGTGGCCGTAGGTCAATAAAGCTATGGCAGAAAAACGCGACTATTATGAAGTGCTCGGCGTAAGCAAATCAGCCACCGCCGACGAAATTAAGAAAGCCTACCGAAAGGCAGCGCTGAAATATCACCCCGACAAGAACCCGGGCGACAAGGAGGCTGAAGAAAAGTTCAAGGAGGCCGCCGAGGCCTACGACGTGCTTTCTGACGCTGAAAAGCGCCAGAAGTATGACCAGTTCGGCCACTCAATGGGCCCGCAGGGATTCCCCGGCGGCGGAAGCTATGGTTTCTCGGGCGGCGGAATGTCGATGGAAGATATATTCTCGCATTTCGGCGATATTTTCGGCGGCCGCTTCAATGGCGGCGGCTTTGGCGGCGCAACCGGCCGAGGCTCTTCGCGCGGCAGAAAACCGGTGCGCAAAGGTTCCGACCTGCGTATCAACGTAAAGCTCTCGCTGGCCGACATCGCCTCGGGTGTTACCAAAACCCTGAAGATTCCCACCAACGACAAGTGTACGTATTGCAACGGCACCGGCGCCAAGGACGGTACGGCGTTCCAGACCTGTCCTACCTGCCACGGCCAGGGCACAATCGTTGAAATGCAGCAGTCGATTTTCGGCCCAATGCAGAGCGAGGCCATTTGCCCGCAATGTCATGGCGACGGCAAGATCATAACCACTCCCTGCTCGCACTGTAACGGCACCGGCGTTCAGCGCAAGGACAACACCGTTAGCTTCACCATTCCTGCCGGCGTTAGCGACGGCATGGTGCTGACGGTCAAAGGCAAAGGTAATGCCCCGGCACATGGCGGCGTAAACGGCGACCTGCTGGTTGTTGTAAATGAAATCAAGGACCCGCAGCTCATTCGTGACGGCAACGACGTTATCTACAACCTGATGCTGACCATTCCGCAGGCTGCGCTCGGCGGCCCTGTAGAGGTGCCCACGATTTCCGGCCGTGCCCGACTCAACATTCCCGCCGGAACCCAGCCCGGCAAGGTTTTGCGACTGCGTGGCAAAGGTTTACCTGACCCCAACAGCGGCGCCAAGGGCGACGAGCTTATAAACATTATGGTCTACGTGCCCGAGTCGCTGACCGACGACCAGCGCAAAGCCTTCGAGGCTATGGCAAACGACCCCAACGTAAAACCCGACGAGTCGACCACCCGCCGCCTCTTCTCCAAGCTCAAACACATCTTCGAATAACCCCTTCCCCAAAGAGATAAAAAAACTCACACGCACCCAACGCGTGTGAGTTTTTTACGAACATCATTGGAACAATACGCTCGGCCTCACATTGCAGGATTTATCCTGTAGCCTACCAATTCTGCCACAGATTTCTGAGTAATTCCCAGTTCTTCCATCTTATCAAGCATCATCATGGCTATTTTTTGAGAATAACGCAGCCATTCCTTGTTCGCCTGACGTTCTACAGCCTTTTCTCCTTAAGTTTTCTGCATAGTTACGAAACTTTTATCATATATACAACTTATGGGTTGTATTTGTTTAGTTCATTTCAGAAATTTGGGTAGTTGCTTGGTCGGCTTGGGTTGATGCTATGTTGGCTCGCTATGGATGTGCTAAGCGGAGCCTTTTGGGAGTATTTGGTGGGTTTTGTTGATGATTTGGGAGGCGAGGACGAGGCCCCACACGGCGGTTATCTGCATCAGCGAGCCGTTGGGCCCGGAGGCGGGTGCGGGGAGCACTTCGTCGGAGTAGACGCAGCGGAACTTGCGGCGCGGCTGCATGCCCAGGCGTTTGAAGCGCGAGCGCAAGGCTGCGGCCAGTGGGCAGCCGCGAACCTTTGTGAACTCATCAACGCGAACGCGCAAGGGGTCGGTTTTGCGCGCTGCGCCCATTGAGCTGACCAGACGCGTTGAGCTGCCTAAGGAGGTTGCGCGCAGAATCAGTTCGGCTTTGTCGGCTACGGAGTCGATGGCGTCAACAACCCAGTCGTAGTCGCCGAGGTTAAAGGTGTCGGCCGAGTCGGCGGTGAACCGTTCGCAGCGGGCGGTTATGTTCGCTTCGGGGTTGATTTCGAGCAAACGGCGGCGTATGGCTTCGACTTTGGACTCGCCAATGGTTGCAGAGGTTGCGGGCATCTGGCGGTTTACGTTGCTGGGCGCCACGGTGTCCATGTCGACCAGAGTCAGCGTTCCTACGCCGGTGCGCACCAGGGCTTCGGCACACCAGCTGCCTACGCCGCCTACGCCGAACACTATCACCCGCAAGCGCCCGAGCCTCTCCATGGTTTCGGGGCCGAGCAGCAGTTCAGCTCTTGAGAATATCTCTTGCATGGTCAATGTCTTTTTGGATTTGGGTTTTGAGGGCGTCGAGCGACTCAAAGCGCTTTTCGCCACGCAGGCGCCGGATGAAGGTCAGCTCCGCCGTGCGGCCGTAAAGGTCGCCGCTGAAGCCAATAAGGTGTGCTTCGATGCTCAGCGGGGCATCGTTGCGCCCTTCAACCGTTGGCCGATGGCCAATGTTGATAACCGCCGGGTAGCCAAGCATCTCTCCGGCATAGACCCCAACTGCGGGAATCGCGGTTGTGGGGTCGGGTAGGAGATTTGCGGTGGGGAAGCCGATTGTACGCCCGAGCTGTTTGCCTGTAACTATTTTCCCTTCAATGGAGTAGGGGCGACCGAGCATCTGTGCGGCCTCTTCAACGTCGCCGCGGCTTAGGGCGGCACGTACCAACGACGAGCTTACGCATAGCTGCGGATGCTCGTCGGCGGCGAGCACCTCAACGCCGCCAATGGTTTTGCCGGCAAGGTTTTCGGCTCCAAGGCGGTCGGAACCTATGCGATTGTTGAATCCGAGCAAGAAAAGTTCCACGCCGTAGCGGTTATGGAGCATTTCAAGGAACTGGGCTGCGGTTAGCGAGCGCAGCCGGCTGTTGAAGTCGAGCACTACCACTTCAACCCCTTCGGCCTGAAGGAGCGAACGGCGTCGCTCAACGCTCATGAGCCCTGGGGGCACGCGGTCGGGAGCTATTTGCTTGAGCGGATGGTCGGCAAAGGTCACGACCATAGGCTGCAGGCCGCGACGGGCAGCCTGAGAGCGCAGCGACTCCAGCAAAAAACAATGGCCGAGGTGTACGCCATCGAAGGTGCCGACCACGGCCGCTTTTTTAATGCTCATTGCTCGGTGAGTTTCAAAAAAGAGTTTTCGGCAGTTACATGCTCTGTGTGGAAGCCGAGTTCTGAGGCGGCGCGGCAGTTGGCGGCGCTGTCGTCGTAAAACGTGGTCTCCGCCGGGTTGATATTAAACTTCTCCGCGGCCAGTTGGAAAATCCGGGGGTCGGGCTTGCAAACCTTTACTTCAAACGAAGTTATGATGCCGTCGAAATAGTCGTTGACCGTGCCGCCAAGTTTTTCAAACTCTTGGGCAATGTAGCTGTTCCACATTATCGGGTTGGTGTTGCTCAGCAGGTAAACGCCGTGGCCCTGCTCGCGCAGCTGCTTAAGCCGGTTGAGGCGTTCGACGGGTATGCCGACAAGAAAGCGGTTGAGCGCGCGGTCCATTTCCTCGTCGCTCACCGGGCGCGCAAAAAGCGGGCGCACCTGATTGCGAAACTCCTCGGCAGAGATAAGACCCTGCTCAAGCTGCAGAAAGAGACCGCGCTGCGTGTAGGGGTCGAAAAAAGAGTCGGCGTCGGCCATGCCGAGCTCGGCAAAAGCCTTTACGGCCCGCTCGTGCTCGATGTCCATAATTACGCCGCCAAGATCAAAAAGCAGATTTTTAGTCATAGCCCTGCAAAGTTACGAAATTTTCCGCAAATACCGCACCACACTTTGTATGGCAGCGGACTGCTGGGGCGGATTTTCAAGTTTAAACTTCATAAAAATTGCTTTATGCGACTTTTCCAGTCTCTATTTCGGATTTGAGGAATTGGAAGATATAGACGGCACCCTGATAATAGAGACCACATTCAGGGTCGTTGAGCTTTGCGAAAGTGGTCGATGAATAAAGCTCGTCAAGGGCGCGGTGTATGTCCCAGCCATATTCTGCCATAAGCATTTCAGCGAGTTCTGCCGCAAGGCATTCTATTTGAAACTGTATGTCTTGTGTCATAATTCGATGCGTTTTAAGAATTTTACGGCTTTTGGAGTGCCGAAGAAGTATTGTACAGCATGGTCGCCCTTAAATCTCAGTTCTTCAACCAATGCTGATGCCGACAAATAGCCCATTATGAAACGGCGAATCTGAACGCCAACCGTATCATCGGCAATAGGTCCTATAACAATATCATAAGGATGAGCCGGAACATCGGAGTTATTCTTTCGGTTCATCACAACAAATTCTGCCCATTCCTCGGAGTAGTCAGTAAACATCTTTATTATCAGACCGCTCTTTGTAGCCTCAGCGTCATCAAATTCAAAGCATGATAAAGTAGGAATCCCTTCATTGAGAAATCGAGTAGTTCGAACAGCCATCTCCAAAGCTTGATCGGGATTTGCATTGAGATAGAATCCCTGCCCGAAATCCTTGCCACGCTTACTGCGTGATAGGTCAATCTGCTCAATAGCTACGTTTGAGCCGTGATAGAGTCGTATCATATCCTACCTCCTTCCCGTTGGCAAATGACTTGGAGGTCAGAAACTGCATCATCAATAGATAAGGTATGCTCGGCAGCATAGCAGTCGAGAAGGAAATCTATACCTGTGAAACGGCGCAGATATGCGTAGGCCTGCATATTGGAGAGGTTATATCGCT